>JABBNW010000125.1 GCA_019352115.1 Pseudomonadota bacterium
GGGCAAGAGCGATTCGCACCAGCGTCAAGGATTTTCCAAGTGCGAGTCCCCTGCCGGCGCCCTCCGCCGTGATCGAGATCCGCCGTGAAGATCGATCTTCTCCTTCTCCAGCTTGCCGTGATTTTCCTGCCCGGCATCGTCTGGGCGCGGCTCGATGCCAGCTATGCGGCCAAGGTGAAACCCACCGCGGTCGAGTTCCTCCTGCGCGCCTTCCTGTTCGGCATCACCGCCTACGCGGTCGAATTTCTCCTGTTCGCCGCCTTCGGACACTCGTTCCGGATCGCCGATCTCGCCGGCGCGGCAACCCGGGATGTCATCGGCAGGGATATCCTGCGCGAGGTCCTGTGGGCCCTGGCGATCGGCGCGGTACTGTCGGTCCTGTGGCTCTATGTCTCGAACTACAAGTTGCTGACCCGGCTGCTCCAGCAGATCGGCGCCACCCGAAAATACGGCGACGAGGACGTGTGGGATTTCACCTTCAACGCCCGCGCGACCGCGGTGGAATACGTCCATTTTCGGGACTTCCAGAACCAGTCCGTCTATGCCGGATGGGTCAACACGTTCTCCGAGACGGACCGGCTCCGCGAACTGGTCCTGCTGGACGTGATCGTCTATGATTTCGACGGACAGGAGCTGTACCGGGTCCCGCGGCTCTACCTTGCCCGGGCTCCGGACAGCATCCATATCGAATTTCCGTACGATCACTCCGCCCCTCCGAGGATGCCCCAGGATGGCAAAGCACACCGCAACGGCGACGGACATGTTCGGCAAGGTCAAGCCACTGACTGAGGGCTATGTCGTGAAAGGCGGGATCAACACCACGACCCGGATCACGACCCGCCCGCCGCCGCCGGCGCCGATGCGGCCCGCCGCGAACGGCACGGCGGCCGCGGCGAAGCCCACGCGCTGAAACCCGCCGGCCCGGCACGCGGCTTCCCGCGCCGGAGCCGCAGGAGCGCCGGCTACCGCGCGGCCAGCAGCCCCTGCAACGCCACTCCCGCATCCGCCACAAGCGCCGCATCCACCGGCTGCCCAGCCCGGATCAGCGCCATCCCCGCCCGGATCTCCCGCGGCGCATTCGCCGCCGTCACGCCCACCACCTGCCCGTCCGCCGCCAGATGCACCGCGACGAACACCGGCGGCGCATCCACCCGCACCACCGTCCGCGTCGCCAGCGCCGGCAGCCCGGCCACCTGCACATTCACCCCGAACTGGTCGGTCCAGAACCACGGCACGTCGTCGTAGGGCGCGCCCGCTCCGGCCATCGCCCGGCCCGCCGCAATCCCGTGGTTCTGCGCGTGCCGCCAGGATTCCAGCCGCAGCCGCCCGAACAGCGGATGCGGGAACGCCGCCAGATCGCCGGCGGCGAACACATCCGCGGCGCTGGTGCGGGTCAGGGCATCCACCACCACGCCGCCGTCGATCGTGAGCCCCGCCGCTTCCGCCAGCGCCAGGTTCCGCTCCATCCCCACGCCCGCCACCACCAGATCGGCCGGCAGGGCCGTGCCGTCGGAACACAGCACCACCTCGGTCCCGTCGCCACGCGCCTCGATCGCCGCCACCGCCACGCCGCAGCGCAGATCGACGCCGTTGTCGCGATGCAGCCGGGCGACGAACGCTGCGCCCTCGGCCGACACGCAGCGCCCCATCGGCCGCTCCGCCGCCTCGAGCACCGTCACCAAGGCCCCGCGCGCCCGCGCCGAGGCCGCGATTTCCAGCCCGATCACCCCCGCGCCGATGCACACCACCCGCCGCGCCCCCGCCAGCCGGGCGCGGATCGCCCGCGCGTCGTCCAACGTCCGCAGCACCAGCGCCCGTTCGCCCCCCGGCACCGCCAGCCGCCGCGCCCGCCCCCCGGTGGCCAGCAGCAGCTTGTCCCAGCCGATCTCCCGCCCGTCGGCCAGCCCGACCCGCCGCCCCGCCACGTCGAGCGCCGTGACAGCGGCGCCGAGCAGAGGCTCGATTTCCAGTTGCGCGGTGCGCGCCTCGGTGTGGAACCAGGATACCGGCGGCTCCGCGGCGGCGGTGAGCACGGTCTTGGACAGCGGCGGGCGCTCGTAGGGGCGGTAGGGTTCGTCGCCGAGCAGCAGGATGCGCCCGGTGAACCCCGCCTCGCGCATCGCCACCGCCGCCCAGCCGCCGGCCTGGCCGGCGCCGACGATGACGTGGGTTTCGCTCATGGCGGCGTCCCTGGCCGGGACGCCCGTGGCAGGGGCGCACGCTGCATGGTCATGGGAATTGTCATGGTCATGGGCACGAGTCTGGCCCGGGGTTCCGGCGAAGTCCACGCCGGCAGCGGAGCGGCCGGAAAAGGATCGCGCGCCGGCGCTACGCAGCCGGCGCCGCCGCGCCAGCCGGCATCGCCCCTGCCGCCTCCGCCTGGGCGACCAGCACGCCGGTGCGCGTCTCGCCCGGCAGGCAGAGCGAAGCCAGCGCCGGGGCCACCCCGTCCGGCCGCGGCAGCCGGTCCTGCAATTCGCCCGGATAGGCATCCCGCCGCAGCCGGGTCGCCATCGGTCCCGGGTCGAACAGGTTGACCCGCAGCGCCGTCTCCGCCGCCTCGTCCGCCCAGCTCAGCGCCAGGTGTTCCAACCCCGCCTTGGTCGCGCCATACAGCCCCCAATAGGCTTTCGGCGCCCGCGCCCGCCCCGCGGTCACGAACACCGCGCGCCCGGCCGGAGCCGCCCGCAGCAGCCGGTCCGACGTGCGGATCAGTCGCCACGCTGCGGCGAAATTCACCGCCACCGCGTCGTTCCATTCGCGCGGCAGGATATGCGGCACCGGGGTCAGCCGCCCGAGGCTCCCGGCGGCGTGCACCAGCACGTCCAGCCGGCCGAAGCGTTCGAACAGGCTCGGCCCGATGGCGTCGATCGTGTCGGCCTCGGCCAGGTCGAGCGGCAGCAGGGTCGCCGCCCCGCCCACGGCGCGCACCGCGTCGTCCGTCTCCTCCAGCCCGCCCTGGGTGCGCGCGGTGAGCACCACATGCGCGCCGTGTCGTGCCAGCTCCACCGCCACCGCGGCACCCAGCCCGCGGCTTGCGCCGGTCACCAGCGCCACCGACCCGGCCAGCGGCCCGGGTTTTGCGGCCATCAGCGCTCCTCCGACAGCAGGCTGAGCTGACGGTCGGCGTTGTCGCCCTGGTCGGGCAGCGCGATCGGGTAGTCCCCGGTGAAGCACGCATCACAATAATGCGGCGCGTCGGCGTCCCGCCCCGGCTTGCCGAGCGCGCGATACAGCCCGTCGATCGACACGAAGGCCAGGCTGTCGGCGCCGATCTGGCGCGCCATCTCCTCCACGCTGAAGCGCGCCGCCAGCAGCTTGCTGCGTTCCGGCGTGTCGATCCCGTAGAAGCAGGAATGCGTAGTGGGCGGTGAGGAGATGCGCATGTGCACTTCCCTCGCCCCGGCCGCGCGCACCATTTCCACGATTTTGCGGCTGGTGGTGCCGCGCACGATCGAATCATCGACCAGCACCACCCGCTGCCCGGCCAGGATGGCGCGGTTGGCGGAGTGCTTGAGCTTCACGCCGAGGTTGCGGATGTGGTCGGTCGGTTCGATGAACGTGCGCCCGACGTAGTGGTTGCGGATGATGCCGAGCTCGAACGGGATGCCGCTTTCGGCCGAATACCCCATCGCCGCCGGCACCCCGGAATCGGGCACCGGCACGATCACGTCGGCGGGGACGGCGGATTCGCGGGCCAGCTCGGTGCCGATCCGCTTGCGCGCGGCATAGACGGGCGTGCCCTCCATCACCGAATCCGGGCGAGCGAAGTAGATGTATTCGAACACGCAGAACCGCTCCGCCACGCGCGAGAACGGCTTGATGCTGCGCACCCCCTGGTCGTTGATGACCACGATCTCGCCGGGTTCCACGTCGCGGACGAAATCGGCGCCGACGATATCGAGCGCGCAGCTTTCCGATGCCAGCACCCAGCCGCCGGCGCCCTCGCTGCCGTGGATGCGCCCCAGGATCAGCGGGCGGACGCCGAGCGGGTCGCGGCAGCCCATCAGCGCCTCGTTCGACAGCGCGACCAGCGAATAGGCGCCGACCACCTGTTTCAGCGCGTCGATCAGCCGATCGACCACGGTGGAATAGAGGCTGATCGCGATCAGGTGGACGAAGACTTCCGAATCGGTGGTCGATTGGAACAGGCAGCCGCGGCGGACCAGGGCGCGGTGCAGCAGGTGCGCGTTGGTGATGTTGCCGTTGTGCGCCACCGCGAAGCCGCCGAACTCGAAATCGGCGTATAGCGGCTGGACGTTGCGCAGGATGGTCTCGCCGGTGGTGGCGTAGCGGTTGTGGCCGATCGCGATCCGCCCGGGCAGGGAGGCGATCACGCGGGCATTGCTGAAATTGTCGCCCACCAGGCCGAGCCCCTTGTGGGAGTGGAAGCGGGCGCCGTCGAAGGTGACGATCCCGGTGGATTCCTGCCCCCGGTGCTGCAGCGCGTGCAGGCCGAGCGCGGTGACCGCCGCCGCGTCCGGCGTGTTCCAGACGCCGAAGACGCCGCATTCGTCGTGGAAGTGGTCGTCGTCCGCGGCAGCGGCGCGGAAGTGTTCGTCCGCGGTAGCGGCGCGGAAGTGTTCGTCCGCGGTAGCGGCGCGAAAGTGTTCGTCCGCGGCAGCGGCGCGAAAGTGTTCGTCCGCGGCAGCGGCGCGAGATTGGTCATCCGCGGGAGCGGAGGGGGCGGCCGAAGCACAGGGGCCGGCGGGAACGGGCGCGGTCATCATCGGCTCTCCTGGTTCTGGCTCGGCGCGCCGCCGCGGCGGCTCAGTGCCATGCCGCGGGGAAGCGCCCGCAGCAGGGTCTCGACCGTCGGCACTTCCGCGGCCGCGGGCGCGCTGATCCGCGGGCGTTCGGCCTCCGGCAGCCAGTCGACCGCCCAGACGGCCCCCTGATAGGCGAAGGGCACGGCACGGGAAGCCTGTACTACCGGCGGCCATTGGTCGATCGGGATCACCATCTGGGCCAGGATATAGGCCAGCACCACCAGCGCTGCACCCCGTGCCAAGCCGAACAGCAGCCCAAGGCTGCGATCAAGGCTGCCCAGTCCGACCCGGTGCACGCCCTTGGCGATCAGATGGGTGATGATCAGCAATACTACCAGGGAAACCAGGAACGCCGCGGCGAAGGCGATCGGGCTGGCGAGGGATGGGTCGTTCGGCAACCAGTCGCGCACCTGCGCCGTCAGCACGGGATGCGCCCAGACGGCGATCGCCCCGGCGCCGACCCAGGCGGCGATCCCCAGCACTTCCCGCACGAAGCCGCGCAGCAGGCCGATCAGGGCGGAGACGCCTAGTCCCCCCAGGATCGCGACGTCCACCCAGGTCATCCCGCGCCTCCGAAGTCCGGCGCTGGTGTATCGGAGCGGCGGCGCCGGGCCAAGCGAAGGCGTCCCGACGCACGGGCCGAATCGGATCCGGGCCGGACGTCAGCCACCGCAAGCGCGTGGCAGGCGATCGGACCGGTCAAGGACGGCGGGTCGGCATCGCTCAGGTCGTTAGGCGCTTTCCGCGGCCCGCGGGCATTTTTTCGGTATTATCAAGGGGCACGGACCTCGCGCGACGTGCCCCCACGTCACGTCGCAGCGGGGGCGGCGGCAGGCTGCCCCCTCGACTCCGCCGCGGCGCGGCGCGGGGGTAGCCGGTACGGGCGGGCCAGGCTACGCAGCGGGATGCCCACCGCGGTGTGCAGCCGCCAGATCATTTCCACGGTGAGACGGCGCCGGCGCGCGAGGATTTCGCTGGCCCGCGCGCGCGAGCCGAGCAGGCGGGCCAGCTCCGCCTGGGTCAGGCGACCCTGGTCGATATAGAACCGGATCGCCTCCACCGGGTCCGGCGGATCGATGGGGGCGTGGCAATCCTCATACTGGCCGAGCAGGGTCGCGAGCAGATCGCGCCGATCGGCGTCGGGTGTGCCCGAGGCGGCGGTCCACAGCCGGGCCAACTCGGCGAGCGCCGCCGCGTACTGGGCTTCGGTCCTGATCGGGCGGAGCGCGAAAGTCATGGGCAAATCCTCACGGTCGATCGACGGTCAGGGCGTCGATCCGGTCGTAGGCGGCGTGCGTGCCGATGAACTTGATCCATACCACCCGGGACGGAAAGTGGATCGCCGCGATCAGCCGATAGTTCCCGCCCAGGACGGGGAAGCGGACCCGCTCGGCGTTCAGCGGCACGGCCTTGGGGAAAGTCGCGCGAACGTCGTTCATGCCGTGCCAGTCCGCGTGAGAAACGGCGTCGTACCAGGCACGCAGCGGCTGGGCGGTCTCCGGATGCCGGTCCCAGAAGATCCGCAGGGTCGCCTGCTTGATGACGCGCATATGGGCCGAACATAGGCCGTTCCCGTTCTGGGAACAAGACCCGCCGCGCCGGCGCGCGTTCGTTTCAGCTCTCCGGCTCGGTCCCCCCAGAATCGTCGACGAAATGCGCTACCAGATCGGCAAGGTGGCCGAGCTCGTCCAGCCGCAGCCCGGGCGGGGCCGCCGCGGCGCGCCCGCCGCGGGCCAGCCGGCGCGGCAGGCAGACGGTGTCGAAGCCGAGCTTGGCGGCTTCCTTCAACCGTGCCTCCGCCTGCGCCACCTGGCGCACCTCGCCCGACAGCCCCACCTCGCCGAAATAGACCGTGCCCGGATGGGTCGGCCGGTTGGACGCCGCCGAGGCGATCGCCGCCGCCACCGCCAGATCGGCCGCCGGCTCGGTCACCCGCAAGCCGCCGGCGACGTTCAGATATACGTCCGAGGCCGATAGCCGCAGTCCGCAGCGGGTTTCCAGCACCGCGAGCAGCATCGACAGCCGCCCGCTGTCCCAGCCGATCACCGATCGCCGCGGCGCCCCGCCCGCGTTCGGCGCCAGCAGCGCCTGCACTTCCAGCAGCACCGGCCGCGTGCCCTCCAGCCCGGCGAACACCGCGCTGCCGGCGACGTTGCCGCGGCGTTCGGCGAGGAACAGCGCGGACGGGTTGGCGACCTCGGCGAGGCCGCGGTCGGTCATCTCGAACACGCCGATCTCGTCGGTGGCGCCGAAGCGGTTCTTCACCGCGCGCAGGATGCGGAACTGGTGGCCGCGCTCGCCTTCGAAATAGAGCACCGCGTCGACCATGTGCTCCAGCACGCGCGGCCCGGCGAGCGCGCCGTCCTTGGTGACGTGGCCGACCAGGACCAGCGCGAAGCCGCGCGATTTGGCCAGCCGGATCAGCTCGAACGCCGCGGCGCGCACCTGGGTGACGGTGCCCGGGGCGCTGTCGATGGAATCGAGCCACATGGTCTGGATCGAATCGATCACCACCAGTGCGGCCGGCGTCTGTTCCAGGGTGGCGGCGATGTCGCGCAGGTTCACCGCCGCGGCGAGGCCGAGCGGGGCGTCGGCGACCCCCAGCCGGCGCGCGCGCAGGCGCACCTGGTCGATGGATTCCTCGCCGGTGACATACAGAACCTGGCGCCCGGCGGAGGCGAGCCTGGCCGCGGCCTGCAACAGCAGGGTGGATTTGCCGATCCCCGGATCGCCGCCGACCAGCACCGCGGAGGCTTCGACCAGCCCGCCGCCCAGCACGCGGTCGAGCTCGGCCATGCCGGTTTCGGTGCGCGGCGGGGGCGCGGTGCTGCCGGTGAGCGGCACGATCTCGACCGAGCGGCCGGGCGCGGCTTTGGCGGCAGGGCCGGGGCGGGTCTCCACCGCTTCCTCGGCGATGCTGTTCCAGGCGCCGCACGCCTCGCAGCGGCCGGCCCATTTGGCGGTGGCGGCGCCGCAGGTGGCGCACAGGAAACGGAGGACGGGTTTGGCCAAGGGGGAGGTGTGCCTCGGGGGTGGGGAGTTGCTCGGGGTCGGGGCCGGCCGCGTGGTGGTGATCGCACGGGAGGGGCGGGCGTGTCATGCGCACCTGCGTGCCGGCGGACGGTATGCAAGCCGTTTGTTGCCCGCCGGCAGGGGACTTGCCATTGTCGGCCGCGTTGTTGCCAGCGGGCCGCCCGGCACCGTTCCATGCGCGACATCTCCCGAAAGCTCCCGTGGTCATGGCCCTGCGCTCCGATCTCCGCTTCACCCGCCTCGTGCTCAAGAACTGGCGCAATTTCGGCCTGTGCGCGCTCGATCTGGCGCCGCGCGCGTTCCTGGTCGGCCCGAACGCGTCGGGGAAGTCGAACCTGCTCGACGTGTTCCGCTTCCTGCACGACGTTGTCGCCACCGGCGGTGGGCTGCAGGCCGCGTTGGCGCGGCGCGGCGGGGTCAGCGCGCTGCGGGCGTTGCACGCCCGCCGCGATTCGGAAATCCGCATCGTCGCCACCATCGGGACGGACGCGGACCGTGCGCTGTGGCGCTATGAACTGGGCTTTCGGGGCACAAAGAACGAAGCGGCCACGATCACCACCGAGCGGGTTACCCGGGGAGGGACACTGATCCTCGACCGGCCCGGCGCGGAAGACCTCGACGATCCGCGCCGGCTGACCCAGACGCATCTCGAGCAGATCAGTACCAACCGGGGGTTCCGCGAACTCGTCGATTTCCTGGCGAGCACGGAGTATCTCCACGTCGTCCCGCAGTTGATCCGCGACCCGGACCGGCTCACGTCCCGTCATGGAAGCATGTTCGGGACCGATCTGATCGAACGGATCGCCGAAACGAAGGGCCGCACGCAGCAATCGCGACTCGATCGCATCACCAAGGCGCTTCAGGTGGCGGTGCCGCAGATCGAGAATATCGACTTGCAGCAGGACGCCCGCGGCCTCTGGCACATCCGGGCGAAATACCAGCACTGGCGGCCCCAGGGCGCCTGGCAGACCGAGGAGAGCTTCTCAGACGGCACCTTGCGCCTGCTCGGCCTGCTCTGGGCGTTGCAGGAACCCGGCGGACCGCTGCTGCTCGAAGAACCCGAACTCTCTTTGCATCCGGCGGTGGTGCGCCGCCTGCCCGCCCTGTTCGCCCGCGCGCAACGCGGCAGGGGGCGCCAGATCATCGTCACCACCCATTCCGAAGCCTTGTTGGCTGACGAGGGGATTGGGCTCGACGAAGTCTTCCTGCTGCGGCCGCAGCAGGAGGGCACGGAGGTCGTCGCCGCGAACGAGATGGCGGAGGTCAGGGCGCTGCTGGACGGCGGGGTCAGCCTCGGGGAGGCGGTGTTGCCCCGGGTCGCGCCCGCAAGGCCCGAGCAATTGAGCCTGCTCGACCTGTGAGCGGTGTCCTGACGCCGGTTACGATCGTCTGCGAGGGCGCCGTGGACCGCAACGTGCTGGTCCGCGTCCTGGAGACACGCGGCCTGCCGATCGGGCCGGTCCATGAAACCGGGGGCAAGGCGCGGCTCGATCGCCAACTGGCCGGCTATGTCGCGGCGGCCCGGTTTGGGCCCTGGGTCGTGCAGCGCGACCTGGACGCCGATGCGGACTGCGCGCCTGCGTTGGTCGCGCGCCTCGTGCCCGTGCGGGTTGCGGGGATCAATTTGATCGTGCCGGTGCGCCAGACCGAAAGCTGGTTGCTCGCGGACCGGGCAGCGTTCGCGGCATTTCTCGGTCTTGCCGCGGCAGCGATGCCCGAGGACCCGGAGGCGCTCGCCGACGCTAAGGCCGAAGTGGTCCGTCTCGCGGGCCGGTCGCGGCGGCGGGCCATCCGGGAGGGGATGGTCCCTTCAGTCGGATCGGGCCGCAAGGTCGGGCGGGAGTACGGCGGCCTGCTGGCCGAGTTCGTGGCCGGGTCGTGGGATCCCGACCGGGCGGTAAGCGGAGGTGCGCGCAGCCTGGCGAAATTCCTCGAGCGGATCGAACGGTTCCGGCGGTTCGGGCACTGGAGCACGCCAGCTTCCGGCTGACGCCCGAACCGCAAGTCGCGGCCCCCCTACTCCGCCGCCACCACCGCCACCCGCGCCCGCGCCACCCAATGCCACGCCACCAGCCCCGCTGCGATCGCCACCGGCGGCAGCAGCGCCAGGTTCAATGTCCGCCATCCCGCCGTCGCCTCGATCGCGCCGGACGCCAGGATCGACAGCGCCACCGACCCGAACACGATGAAATCGTTGGTCGCCTGCACCCGCACCCGCTCGTGCGGATCATGCGCGGTGGCAAGCAGCGCGGTCGCGCCGACGAACATGAAATTCCATCCCAGCCCGAGCAGCATCAACGCCACCATGAAGGTGGAGAACCACGGATCGAACCCCAGGTTCACCGCCGCGCAGAACGCCGCCAGCCCGGCCCCGGCGCAGATCACCCCATGCGCGCCGAACCGCTGGATCAGCCGCCCGGTGACGAACCCGGGCAAGTACATCGCAATCGAATGGGCGCGGATCACATCCGCCGCATCGTTCACCCCGTAGCCGCAGATCATCATCTGCAACGGCGTGGAGGCCATCACCAACTGCATCGAATCATACGCCACCATCCCCGCCACCACCGCGGTGAGGAACGTCGGCCGGGCGATGATGTCGCGCAGCGCCACCGGCGCGCCCACCCGCGCCGGCGGCGCCGGCAGCCGCACGAACGCCAGCAGCACCGCCGCGATCAGCGGAAGCACCAGCATGGCGAGATAGGTGGCGAGGAACACATGCGTCGGGATCAGCCCGTGCGTGCGCTTGACGATCTCCGGCCCGATCCCGGCCGCGATCACCCCGCCGGCCATCACCAGCGCGATCGCCCGCGGGCGCTGCTCCACCGTCGCCGCCTCGGCGGCAGCGAAGCGCAGGTGCTGGGCGATGCCGTAGCCCATGCCTCCCGGCACCGCGCCCAGGCAATAGAGCGCGAAACTGCCGCGCCACAGCCCGAGCGCGTAGATCAGGCTGCCGCAGATCGACAGGCCAGTGCCGAGCCAGAACCCCGGCCGCCGCCCCAGCCGCCCGAACACGAACCCGGCCGGGATCGACCCCGCCATGACCGAGACCATCTGGATCGCCAGCGGCAAGGTGGTCAGCGCCTGATCGGACGACAGCGCGTGCCCGACCAGCGCCGCCATCACCACCTGCCCGGCGGTCACGGAATTCATCATCGCCTGGCAGCAGAACAGCAGCCATACGTTTCGGTTCATGCGGGCCGGTTCATGTTGGACGTTCCGTATTCTCGGTCGGGCCGTGCAAGAGGTACAGCCTAGAAATGGCTCCACCCGCCCACGGGCAGCGGCATCACGATCCCGTCGGCGCCGCGCACGATGACACCGGGCGGCCCCGCATGGAAGTGCCCGATGCGGGTGAGGGGAACGCCATGCTCCGCCGCCACGGTCCGAAGCTCCGGTTCTGCTGCCGCCGGCGCCGCCAGCAGCAATTCGTAATCGTCCCCGCCGGTCAGGCAGGTCGGCAGCCACTCCGGCCCCGCCGCGCGCGCCGCCGGCGACAGCGGCACCAGCGCAGCCTCGATCGTGGCGGCCAACCCCGCCGCGCGGCACAGATGCCCCAGGTCCTGCACCAGCCCGTCGGAGACATCCATCCCCGCCGCCACCAGCCCCGGCCGCAGCAGCCCGATCCGCGGCTGCGGCAGCCGGTAGCGATCCCGCAGATACCCCGAATGATCGACCAACCGCCCCTGCGCGGCCAGCAGCCCGAGCGCCCCGTCGCCGATCGTGCCGGTCACGAACACGCCATCGCCCGCCTGCGCCCCCGCCCGCCGGATCATCCCGCCCGGCGCCACATGGCCGAGCGCGGTGAGCGACAGGCTGAACGGCCCGGGGGTGGACGTCGTGTCGCCACCCAGCAGCGCAAAGCCGAACGCCGCCTGGTCCTGCGCCAGCCCGGCGGCGAAGCCGGCGAACCACGCCTCGGGCGTCGCGCGCGGCGCCGCCACCGTCAGCAGATAGCCGAGCGGCACCGCGCCCTTGGCCGCCAGGTCGGAGAGGTTCACCCGCATCAGCTTGCGCGCCACGAGGTCGGGCGGATCGTCGGGCAGGAAATGCACGCCAGCGACCATCGCATCGACGGTCAGGACCAACTCCCGCCCCGCCGGCGGGACGAGCAGCGCCGCGTCGTCGGTCAGCCCCAGGGCCGCAGGCCCGGCCAGCGGTCGGAAATGCCGGGCAATCAGGGCAAATTCGCCCGGCAGCCCATCGGTCGCCGCTGGTTGCACCGGTTTGCCCCCTCAACAGCCGCGCAGCGAAGGCAGGATAACGCCCCGCCTCGCCCGGGGCAGAGAAGCGTATGCCATGCACCGCGCATTCCTGCCGGCACGGCGTGGCGCAGTGCAGATTAGGCCGGGGCCGCGCGTCCGGCCAGCGCCGGCCGCGCCCGTGTCAGACGTGGCGCGCGATGTCGGCGCCCAGCGCCGCCCGCTCGGCCTCGCTCAGCGGCCGGCCGCGGCGCAACTCGGCACGGATTTCGGCGGCCAGCGAGCGGTTGGCGCGCCGAATCTGCGCCGCCCGCAAAGTGGCGGCGATATCAGGCGGGCCCTCGCTCTCCCACGCCTCAAGGAACACAAGATCGGCGGCCAGCGCCGTCCCGCCCACGTGCAGGGCCCGTCGCACCGCCTCCGTGCGAGGCGGCAGGCCGGGCTGGGCGTGAGCGGAGAGGGAAGGCTGCAAGTCGGGCATCGACGTAATTCCTTGGTCGCGGAGGCGAGCGCCGCATGCGCGACGGAGCGCTGCGGATGGCACGCCATCTAGGCAGCATTCGGGCAGCGCACCACCCAAACCGCATGATGGTTTTCTGAAATAGAATTGTGTAGACAAGCCACGCAACTGCGCGTCGTCGCGCGCTGTCCGTTGCCCAGCCGCAGGTAGTACCAACCGGGCGGAGATCTCGGCTGCTGGCGATAAAGGCCAGGGGCGCTGCCCCTGGACCCCGCCAGGGAACTCGTCCCCTGGACCCC
>JABBNW010000126.1 GCA_019352115.1 Pseudomonadota bacterium
CCCCTGGCCTTTCTTCCTTGAAGCGGGCGCCCCACCCGAAGCCGCGCTCAGGCGCTGCGCAGCGCCGGGGGCAGCAGGCGGCCGAGTCCGGCTTCCGCTCGTCGGCGGAGGGCGCCGATTCGTCCCACCGCGGCCAGGCGCCGGTCCAGGAACGCCAGCGTGGCCGAATCGTCGGCTTCCGTATCGGTTCCGCGCAGCCAGAACAGCACGGTGGCGGTATAGACCCCGGCGAGCAGCGCTCGTTTCGTGTACCAGGAAAAATCCGCCGCCCGGTCACCGGCCGCCTGCCAGATCGCGTCCACCGTGCGTGCGGTGCAGGCGGCTGCCAGGGCTGTGTTGCCGGGCAGGGCCAGCACGGCGAGCGCGCGCCGGATCGCTTCCCGATGCGGACGGTTCTGTTCCAGCCGCAGTGCGATCGCCGCGCGCACGCGGGCGGTGGTGCGCAGACCCGCAAACTCCGGACCGTCCAGCCCGGCCGCCATCTGCCGGTCGGCCAGGTCGCAGAAGGCGGCGATCATGTCGGCGGCCCCGCCGGGGAACAGCAGCCCGGCGTCGCGCGGATCGGCGCCGTCGACGGCCATGCCGCGGCGCAGCGCGGTGCGGGTCCAGCCGTCGAACGGGACGTTCGGCAGGGTGGCCAGAAGGGCGGCGTCGCGTTCGGCGCTGCGTTCGGGCGGGGCTATCATCGCCGGTCTCCGGCGGGGGCGATCATCGCCGGTCTCCGGCGGGGGCGATCATGGCCGGTCTCCGGCCGGGGCAGTGGCGCGGGCAATTTCCTCGGAGAATCCGAACAGGCGGAAATCGGTGAGGCGCATCGTATAGAGGATCCCGTCCAAATGGTCGTATTCGTGCTGCACGACCCCGGCGTGGAAGCCGCTGACCACCCGTTCCACCGGCTGGCCGTCCAGGTCGACGCCACGGTAGCGGATTCGCGGCGCCCGCGGTACCGCGGCGCGCAGGCCCGGGATGGACAGGCATCCTTCCCAGCGCAGAACCCGCTCGTCGGTCAGCAGCTCGACCTCCGGGTTGACCAGCACCGCATTGCCGAGCGGCAGGTCTTCCGGATCGCCGCCCCGCCGGCCGTCCGGGACGCGGAAGACGAACAGGCGCAGCGGCACGTGGACCTGCGGCGCGGCGAGGCCGACTCCGGGGGCGTCCTCCATCGTCGCGATCATGTCGGCGGCCAGGCGGCGGATTTCGGGCGCCCCCGGATCGGCCACCGGGGCGCAGCGTTCGAGCAGCACGGGATGGCCCATGCGGGCGATTTTCAGGATGGCCATGGGAACCTCTCTCGCGCGGGGAGATGGAATGGGTTTGGCGGGATCGCCTGACCATGATATAGGCCCGATCCCCGCGCCGGGGCACCGGCATAGCGGCAGTTTTGGTGCGTCCCCGATCGGCGGGGGCGCCGGAAGTACAAGGAGCAGGCGGCCAAGTGCAGGTTCTGGTACGCGACAACAATGTCGATCAGGCGCTCAAGGCGCTCAAGAAGAAGATGCAGCGGGAGGGGATTTTCCGCGAGATGAAGCTGCGGCGGCACTACGAGAAGCCGTCGGAGCGGCGCGCCCGCGAGGCGGCGGAAGCCGTGCGCCGTGCCCGCAAGATGGAGCGCAAGCGCCTCGAGCGCGAAGGCTTCTGAGCCGACCCGGCGGCGCGGCGGCACCCAGGCGGCGTGGTTCGGGACCATGCGTCCCGACCGGCCGCGGGTTGCGGCCTATGATATCCGTGCGGCCAGGGGACGCCGAGGCAGGCGTCGCCGGCAGCATGGTGCCCACTTTGCGCGGGGCACCCCCGGCCGGCGGCGCGGCGGGATTGAAACTGTCGCGCGCCGTTCCCTGGTTGCGGCGCTGTCCTTGTTCTCTTCCGGGTCTTCTTCCGGCCGGAGGGTCGCGCAACGTCGCGTTGTTCGGCCCCCAAGGCAACAACCCAGGGGGCGACAACAGACAGGGGGCGTCAACCGCGGTCCGACCGCCCTGGGGGGCGTGACAGCGGCGGCCGAAACGGGACATCATCGCGCGCGCAGAGCGCGAGGGAATGTCCATGCCGGATGACGTCACGACCTGGGAGCCGGGGCGCGGGCCCGCGGTCGCGGCCTCGCTCGAAACCCCGGCGTCCTGGCGCACCGCCGGCGCGACCCTTGCCATCCTGTCGGTCTCCTATGGTGCGCCGCTGATCGTGGTGGTCGGCATGACCGCCATGCAGGCCGGGCTGCACACCGACCGCTCGGTGCTGGCGCTGGCCGGCGCGCTGGTGTGGATCGGCACCGGGGTGGGCGGGGTGCTGATGGGCCGGGCGGCGGAGCGGTTCGGCATGCGCGCGACCGCCTGTTTCGGCGCGGTGATGATGGCCGCGGGGCTGGCGCTGTCGGCCACCGGGCGGATCTGGGCGCTGTATGTCGGGCACGGGGTGCTGATCGGCCTGCTCGGCAATGGCGCGATCTATCCGCCGCTCGTCACCTATGTCAGCCGCTGGTTCGACCGCCGGCGCGGCACCGCAATCGCCTTCATCTCGTCGGGCCAATACGTCGCAGGCGTCGTCTGGCCCTGGCTGTTCGAGCGGGCGATCGCCCGCTTCGGCTGGCGCGCCACCATGCTGGGCTTCGGCGTGATCGTGCTGGGCGCGATCCTGCCGCTGGCGCTTTGGTTCCTGGCCCCGCCGCCCGAGCCCGTGGTCCGGGTCCCGCGCGCGCCGCGCGGGGCGGCGGCCGCGCGACGCGCGCCGGTGCTGGGGATGCGGTCCGGGACCGCGCAGGCGCTGATCTGCCTCGCCGGATTCTGCTGCTGCGTGCCGATGGCGATCCCGTCGGCGCATCTGGTGGCCTATTGCGGCGACCTCGGCATCGGGGCGGGGCAGGGGGCGTTGATGCTGTCCGTGCTGCTCGGCTGCGCCTTCCTCAGCCGGCAGTTCTGGGGCCTGTTTGCCGACCGGCACGGCGGGCTGCGCGCGGTGATGGCGGGCTCGGCACTGCAGGCCGCGGCGATCGGCGCCTTCCTGTTGACCCGATCGGAGGTCGGGCTGTTCGCGGTCGCCGCCGCCTTCGGCCTGGGGTTCTCCGGCATCATCCCGGCCTATGTGCTGGCGATCCGCGACCTGTTCCCGCCGGCCGAGGCCGCCTGGCGGGTGCCGCTGGTTCTGCTGACCTCGATGGGCGGGATGGCGTTCGGCAGTTGGTTTGCCGGCGCGCTCTACGACCATTTCGGCTATTATGCGCCGGCGTTCGGCGCCGGGGTGCTGTTCAACCTGGCGAACCTGTCGGTGGTGGGGGTCCTGGTCGCCCGCCAGGGAAGGCCCGGCCGGCGGCACGACGCGGCGGCGCTGGCGGCCGGATAGCCGGCCGACGCCGCGCCGCGGCCGATCGGGCACCGCAGGGCCGATGGAGCACACAAGGCAGGAGGCCAGCACATGGCAAACGGACATGCGGGTGTGGCGCAGGAGGCGGGTGTGGCGCAGGGGGCGGGTGTGGCGCAGGGGGCGGGTGTGGCGCAGCGGGCCGCGGCGGGATTCGCTGCCGGGGCGGTGTCGGTCCTGGTCTTCCACCAGGGTGCGTGGGCGCTGCTGCACGCGTTCGGCGTGATGCCGCCGCCGTTCCCCACCGCGCCGGTGCCCCCGCTCGGGGTGCCGCAGATTTATGACATGTGTTTCTGGGGCGGGATTTACGGGCTGGTCTTCGGCCTGCTGCTGCCGGTGCTGCCGCCGCGCGGGGTGTGGGTGCAGGGGATCGTGCTCGGGCTGGTCGCGGAGCTGGGCGCGATGTTCCTGTTGCCGGCGATCAAGGGCCTGCCGATGGCGTTCGGCGGGTCGGTGCCGATCATCCTGGTGTCCACCGTCATCAATGCGACCTGGGGGCTTGGCGTGGGGCTGTTCATCCCGCTGGTGCTGCCGCGCGGGTTCGCACGCCTGCGCTCCGCATAGCGTCGGGCCGGGCCAGGCGGTCGCGCAGACCGGGATCGCTCAGGATCAGGACGCTGGCGCCGGTCGGGCGGGCGATCAGCCGCAGTCGCGGGCGGTCCGGCGGGCAGGGCGCGCCGGGGGCGACCCCGGGGCACCAGAGGTTCGCTGCGGGCACGGTCGGCTGGCCGTAATGGGCGGCGGCCGCGGCGCGCACGTGGTCCGGGTCCGTGGTGCCGGCGCCGCTGATCGTCAGGCGGATCTGCCAGGCGATTGCCGGGTCGCCGGCGGCGGCCTCGGACGCCGGCGCGCGGTCGGCGCCCGGCGGGCCGGCGCTGGCGGAGCCCCGGTCAGTGCTGGCCCGATCGGTGGAGATCGAGTCGGTGGTCATCGAGTCGCCGGGGGCCGAGTCGCGGGAAATAGGGCCGTCGATGGCCGCGGCATCGGCGAACCGGATCGTCAGCCAGCCGTCCGGCGTACGGGCACGGATCAGCGCCGTGCAACGCGCGGTCGGCGCGGCGGCACAGGGGCGCGTGCTTCGGCGCAATTCCAGCGCTTGTGGGCGCAGCACGGCGAGCACCTGGCGCGCGGACATTGCCGGGCTCAGCCCCATGACGGCCACCGGCGCCGCATCCGCCGCGAAGTCCGGCTCCGCCGCGCGCGCGAAGGGCGGCAGGAGCACGAGGCTCGCCGCCGCTCCCAGCACGGCCGCTGCGAGCGCCTTGCCCGGACGGGCCCGGAGCAGCGCCCCCGGCGCCAGCGGCCCCAGCAGCATAGGCCCCAGTGGTGCAGGTCGTGATCCCATCCCGGACCGGCGCAAGCCCCCCGCGATGACCCCGGGCAGCGGGCACGACTGATCGCGGTGAGACCGCGGAGGATCCATCGACCCGGCGGCAAAAGGCAGAGGCGCGGCACGCATGGTCTTGTTCCCGTTTCGTCCGGAAGCCACCCTGCGCCCGTGCCCTTAACAGACGGTTAACGCGAGTCCCAGGAACCGGGATCGACGCCATCCGTGACCCCGGCCCCCTCGATGGTCGCTTTCCCGGCGCCGCGTGAGACGCGCGGCTACTTTACCGCATGCGTCCCGTTACCCCGGGTAACAGGGCTTGCGGCCAGCGACCGGCTCGGGGAGACTCCACCGCCCCCTCAGGAGGTTTCCGCATGCGTCGTTCCCCCGTCCTTGCCCTCGCGCTCGCCGCCGGCATCGCCGTGGCCGGGCTTGCCGCCGCGCCCGGCCCGGTGCACGCCCAGCCGCCCTATCCGCCGGTGCCCCCGCCGCGCTACCAGGCGCCGCCGCCCCGGCTCGGCCCGCACATGGCCTGGGTCCCGGGCCACTGGCAATGGAATGGCATGCGCTACATCTGGATCGGCCCGCACGCGGTGCGGCGCGGGCCCCACTGGCACCGCTGGGTTCAGGGCCACTGGGCCTGGGCGCCGCGCGCGCATCGCTGGGTCTGGCGGCCGGCGCACTGGCAATAGGCGCGGCTGGCCAGGCGGTCGGCGCCCAGGCGGTCGTTCAGCCTGCGCGCCGATCGCCGTCCGACCGGCGTCCCTCGGCACTGCCCCCCTTGGGCCCCCGTGGGCGCCGACTGCGTCCGCCGTCACCCGCCGTAGAACACGTTCTCCCCCAGTTCCTTCATCTCCAGGATTGCCGCATCCGGCCGTCCGGCCGGCGGCGCCGGTAGGTGGGCCTCCGTCACTTCCCCCACCACGATGTGGTGATCGCCCTCCGCGACGATCGTCTTCACCGAGCACTCCAGCGCGCCGATCGCCGCCTCCAGGATCGGCGCCCCGTTGGTCCCGCGGTGGAACGGATGGCCGGACAGCTTCCCGTCCGCCACGTCGGCCGGGCGGAAGAAGGTGAAGGCCGAACCCTTGCCGTCCTTGCCCAGCATATTGAGCGCGAACCGCCGCCCCGCCTGTATTGCCGCATAGGCGCCGGAATCCGCCTTCACCCCCACCGCGACCAGTGGCGGGGCGAACGAGGTCTGGGTCACGAAATTCACCGTCGCGGCGGCGATGCCGCCGTTTCTGTCCTCGGCGGTGAGCACGTAGATGCCGTACGGGATCATGCGCAGCACGGTCTTCTTGGCGTCGGCGTTCATGGCGTTCCTCCGTTGATCGACAGACCCGCGAGCAGCTCCTGCGCGAGCGCGGTCCATTCCGCCTCCGCCGGTCCGTGCGCGGGCGCCCGTCCGGCGCGCGCATACCAATAGCGTGCGTTGGCGGGGTCGGGCTCCTTCCGATGCAGATAGGCATGCGCGGCGGCCCCTGCAGGGGTGGGATCGGCCTGCGCCGCTTCATGTGCGCGCGCCCAGTCGCCGCGCGCGTCCCACCACAGTGCGGCCAGCGCGCCCGCCATGCCGGGCGGCGGCGCCGGCGCGGCCAGACTGGCGCGAAACCGGTCGAGGTCCAGCGCGGGCGTCGGCCTGCCGCCGCGATCGTTCACGGGAGCCGGTCGCCGCGGTCGTAGCGGCGCCAGGCGCTCATTTGCAGCGCCGAGGTCAGGCAGTGCACCACCACCGGCTTCGTCTTCACCGCGAAGGCGCGCGCGATCGCCGGGGCGACTTCGGATTCCTCGCGAATGGTGATGCCCTCGGCGCCGAAGCTGCGGCCCCAGGCGGCGAAATCGGGGTTCGTCAGGCGCATCGAGTCCATGAACGGCCGCCCCGGATAGCGCAGGTGCGTGTGCATCCCGATGGTGCCGTACATGCTGTTGTCGGAAATCACCAGGATCGGGTTGACGCCATACTGGCAGGCGGTGGCGATCTCGTTGCCCATCATCAACGCCCCGCCGTCGCCCACGAACGCCACCACCTGGGAATGCGGCCGGCGCAGCCCCGCCGCCACCGCCATCGGCATCCCCGAGCCCATCGCGCCCACCACCGAGGACAGGAACGCCTGGCCGGGCCGGAAATCCATGTAGCGATGGATGAACGAACCGAAATTGCCGGCGTCCGACGTCACCGCCGCATCGTCCGCGAGGTGCTTGTTCACTTCGCAGACCACGGCGGCGAAGTTCAGCCCGTCCGGTGCCGGTTCCCAGACCGGTTCCAGCAGTTCGCGATGGATCGCGTGCAGCCCGGCGACCCAGCCGCGCCGGCGATCGGCGCCCGCCGGCGCCCCGTGCGCGAGCAGCGCCTTTATCACCTCGTGCGGCGCGCAGGCGATGCCGAGATCGACCTGCCACACCCGTCCGATCTCGTTCGCATCCGGCCAGACATGCACAAACGGCAGCTGCGGCTGCGGTGCTGCGGGGAAGCGGTAGGACTGGCTGACGGTGTCGGTCATCCGCTCGCCGAGGGCGATCATCAGATCGGCCTTCTGCATCTCCGCAATCAGTTTCGGCGGCACCCGGATGCCCATGTAGCCGCCGTAGTTCTTGTGTCGGGAATCGAACAATTGCGGCCGGCGGTGGGTGGGGCTGACCGGCAGCACCCAGTCCTCGGCCAGCCGCCGCAGATCGTCGGTGGCGGCGGGATCGGTCAGCGCGTCCGCGGCGAGCGCGCCGCCCACCAGCAGCAGCGGCCGTTCGGCGCGGCCAAGCATGTCCGCGAGCCGGTCGAGATCGGCAGGGCGCGGACCGGCGAGCGCGCGCGGGCGCGGCGCGTTCACCGCGGCGTCCGTCATCTCATCGAAAATGTCTTCCGGCAGGATCACCGCAACCGGGCCCTGGGTGCCCGATTCCGCCAGGTGGAACGCGCGCGCGATGGCTTCGGAGGCCTGCACCGGCTCGTTCACCTCGATCACCGCCTTGGTCACGTCGGCGAGCAGCTTGGAGTAGTTCTGTTCCTGCAACGCCCCGCGGCCGAAATCGGCCCGCTCCACCTGGCCCACCAACACGACCAGCGGCGTCGCGTCGTGGAATGCCGAGTGCAGCGCGACCATCGCATTCGACAGGCCCGGCCCGCGCGAGACCATGGCGACGCCGGCGCGCGTGCGCAGGCGCCCGTCGGCCACCGCCATGAAGCCCGCCCCCGCCTCGTGCCGGCAGACGATCACCCGGATCGCGTTCATGTCCGACAGGGCGTTGATGAGGCCGATATAGCTCTCGCCGGGGACGCAGAAGACCTGGTCGACGTCATGGGCGTGCAGGGAGTCGGCGATCAGCCGGGCGACGGTGGGCATGTCGGTGGGTCCTCCGGGGGCGTTTTCTGGGCCGGCGATGGCCGGCGGCGCGTGGTGCGCGGGCACGATAGGACCGGAGCGACGCGCGGGCCAAGAGCGGGGGGCTACGGTCCTTGTGGTGTGTCCGCCGCTGCGTCGTCGCCCGCCAGCGCAACGTCCTCGTAGAGTTCGGCCAGCGGCAAGGTGATGCCGATCTCGGGCATGTCGAGTACCGCGGCGCCGGAGTGCAGGCCGCCGACCCAGCGCCCGGCCTCGCGCGCGAAGACGGTCGCGCGCATCGCCACCTGTTCCAGGATCACGTAGCGCTGCACGGATGGGGTGTCGCGATACTCCTCGTTCTTGCGGCCGTGATCGAGCGCGGCGGTGGACGGGCTCAGGATCTCGAAGATCACCACCGGATCGCGGACGACATGGTCCCGCGCGCCGACCGGCGTGCACACCACGAACGCGTCCGGATAGCGGATGCTGCCGGCGACCTCGATCTTGAGGTCGCTGCCGTGCGCCCGGGACGGCTTGCCGCGCAGCCGCGTGCCGAGCGCCGTCACCAGGTTGGCCTGGATCCCCGAGTGCGCCCCCGAGACCCCGGTCATCGCGGTGATCGCGGCCCCGTCGAACTCGTGCTTGGTCGGCTGCCGGTTTTCCCACGCCAGGAATTCGGCGATCGTCATCGGCTTCCGCAGAGCGACGTTCATGGAGGGCGGCTCCCGCGCGCGGCCCGGCGGCCCCTGCCGCCCGGACCGGCGCACCATGGCACACCCGCGCCCCACGGTCATGCGCCGCGCGCGCCCGGGCGCATCAGCCCGACAGCAACGTCCGCATTCCCTCCCATCGTCCGAACAGCCGCAGCAACGTGCGCATCGCCCGCCCGCGCGGCCCGGTCAGCCCCGGGTCCTTCTCCACCAGCACCGCCGCGTCGCGGTGCGCCATGTGCAGGAGCCCCTCGTACGCATCCGGGTCGGCAAGCCGGAATCCCGGCTGCCCGGCCTGGCGGGTGCCGAGCAGATCCCCCCCGCCGCGCAGGCGGAAATCGGCATCGGCGATCGCGAACCCGTCGTCGGTGTCGCGCAGCAGCAGCAGCCGCTTGCGCGCCGTCTCGGTCAGCCCGTCGTCGTGCAGCAGCAGGCAGAAACTGGCCTCGGCGCCGCGGCCCACCCGGCCGCGCAACTGGTGCAACTGCGCGAGGCCGAAACGTTCCGCGTGCTCGATCACCATCACGCTGGCGGCGGGGACGTCGATGCCCACCTCCACCACCGTGGTTGCGACCAGTAGCCGCGCCCGTCCGGCAGCGAAATCCGCCAGCGCGGCATCGCGTGCCGCAGCGTCCTGCCTGCCGTGCGCCAGCGCCACCGCGGCGCCGAATCGCAAGCGCAACCCGGCGCAGCGTTCCTCCGCCGCGGCGAGGTCGGATACTTCGTTCTCCGCCACCAGCGGGCAGACCCAATAGACCTGCGCGCCTTCGCCGAGCTTGCGCGCCACCGCCTCCAGCAGATCCGGCAAGGTTGCCAACGAGTGCAACGTGGTCCGCACCACCCCGCGCCCGGCGGGTTTTTCGGCGAGCCGGCTCACGTCCATCTCGCCCCACTGGGTCAGCAGCAGGGTGCGCGGGATCGGCGTCGCGGTCATCACCAGCATGTCGTTCTCGCGCCCTTTGCCGCCCATCAGCAGGCGCTGGGCGACGCCGAACCGATGCTGCTCGTCGATCACCGTCACCGCCAGGTCGTGGTAGGCGACCTTCTGCTGGAACAGCGCATGCGTGCCGACCACCAGCTTCACCGAGCCGTCCGCCAGCCCGCGCAGCAGCTTCGTCCGCGCGCGCCCCTTCACCGCGCCGGTCAGCAGCGCGACGGGTTCGGGCGACAGGCGCGACAGGGTGCGATGATGTTGTTTCGCCAGCAGCTCCGACGGCGCCATCAGTGCCGCCTGCCGGCCCGCCTCCACCGCGCGCAGCATCGCCAGCAGCGCGACCAGGGTCTTGCCGGAGCCGACATCGCCCTGCAGCAACCGCAACATCCGTCGCGGGGCGGCGAGATCGGCATCGATCTCCGCCAGCGCGGTCATCTGCGACGCCGTCGGCGGATGGCCGAAACGGGCGAGCGCCCGGGCACGCAGCACCCCATCGCCGACCAGCGACCGTCCCGCGCGCGCCCGCACCCGCCCGCGCACCACCGCCAGCGCCACCTGGCCGGCCAGCAACTCGTCATAGGCAAGCCGCGCGCGCGGGATGTCGTCCGGCGGTTCGGCCGGCGCCTGCAATGCGCGCAGGGCCTCGGCAAACCCCGGCCAGCGCTCGCGCCGGAGCAGCGCGGCGTCGTGCCATTCCGGCAAATTCGGCAGCAGCGCCAGCGCCGTGGTCATCGCCGCCAGCACCTGGCGCGGCCACAGTCCGGCGGTGAGCGGCCAGACGGGCTCGATCGCCGGCAGGGTGTCCGGCTTGTCGGCGGGGACGACGTGGTCCGGATGCGGCAGGGTCAGGCGTTCGCCGAAACGTTCCAGCCGGCCGGAGACCAGCAGCTTCGCGCCCGGCGGCATCTGGCCCTCGCGGCGGAAGCGGAAGAACACCAGCTCGGCAAACCCGGTGCCGTCGGTGACAACCACGCGCCAGGGCTGGCGGTCGTTGGCGGGTTTTTCGTGCCGCACCACCTCCACCGTCAGGGTGGCAAGCTGGCCCGGCTTCGCTTCCGCGAGGCTCGGCCTGGCGCGGCGATCGAGGTAGGTCTCCGGGCGATGGAACAGCAGGTCCAGCACGCGATCGCCCCCCGCGGCGCGCGCGAGCAGCCGCGCCACGGCAGGGCGCAGGCCCGGCAGGGTCGCGAGCGGGGCGAACAGAGGGGCGAGGGGGTCGGGTTCCACGGTCGATGCGGGGTATGCCACCGCGATCGGGGGCGAACCAGAACGGGCGGCGGGCGAGGGGGTTCTCCGCGATGGCCATCGGCGGCAGAATGGCACGCCGGCCGCGCCCCCCAGGAGACCCATGGTGACCCCCGACATCGTCCTGACCGACCAGCCCGACCCGTCGGCGCGGGAGGTCATCCTGGCAGGCCTGCTCGCGTTCAACGTCGCTCAGGCCGGGCCGCATGCGGCCCGCCCGCTTGCCGTGTTGATCACCGATCCCGACAGCGGCCAGGTGGTCGGCGGCCTGTGGGGCCGCACCGCCTGGCGATGGCTGTTCGTCGACCTGCTGTTCGTGCCCGAGCCGCTGCGCGGCTCCGGGCTCGGCGCGTCGCTGATGCGCCAGGCGGAGGCAGAGGCGATCCGGCGCGGCTGCCTCGGCGCCTGGCTGGATACGTTCAGCTTCCAGGCGCGCGGTTTCTACGAAGGGCTGGGCTACACCATGTTCGGTGCGTTATCGGAATACCCACCTGGCCACGACCGGTTCTTCATGCAGAAGCCGCTCGTGCCGCCGGCGGTGTGAGGGTGGCACGGAAGCGGCTGCGCGGTGCCGGGTCGCCGCCGGACAGGCGCCGTCAAAGCAGCGCGGCGCCGGCGTCGGCGGCGGCGCGGCGCAGCGCCGCATCGAAGCTGGCGAGCGGCAGGGCTGCGCGCAGGCTGAGTTCCAGATAAGCGGCGTCATACAACGTGAGCCGATGGCGTTCGGCGAGCGGGGCAATGTCCGGCCAGGCGCGGGCGGCGGTTTCCGGGTCGACCGCGATCGGCAGGCGGGCGAGCTGGTCCAGGAACCGCGCGCGCTCCTCCGCGCGGATCAGGCCGCGGCGTTGCGCGATCAGCAGCACGTTACCGATCTCGAGCGGCCAGAGCGACGGCACGCGCGCGCCCTCGGCGGCGACCTGGATCAGGATGTCGCGGGCGCGGTCGGAGTGCTGTTCCGGTAGCAGGGCGGCGAGCACGACCGAAGCGTCCAGAACCACCAGGCCGGGAGCCGGCACCGGCACGATCAGCGGCGGCCTTCGTCGCGCAGCGCGCGGATGTCGTCCTGCGTCACTCGCACGCCGCGGGCGGCGAGGTCCTGGCGCAGCGCCGTGATCGCCGCCACCGCGGCGTGGGCAGCCGCGCGGTCGGGGCCGCCGGGCTCGGGCACCAGCCGGGCGATGGGATGGCCATGACGAGTGATGACGAACTGCTCCCCGCGTTCCACCCGGTCGAGCAGGTGGGACAGGCGGGATTTGGCGTCGTAGGCGCCGATTGCGGGAGGGGCGGTGAGGGCGGTGGTCATGGGGGCAATATAGACTGGTCGGCCGACTGGTGCAAGTCGCGGTCAGGCGGGATCGGAGGGCGAAGACAGACGCAGATCGCGCCGTGCGCCCGATACCCCGAGCGCGCGCCAGAACGGCGCACGCCCCAGGCTGACACCGCCCCCGACCCGAGCTATACAAATCCCGCCCATGAATGACCCCACCCCGCCCGGTCTCGACCCCAGGCGCCGCCGCCTCCTGTACCGCGCCACCCACCGCGGCACCCAAGAAGCCGACCTCCTGGTCGGCGGCTTCGTCGCGCGGCATATCGCCACCATGACCGAAGCCGACCTCACCGCCACCGAATCCGTCCTGGAACACCCGGACCCCGACCTCGCCGACTGGCTCACCGGCCGCCGCCCGGTGCCGCCGGAGGCCGACACACCCCTCCTGCGGCGCATGTGCGTGGCGGCTGGGCAATGAGCGGGGCCTTCACGGGGGGCGGGCGAGCAAGGCCAGGGGGCGCTGCCCCCTGGACCCCTTCTTTTGGGTTCCGAGCGTGTGGGGGGTGGCGTGTGCGGGCGGGCGGCGGCGGGGTGGCATGGACGGTTGGAGG
>JABBNW010000127.1 GCA_019352115.1 Pseudomonadota bacterium
CACCCCGTCCGCCACAATAGGCGGATAACACATTGGATTCATGTATATAATTCTTCGCGAATCGATTCGAACCCATGATCCATCTCACACGTTGGACGTGGACGCCGGCGATCATCGGCGCTTGTTCGCGCATGGGGGCCGGTAAGCCGGTAGAGCGGAGCGATATCCGAGGAAGATGCGTTCCAACGGGCACGTAACATCTCGCCTTGGACGTATCGTCGGAGGCACGGCCTATCGGGAAGGAAGATCGAGCGGCGCGGAGCCGGCACGCCACCTTTCACGGAGCGGCGGCCGACGATCTGCCGGAACTACAGCCGCGTCACGATCGACCGGTCAAAAACTCCGGGCAGGGGCAATAGGGGGCCACCGTATCTGGCGCATTCAGGGCCGTGTCGCTTCCGGCATCTGCAATCGTGCGGGTCGGTGATCGGCGAGACTTTCCCGACCAGTCCGGAATATGCGCTATCAAAACGTCAGCAGCGCAGCAATCCGCCGGGCGCAGGGCGTTTCCCCACACGCTTTTCCGAACCTGTGCTGACCTGACGATCGTCTGCCTTGAGATCAGAAGCCGCCGACGGCGGTAGTTTCGGTTGTCGACCGACATCATTTTGATCCACGCAGCCCTAGGGCACGCCACGGTCGCCGCAGCAATGGAGCGAATGCAATCGCGGACGGTTCAGGCATCCTCGCGCCTGTCGGCATAACGAAGTCGTCGCCAATGAATGACTGATCGGACATGAAGCGCGTCGGCAACCGGAAGCTCAAGTATTCGTGACGCGCGCGGCCATGCTGTAACTCTTTCTTGTCTTTAACTCGCGTGAGGCAGCGGACTACCTGAGTGCAAGCCGCGGGCTGGTGCTCCGCTTTGCCGCATATTCGGACGACCATCTGGCGGCTGTACATGGTTCCCGGGCGGGAGGAACGAGATGGCTACGCGTGCCGCTGCGATCGATGCAACTTCAGTCCGGGCCTTCACGATTCCGACGGACCTGCCCGAGGCCGACGGCACCATGGCGTGGCATAAGACAACGCTCGTTGTCGTCGAACTGACCGCCGGCGGACAAACCGGGCTCGGGTACACGTACGCCGACGCGTCGCTCGTGCCGCTGATCCGCGAGACGCTTGCACCGACAATCGCCACCCTGGATGCGTACGACATACCTCGCCTCAACGCGACGCTGTGGGGCGCTGTACGCAACCTAGGCCGTAGCGGGATGGCTGCTTGCGCGATCTCGGCACTCGATATCGCGTGCTGGGACCTTAAAGCCAGACTGCTCGGACTGCCGCTTGCGCTGCTTTTAGGCCGTCGACGAAATGCCGTGCCTGTATATGGAAGCGGCGGTTTCACGACCTACGACGACAGGACGCTCGAAGCGCAACTATCCGGCTGGGTTGAACGCAATGGGTGTCGTGCCGTAAAGATGAAGATCGGCAGCGAACCGTCCCGCGATCCCGCGCGGGTTCGCGTTGCCCGTCGGGCAATCGGGGACGCAGCTCTCTTCGTCGATGCGAATGGCGCCTTCGATCCAAGAGGAGCGCTGCGTATGGCGGAAAAGCTGGAGGGCTCCGGAGTCACGTGGTTTGAGGAACCGGTTTCCTCCGACGATCGCGCCGGCATGGCACACGTCCGCACGCATATCGGCGTCGAGATGGATGTCGCCGCGGGTGAATACTCCTACACTATCGACGATACCAGAATGATGTTGGAGGCGCAGGCTACCGACGTCCAGCAGGTCGATATCACGCGCGCCGGCGGTGTGACGGGATTCCTGCAGGCCGCGAATCTTTGTGACGCCTACCACATCGACACCTCCGCTCATTGCGCGCCGGCGGCGCATCTGCATGCGGCTTGCGCCGTGCCTCGCTTGCGCAACCTTGAATGGTTCCACGATCACGTTCGCATTGAGCAAATGCTGTTCGACGGCGCTCCCGAGGCCAAGGACGGCATGATCCGGCCGGACCTGTCGCGGAACGGGCATGGTCTCACCCTGAAGACGAAGGAGGCGGAAGCTTATGCTGTTTAGGCGCCCGAGACGACAGCGCTTGCGTCCCGCTACGGCGCTCTCGCCGTACGGCGGCAGCCCCTCCCGATCGGCCACGGTAGAAGCGGCGCACCGCCTCAATCACAGTTCCGGCCTGCTCGCCCTGTCCGTGCTCCTCGATAGCGCGAATGAGCACTATCGAGGCGAATTCCATAACAAGGCGATGTATACGCCGTTGCTGGCTTCCGCCCTTTCTCTTTTCGCCAGCGCACACGGGGTGTCCGACCGCCGCGGAGAGATGCACCGGCTGCGGCATGCGACGTTTGCGGTCGCCGCCGCGACCGGGGCCGCGGGAACGGGATTCCACCTCTACAATGTGATGAAGAAGCCGGGCGGCTTATCCTGGCAGAATCTGTTCTATTCGGGTCCGCTTGGCGCGCCGGCAGCGATCGCACTGTCCGGGCTCATGGGCCTTCTGGCCGAGCGGGTGCGCGATACGCCGTCGGGCAGTGATCCCCGCTTGCTGGGCCTGCCTGCCGGGCGCGTGGTATCCGCTGCAACCTCCCTGGGGCTGCTCGGTACAACGGGCGAGGCTGGCCTCCTGCACTTTCGCGGCGCATTCCAGAACCCGTTCATGTATCTCCCCGTCACGATGCCGCCCCTCGCCGCCGGCCTGATGGCGAATGCCGCGGTGGGCCCTGCCCGCCGTCCGCGCTGGTTCACGCGAATGTGGATGCGTGCCACCGCTCTGATGGGTGTCGCCGGCGTAGGGTTCCATATCTATGGGGTCTCGCGCGCGATGGGCGGTTGGCGCAACTGGCGACAAAACATGGTCGACGGCCCCCCGATACCTGCGCCACCGAGTTTCACTGGCCTTGCGCTCGCCGGGCTCGCTGCCCTCGGTCTGATGCGCGATCACCCGGACGACTGAGCGCCGCCCTGAAGGAAAGGATTATTCCACATGGCACAGAATGTTGCGGAATTTGTTTGGAAGCGCCTTTCCGAATGGGGATTGAGCCGGGTGTACGGGTATCCCGGGGACGGGGTTGGCGGCCTCGACGTCGCGCTCGAGAAGGCAAAGGATTACATGCACTTCGTCCAGGTGCGGCATGAAGAAATGGCCGCCTTCATGGCGTCGGCGCATGCCAAGTTCACCGGGGAGGTAGGGCTCTGCTACGCAACCTCCGGGCCTGGTGCGATCCATCTTCTGAACGGTCTCTATGATGCGCGGATGGACCACATGCCAGTGGTCGCCATCGTCGGTCAGCAGGCGCGCATGGCGCTTGGTGCCCAATACCAACAGGAAGTCGACCTGCAGAATCTGTTCAAGGATGTCGCCGCCGATTTCGTGATGACCGGCACCGTACCGGGCCAGGTGCGCCACCTGATCGATCGGGCAGTCCGGATAGCGCAGACGAAGCGCGCGGTCACGGTCGTGATCCTGCCGAATGATCTCCAGGAAATGCCATATTCCGATCCACCGATGGCGCATGGCGCCGTCCACACCGGCGTCGGCTACGCGGGTCCCGCGCTCACGCCGGACGACGAGGTCTTGCGCCGGGCCGCGGATGTCCTGAACGCGGGAAAGAAGATCGCGATGCTTGTCGGTGCGGGCGCACTCCACGCGACCGACGAGGTGATTGCGGTTGCCGAGCGCCTGAACGCAGGTGTCGCCAAGGCCTTGCTGGGGAAAGCCGCGCTGCCGGATGACCTCCCCTTCGTCACCGGTTCGCTCGGGCTACTGGGCACGAAGCCGAGCTGGGACCTGATGAAGGAGTGCGACACCTTCTTCATGATCGGCTCGGGCTTTCCGTATTCCGAATTCCTCCCCAAGCCGGGCGATGCGCGCGGCGTGCAGATCGATATCGATGGTGCAATGCTGAGTTTGCGCTACCCGATGGAAGTATGCATGGTCGGCGACAGCGTCGCGAGCCTGCGCAAGCTCCTCCCCATGCTGAAACAGAACACGAATACCGCCTGGCGCACGGGTATCGAGAAGGGCGTCGCCGCCTGGTGGAAGACCCTTGAGGAACGGGCGATGGTCGCCGCCGAACCGCTCAATCCGCAACGGGTGTTCTGGGAATTGTCGCCGCGTCTCCCGGAGAACTGCATCCTGACCGCCGATTCCGGCTCGGTCGCGAACTGGTATGCGCGCGATCTTCGCATTCGGCGCGGCATGAAGGCGTCCCTGTCGGGCGGCCTCGCCTCCCTCGGCGCCGGTACACCTTATGCAGTGGCCGCGAAATTCGCTTTCCCGGACCGCGTCGTGATCGCGTCCATGGGCGACGGCGCAATGCAGATGAACGGCATGAACGTCATGATCACGATCGCCAAATACTGGCGCGAATGGTCAAACCCGCGGTTGATCGTATTGGTGCTGAACAATCGCGACCTCAACCAGGTGACGTGGGAGGAACGGGTCCAGCTTGGCGAAGGCAAGACGGAATCGACCCAGAGCATTCCGTCGCTCCCGTACCACAAATATGCCGAGATGCTCGGCCTGAAGGGGATTTTCGTCGATCGCCCGGAGCAGGTCGGGGCCGCGTGGGACGAGGCGCTGTCGGCCGACCGTCCGGTTATCCTGGAAGCCTTCACGGATCCGAACGTGCCGCCGTTCCCGCCGCACATCACGCTCAAAGACGCGCGCAACTTCCTCTCCATGCTGCCGAAGGAACCGGAACTGGGGAGCGTCCTGAGGGGGAGCCTGCGCCAGGCGGTGGCCTCCGTCCTGCCGTCGGGGACCTGAAGCGATGGTGCGCGAGGGGCGGCACTCCGCCACCGATGAAGACCGCTTTCCCGGGTACGACGTGGCGAACAAGCGTGATACCCTCTCGTGGGACGCTGTCACCCGCACAGCCATCAATCGGCGGCTGGCGGTGCCGCACGAGCCGCGCTTCCTGGCGCCGCCGCAGTGGCGGACGCTCGACGCGCTATGTCGGCGCATCCTTCCACAGCCCGCCGACCGTCCGCCTATCCCGCTCGCGGCCCTGCTCGATGCCACGTTGTGTGCGGGGGGAACGCAAGGATTCCGGGTGCATCCGCTGCCGCACGACCCGGACGCTTGGAAACACGGGCTCGACGCATTGGACGCCGAAGCCCGCGAGCAATTCGGCGCCGCGTTCTGCGAGCTGGCAGAGGATACGCAGGACTCGCTGTTGGTGCAGGCACAAAACGGAAAACTGCACAATCCCGCCTGGGACCCGATGACGGCGCAATTGTTCTTCGAAAAACGTATTCTGGTGGACATTCCAGCCATGTACTATTCGCATCCCACAGCCTGGAACGAAATCGGCTTCGGCGGCCCGGCGAGCCCGCGGGGCTACGTGCGTATGGAGCTGAACCGGCGCGATCCATGGGAAGCGGTCGAGAGAAAGCCCGGCCACGAAGCCGAAGCGCGCCTGCAGAACCGCCATGTCGGCTGAACCCATGGACCGGCCGCGCGCGGTCGACGGACGCGCGCCGGATGTGTTCGATCCTGCCGGCGGGCATGTCCCGATGCGCATGTACCCGGAAACCGAGGAGGTCGATTTCGCCATCGTCGGCACCGGCGCCGGTGGCGGTACCCTGGCTGCGCGGCTCTCGGAGCTGGGGTTCTCGGTCGTTGCGTTTGACGCTGGACCGTATTTTCGTCCGCTGGAGGATTTCGCCTCCGACGAGACCGAGCAAAACAAGCTCTATTGGCTGGACCATCGCGTCTGCGACGGCGAGAATCCCATCAAGATGGGGGGCAACAACAGCGGCAAGGCGGTAGGTGGCAGCACCGTCCACTTCGCCATGGTATCCTTGCGATTCCGCCCCGAATGGTTCCGCAGCCGCAGCGCGCTCGGCTACGGCGTGGACTGGCCGATCGACTGGCGCGACATGTGGCGGTATTACGCGCAAGCAGAACGCGCGATCGGCGTGTCCGGTCCGGTCACCTATCCTTGGGGCCCGCATCGCCCGCGCTACCCCTATCGTGCGCACGAGATGAACTCGGCCGCCAAGCTGCTGGCACGCGGCTGCGAGGCGCTCGGCTATCGCTGGACCGAGACGCCGCTCGCCACGGTTTCCGCGCCTCGGGGAAAGTCCCCTCCCTGCGTCTACCGTGGCTTCTGTCGGTTCGGCTGCTCGACCAATGCGAAGCAGAGCGCCCTGATCGTCTGGATCCCGCGTGCGCTCAAGGCCGGGGCCGAGATCCGGGACCTCGCGATGGTGGGCAGGATCGAAACGGACGCCGCGGGGCGCGCGACCGGAGTGCACTACCATCGCAGCGGCACCTGGCGCTTCCAGCGTGCCCGCAATGTGGTCGTTGCCGGCTATGCGGTCGAAACGCCCCGCCTGTTGCTCAATTCCGCCAACGCGAGATTCCCCGACGGGCTTGCCAACAGCTCCGGCCTCGTGGGTCGGAATCTCATGACGCAATCGAACCAGGCCGCCTGGGGGCGGATGGATGACGAAGTGCGTTGGTACAAGGGCCCACCATCGCTCGCCATTACCGAACACTGGAACTATGAGGATCGCGGCAAGGATTTTCACGGTGGCTATTGCTGGATGGCGCAGGGGCCATTGCCCATCGAATGGGTCTCGGTCCAGACCGGCGCGCGCGGGTTGTGGGGTGAGCGGTTGCGACGGGAGATGATGGACTACAACCATCAGATCGGCGTCAAGATGGTGGGCGAGATGCTGCCGGACGAAGCCAACCGGGTCACGCTGGCCGATGAGGTCGATCAATACGGCTTGCGTGTCGCCCGCATCACCTATCGCTGGGGCGACAACGACAAGCGTCTGATCCAACACGCGCTCCGGCAGATGATGATGAGCCTGGAAGCGATCGGTGCCACCAACCGTTTCGTCCAGGAGGACGACACGAACCACCTTGCCGGCACCGCGCGGATGGGGTTCGATCGTGACAGCAGCGTGGTCAACGCGGATTGTCGTAGCTGGGATATACCGAACCTCTGGGTCTGCGATGGCTCCGTATTTCCGACCGTCGGCGGCGTGAACCCCGCGCTCACGATCCAGACCATCGCGATGCGCACCGCCGACCGGATCAAGACCCTGGCGCAGCGGGGTGAGCTGTGAGCGTTCCGATCGAAGACTACGCCATGATCGGCGACGGCAATACCGCGGCCCTGGTGAGCCGGTCGGGCTCGGTCGACTGGCTCTGCTGGCCGCATTTCGACTCCGATGCCTGCTGCGCCGCCCTGCTCGGCGGACCTGAGCATGGGCACTGGCAGATCGCGCCGGCGACCGAGCCGCGCGCGGTGATCAGGCGCTATAAGACCGACACCCTGGTGCTGGAGACCGAGTTCGAAACGGACACCGGCGTGGTCCGACTTATCGACTTCATGCCCGTGCAGCATGCCCATTCCACGGTGGTGCGCATCGTCGTCGGTGTGCGCGGGCAGGTCGCAATGCACGGCGATCTTGCATTGCGGTTCGACTTCGGTGCCATGCCGCCGTGGGTGGCCGTGCAGGGAACCTGCATGCAGGCCGAACTCGGTCCCCATCAGGTTGTTCTGCGCGGGCCGGCGCCCCTTACCCATCAGCACGACCGTGTGGATTGTACTTTCACCGTGGCGGCGGCCGAGCGCGTCGCATTCACTCTGTCGTACGGAACTGTTGTCCAAGGCGCCGTGCCGCCAATTGACGCAGAGGCCGCTTTGGCGGCAACCGTGGACTACTGGCACCGCTGGATCGGGCGCTTCGATAAGAGCACGGCCTGGCCGGAAGCCGTGCGCCGCTCGCTGATCACATTGAAAGCGCTGATCTTCCACCCGAGCGGCGGCGTGCTCGCCGCGCCCACCACGTCCCTGCCCGAAATCCCGGGTGGACACGCCAATTGGGACTACCGCTACTGCTGGGTGCGCGACGCGAGCTTTACCCTGACCGCGCTGCTCAATGCCGGCTACCATGAGGAGGCGGCGGCGTGGCGCAACTGGATCCTGCGTGCCGTCGCCGGGCGGCCGGAGGAGATGCGAATCATGTACCGCATCGACGGCGCCCGCCACATCGGCGAGCGCGAGATCCCATGGCTTCCCGGCTATGACTGGTCGCGCCCGGTGCTGGTCGGCAACAAGGCATCGCTGCAACATCAAGCGGACGTCTACGGCGAGCTGATCGAGGCGCTGTACCTAGGGGTTCGCGGCGGTATCGACCGCAGCGCGCGCAGCGAAGAGGTCCAAGCAATTGTCGTGGCCCATATCGAGAAGACCTGGATGGCGCCCGGTGCCGGGCTATGGGAACAGCGAGGCGAGCAGCGCCATTACGTCTATGCCCGCGTCATGGCCTGGGTGGGGATCGATTGCTTCCTGCGTGGCGGTGCCGAGGTCGATGCGCCGACCCGTACGCGGCTTGAAGGTGTACGTGACCGCATCCATCAGGAGGTCTGTGCCAATGGGTATCACGCTGGTCTCGGCCGTTTCGTTGAATATTTCGGGGGCCAGTCGATCGACGCGAGCTTGCTGCTGTTGCCGCTGGTGGGGTTCCTGCCGGTGGACGACCCTCGGATCGTCGCGACCATCGATGCGGTCGAGCGCGAGCTGATGGAGGGCGGCTTCGTGCGCCGCAAGAAGGCGGATTCGCTCCACCCGGAGGGAGCTTTCCTTGCCTGCACCCTGTGGCTTGCCGATTGTCGCGCGATGCAAGGCAACCATGATGCTGCGCGCGAGATCGTGGAACGGGTGCTCGCCATCCGGAACGACGTCGGTCTGCTATCGGAGGAATATAACGTGCCGGGCCGCCGCCTGGCCGGCAATTTCCCGCAGGCGCTTACGCACCTGGCTCTGGTGAACACCATCCTCGGTCTGTCCGGCCCTGTGCTCCAGCGCGGCGGCGGATAGGGGGCTCGAAGGGGCATCCCACCATGCAGCAAACGCCCGACGTGCGTACTGTCCTGGCCGTGAAAGCGTTGAACGGCGAGCGGCCCGGGTGGTCGATTGCGCGCCAGCGCCTGTTCTGGGTCGACATCCGCGGCCCGAATCTACACGAGTTCAATCCGGTCGACGGCACCGACAGGTTCTGGGAAATGCCATCCTGGATTGGCTGCCATGCTTTGACCTCGGCCGGCGCCGTGGTCGCCCTACGTACCGGACTCTACCACTTCGACATCGAAGCCGACACCTTGACCGCCACGGCCGTCGCACCGTTCGACACCAGGCGCTTCATCTTCAATGACGGCCGATGCGACCGGCGAGGTCGGCTCTTCGCCGGCACGATGTATGTCCCGCTGAATCCCGCACCCGACCTGGACGACGCGGCGCAGCGTACACCCCTGTGGCGCTACGATGGAAACGGACGCTGGAGCGAGGCGACGCCGCCGGTGGCGACTTCGAATGGTTTGGCCTGGAGCCCGGACGGTCGGCGCATGTACCACGCGGACACCGCGCGAAAGCGCATCTGGTGCTACGAGTACGATGAAGCCACCGGCACTGCGGCCAACCGTGCAGTGTTTGCCGATCTTTCCGACAGCGCGGGTGCTCCCGATGGGGCGACGGTCGATCGGGACGGATTCTACTGGTGCGCGGTCTATGGAGGTGGGGAACTGCGGCGCTACGATCCCGCCGGCGTGGTGGAGCGTCGCGTGGCCATGCCGACGATATACCCGACCATGCCCGCTCTCGGCGGCGCTGACCTCACTACCATGTTCGTCACCTCGGCGAATTGGCAACTCCCGAAAGCCCAGCGCGGGCGAACTCCCGACGGGGACCTGTTCGCCTTTGAAGCTCCGTGTCCTGGGTTGCCCCCTAGCCTGTTCGACGCAACGAAGCTGCCCACCCTACGTCCCGCGCAAGAAAGCCAGAATACGCAACGACAGAGCAGGAGGTCCGCCGGCAACGTCGCTTAGCAAGTTCGGACCTCGCGCAAACGTATGAGCGGAAGGAAGCGCAATCGCCTTGCGTGCCCGTGCCGGTCCGGTGATATCACCGCTCGGCAGATGTCATTCAGCCATAGGTGGTTTAGGGATCCATGCTGATAACGAGGTCGCAATCAGGCTTGGTCGCTACGCGACTTGCGCGGTTGGCATGCCCCCTTATCCCTCTGATGCTTTCGGGCTGCGCGTTCCGCCATTTCAGGCTCTTCCATCCGGCCGGGCCGCTTGCGCAAGCGGAGGTTCGCTTCACGCTCATCGACGTCGGCGTGATGTTGTGCCTGATCCTGCCCACGTTCCTGATGATCCTCTGGTGCCTGTGGCGCTATCGCCGGACCCGGCAGGGTGCCTACAATCCGAAGTGGTCGCGCTCGCGGCCGATCGAAATCGCAATGTGGGTGATCCCGTTCCTGACGGTTGCCGTGCTCGCTTTTGTGTCGTTCCGTGGCGTGTACCAACTGGATCCGTACCACCCGCGGGCGCTTGGCACGGGGCCGCCCCTGGGGCCGCCGCTGCGGGTCGATGTGATCGCAACCGACTGGCAATGGGTTTTCATCTATCCGAAGCAGCATATCGCCACGATTGACGAGCTGGTCGTGCCGGTAGGGCGCAACGTGAAGTTCCGCCTGACATCCACGGCCGTGGTGAACGACTTCTACATTCCCCAATTGGCACCGATGATCGACGTGATGCCCGGAATGAGAACGGAGAACGCCCTGCGGATCGGGCGGCCGGGTGCATGGAGAGGGTTCTCGGCGAACCTCAGCGGTGCCGGGTTTTCCTGGATGATCTTCCAAACCCGCGGAGTGCCGCCGAGCGCGTTCAAGGCCTGGGTCCGCAAGGTCGAACAGTCGCCGGACCATCTGACCTATGCGCGGTTCGAGACGGTGGCGAAGCCCAGCATCAACCTCCTGCACACACCCGCCTATTTTTCGGCCGCAACCCCCGGACTGTTCCGTCATGTGATCACGGCCGCGCGGGCTGGGAAGGTCTATCCGGTCAAGGAAGACCTGACGAAACACATGGCCATCGCCGCCAGGCGGCACGCCGCTTATCTGGCCGCTCCATTCGGCAGATAGGCGGGAGAGGAGCGATCATGCTGGTGCATCTCGCGGGTCCGTGGACTCCGCTGCTTGGGCGGCTTTCGCTGCAAGCGATCCCCTACCACAATCCGATCGTGGACGGGGCGTTCGTGTTTGCGGCCGGAGTCGGCCTCGTCATCGTGGCCGCCGTCACTTACTATCGGAAATGGGGCTATCTTGTCCGGGAATGGATCACGTCGCTCGACCACAAGAAAATCGGGGTGATGTACATCGCGATCGGCCTGGTGATGCTGTTCCGGGGATTTATCGACGCGACGATGATCCGGACCCAGCAGGTGATGGCGGACGGACCGCACACGCCGGGACATCTTGAGGCGTTGCACGGCTATCTGCCGCCGTTCCACTTCGACCAGATCTACAGCTCGCACGGCGTGATCATGATCCTGCTGGCAGTGACGCCGCTGCTGATCGGGCTTATGAACATCATCGTGCCGCTGCAGGTGGGCGCCAGAGACATGGCTTTCCCGTACCTCAATGCGGTTGGCCTGTGGCTCACGGCTGCCGGTGCCGGGCTGGTGATGATCTCCTTGTTCGTGGGGGATTTCACCAAGGCTGGATGGATCGGGATCATCCCGTTGACGGAGCTGCCCTACAGCCAGGACGTCGGCGTGGATTACTGGATGTGGGCGATCCAGGTGGGCAGCGCAGGCACAACGGTCGCCGTGATCAACATCATCGCGACAGTTGTCCGCATGCGCGCCCCCGGCGTGTCCTGGTTGCGGATGCCGATATTCACCTGGACTGCTCTTAGCACGGCCATTATCGGCCTCACATCGTTCCCGGTCCTTGGCGTCGCCGTGGGGTTGCTGGGGGCGGACCGTTACCTCGGGACCCATTTCTACACTGCGGGGATGGGCGGTAACCTCATGCTGTATACCGACCTGTTCTGGTTGTGGGGCCACCCGGAGGTCTATTTCGTCGTGCTGCCGGCATTCGGAATCGTGTCGGAGATCATACCTACATTCTCCGAGAAAGCCTTGTTCGGCTACACGACGATGGTTGCGGCGACATTCGCAATCGCCGGCCTCTCGTGGTCGGTGTGGCTGCATCATTTCTTCACCATGGGCTCGGCCCCCAACGTGAACTTGCTGTTCAGTGTCGCGACAATGCTGATCGGGATCCCGACCGGGGTGAAGGTCTTCAACTGGACCCTGACTATGTACCGGGGCCGCCTGCGGCTGGAAACGCCTATGTTATGGGCGCTGGGGGCGGTCTTCCTCCTGCTCGCGGGCGGACTGAGCGGGATGATGCTGGCGATACCGGCAATCAACTACACGGTGCACAACAGCGTCTTCGTCGTGGCACATTTTCACATGATGATGCTCCTGATCGCCTATGCGATCATCGGCGGCATCGTCTATTGGTTCCCGAAGATATTCGGCTTCAAGCTCGACGATCGGTCCGGTCGACTGGCCTTCGCCTTCTTCTCGCTTGGCACGTTGCTGGTATTCACCGCGATGTTCGGGCTGGGCCTGATGGGGATGACCCGGCGGCTCGACTTTCCGGAAAGCCGGCACTGGATGCCGCTGCTCGTCGTGGAGGAGATCGGGGTCTTCTTCTATTGCGTTTCGTGCTATTATCTTTTTAGGATGATCTATGTCGGTGTGCGTGACCGCGCCGCCAACATGGTCGGGCCGGACGCGTGGGGGACGTCGCGGACGCTGGAATGGCTCACCCGTTCGCCCGTACCGTACTACAATTTCGCCGTCGTTCCGCATGTGAATTCGGTCGACGAACTGGCCTGGCGCCGCGCGCGCGGCGTGGAGCACGTAGGGCCGGAGCGATATGAAGACATCCACATGCCGAAGAATACGGTCGTGCCGG
>JABBNW010000128.1 GCA_019352115.1 Pseudomonadota bacterium
AACGGAAGGGTTCCAAGGGCGATGCCCTTGGCGGGGTCCAGGGGCAGCGCCCCTGGCCTTCCTTACGGAACCGCCCCCCCGTCAGCGACCCGGGCTGGCTCCCGTTCCGTTCCCCGTATCAGTGGGTCCACATCTCGCGGCGGCCGTAGCGGAAGTTGTCGGCGTAGGCTTTGGGGTGTTGGCGGTGTTCGGTGGGGCGTTCGAGTTCGTAGGGGATGGCATTTTTTTCGGCGTAGGCGATGGCTTCGGCGCTGGTGGCGAAGCCGAGGCGGACCTGGGTTTGGGTATCGGTGCTGCCGATCCATCCCATGAGCGGGTCCGCGTGGCGGGGCGCGGCGGGTTCGAATTCCAGCACCCAGTGGTGGGTTCCGGCGCGGCCGGATTGCATGGCGTTTTTCGGCGGCTGGTAGATGCGCGCGCGCATTTGGATGGGTGTGTCCTTCGGTGTGGTCGGGGCGGCCGGATTTGAACCGGCGGCCTCGTGTACCCAAAACACGCGCGCTGACCAGGCTGCGCCACGCCCCGAGGTGGAAGAGATGCGGGCCCTCCGGCCCTTCCGTGGTTCGCTACCACATCACCTGCCCGGGTGGAACATGGCTCCTTCGACCTTGTCGCCCACCGTGATGCCGAGGCGCCGGGTGGTGCCGCCGGCCAGTTCCAGGGTGGCGGTGACTTTCCCGTGGCTGGCGACGATGCGCAGGCTTTGCGGCACCGTGTTTTCGGCGATCGAATCGATCGTGCCGTCGGCCTTGATGAACACCATGTCGAGCGGCACCAGGGTGTGTTCCATCCACATCTGCGAGGTGATGGGGGAGGGCCACACGAACAGCATGCCGCCGTTCGGGGCGACTTTGGTGCGGTACATCAGCCCGGTGATCTGTTGCTGCTGTGTGCGCGCCACCTCAACGTCGAAGTTGTGGCGCTGACCGTCGCTGGTGACGATGGTCAGGTGTTCCTTCGCCAGTTCCGGCTGCGGGCCTTTCGGGTCGGATTGGGCGAAGGCGGCGACTGGGGCGAAGGCGGCGATCGGGGCGAACGCGGCGACCGGAGCGGCCAGCAGCAGCGCGAGCAGGATGCGGCGGTTCATGCGGATGGGCTTTCCTTCAGGGCGTCGGCGGCGAGGCGCGGGATTGCGTCCCGCACCGGGCCTTCGCGCGGGGGGTCGCGCAGGGTGGTGAACCAATGGGCGGGCGGGTTGCGTCCGGCGGCGCGGTCGAAATGCAGGCTGCGCAGCACCGCCTCGGCTGCCGGCGGCAGGGTGGGCGGGATCGGCAGGTCGTTGAGCGTGGCCCAGATGGCGGCCCAGCACCGCCCCACGCTCCACGGGTTGTAGCCGCCGCCGCCGAGCACGACCAGTCGCGGGGCCAAAGGACGCAGGGCCGCGACGACGGCGCAATGGGCGTTGTTGGAGAGCGACAGGCGGGCGAGCGGGTCTTCCTCCAGCGCATCCGCCCCGGCCTGCAGCAGGATCGCCTCCGGCTGGTGGGCGCGGATCAGGGGCAGGACGGCGGTCTCGATCAGGGTGCGGAATTCGGTGTCGTTGCAGCCTGCCGGCAGGGGGAAGTTGCGGGCGGCGCCGCCGGCGCGGTCGGTGGCGGCGCCGGTATGCGGCCAGCGGCCGGCCTCGTGCAGGCTGATCGTGAGCACGTCGGGGTCGTCGTGGAAGGCGTCCTGCACGCCGTCGCCGTGGTGGGCGTCGATATCCAGATAGACGAGGCGCGCGAGACCCTGGTCGCGCCATGCGAGCAGGCCAAGCACCGGGTCGTTGAGGAAGCAGAACCCGGCCGCGCGATCGGGCCGGCCGTGATGCGTGCCGCCGCCGGGGCAGTGGGCGATGCCGCCCGCGGCGGTGAGCCGCGCGGCCAGCAGCACCCCGCCGGCCGAGGTGGCGGGGCGGCGGAACATCTCGGGGTAGATCGGGTTGCCCTCGACGCCGAGCCTATGGCGGCTGCGGTCGGTTTCGTTCGGGTGCCGGGTGGCTTCGACCCGGCGCAGGGCGGCGATGTAGTCGGGCGTGTGGAAGCGGGCGAGTTCGGCATCGCTCGCCATCGGCGCCTCGCGCCAGGCGGCGTCCGGCAGCCAGCCGAGGGCCTGGCAGAGGTCGGTGCAGACCGACACGCGCGGCACCGCGAGCGGGTGTTTCGGTCCGTAGCTGGAATGGCGGTAGATCTCGCTGCCGATATAGATCGGCCGCCGGGTTGCGGCGTCTCGGCTACCAGGCGCCGGCATCGCGACGTCCCGCATCCCAGGCGCCGGCATCCCAGTCGTCGGCATCCCAGGCGCCGGCATCGGGGCGTGCGGCATGGCCCGCCGGGTTCAGCGCTGCGGCATGCCCTGCGGGATGATGGTCGTGACGATGGAGGCATCCAGCGCCTCGTAGTCGTGGTAGCCGATCGTCTCGTACAGTTCGGCGCGGGTCTGCATGCGGTCGATCATGGCCTGGGTGCCGCCGTCGCGGCGGAGCGCGGCGTACAGCTCGGCCTGCGCCTTGTTGGCGACCCGGAGCGAGCTCACCGGCCAGATCACCATCTTGTAGCCCATGGCGGCGAATTCGGCGGCGGTGAAGAACGGCGTGCGGCCGAACTCGGTCATGTTGGCGAGCAGCGGCGCCTTGATCCGTTCGGCGAAGGTGCGGAACATCTCGCCGCTGGTCAGCGCCTCGGGGAAGATCGCATCGGCGCCGGCTTCCAGGTACAGCTTCGCGCGCGCCACGGCGCCGTCCATGCCTTCGCTGGCCGCCGCGTCGGTGCGGGCGACGATCACCAGGTGGCGGCGGGCGCGGGCGGCGGCAGCGATCTTGGCCGCCATGTCGTGCGGGTCGGCGAGTTTCTTGTCGTTCAGGTGGCCGCATTTCTTCGGCAGCAGCTGATCTTCGATGTGCACGGCGGCGGCGCCGGCGTCCTCGAAGCTGCGCACCATGTGCATCACGTTCAGCGCCTCGCCGTAGCCGGTATCGCCGTCGACCAGCACCGGCAGGGCGGCGGCGCGGGCGATCTGGCGGATGAAGAAGCAGGCTTCGTCGACGGTGATGATGCCGAGGTCGGGCAGGCCCATCTGCGCGCTCATGGCCGCGCCGGACAGATAGAGCGCGTCGAAGCCGGCGGCACGCGCTTGCAGCGCCGCCTGGCCGTTGTGCGCGCCGGGGAGTTGCAGGATCCCCGGGCGGGCGAGCAGGGCGCGGAACCGGTCCCCGGCGGGGGCGGTGGGGAGGTCGGCGGCAACGAGATAGGTCATGGGGCGGGTCCGCTTACCGACAGGGGGCGGTCCCTAGTACCTGCGACGATGGCGCCCGACAAGCGCGCCGGCAGCCTCTTGCTTCGGGTCGCGGTTCCATCCTACCAGACGGCCGGAAGCGCGCGGTTCGCAAGGCGCGCAGCACCAGGGAGGAAACTGCGATGAACCTGCGCCAATCCGGTACTACGCGCCGGAGCCTACTGACCGCGGCGGGTGCTGCGGGGGCCGCGACCGGCCTCGGGATGCCGTTCATCCGCCCCGCCGAGGCAGCCGGTCCGATCCGCATCGGCGTGCTGCTCGCCAAGACCGGGAGCATCGCCGGCCAGGCCCAGTATCTCTGGTACGGCACCCAGCTCGCCGCGGCCGAACGCGGCAACAAGATCAACGGCCGGCCGATCGAGCTCGTGTGGTACGATGAGCCCTCCACCCAGGGCGCGGAACAGAATTTCCGCAAGCTGGTGCAGGAAGAGAAGGTTGTTGCCGTGGTTGGCGGCACCCTGAGTTCGTTCGCCCTGGCCGAGGAAGCGGCGGCCCAGGAGCTGAAAATCCCCTACGTCTGCAACAACGCCGCCGCCACCGAGATGACCGGCAAGAATTGCAGCCGCTACACGTTCCGGCTGAACACGCCGGTGAACGTGCAGGCGGACATGTTCGCGCCGTTCCTGATGGGCTACGGCAAGAAGTGGTACTTCCTGACCGCGTCCTATGCCTTCGGCCAGGACATCGCGAAATCCTTCAAGGCGTTGCTGAAGGCCGCCGGCGGCACCATCGTCGGCGACGACACCGTGCCGCTGAACACCGCCGACTACAGCGCCTACATCCTGAAGATCCGCGCCGCCAAGCCGGACGTGGTGCTGGGCGGGCTGGCCGGCGATCTCGGCACCTGCCTCAAGCAGTGGAACGACATGGGGATGAAGGGCAAGATCCCGTTCGCCGAGATCGCGATCGGCGATTCCGACGTCTGGAGCGTCGGGCCGCAGGCGGCAACCGGCATCTATACCTCGCTCTGGTGGTACAAGAATCCGGCCAACACGCCGGCCGAGAAGACGATGGCCGCCGCTCACGAGAAGAAATACGGCAAGCCCGCGGCCGACAAATCCTGGATGGGCTGGCTCGCCGCCCGTTCCTTGTTCGAATCGATCGAGGCGGCAAAATCGACCAAATCGATGGCGATCGTCGAGGCGCTGGAGCATTGGAAGGACAGCGGCTCTGGCGCATCCTACCGCAGCTTCGACCACCAGATGCTGCTGTCCAACCTGGTGGTGCAGGTGAAGCCGAAGATCACCACCAAGTGGGATTATTTCAACGTCATCGCCACGGTGCCGAAGAACAAGGCCGATCTGGCGAAGGTGTACGGCACCGAGGCCGAGGTCGGCTGCCACTTCCCGCCGACCTGACCGGAAAGGCCGGTCGCGATGCTGTCCTTGTGGCTTTCCCAGCTTGCCAATGGCCTGGTGCTGGGCGGGTTGTATGTGCTGATCGCGATCGGCCTTTCGATCATCTTCGGGCTGTTGGGGATCGTGAATTTCGCCCATGGCGGGTTCTTCGCGCTGGGGGCGTATTTCGCGGTCACCTTGTTCAACACGCTCGGCTGGCCGGCGGTGCTGCTCGCGCCGATCCTGGTGGGCGTGGTCGGCATGGCGGTGGAGCGCCTGCTCATCCACCACTTGTACGACAAGGAACCGCTGATCAGCCTGATCGTGACCTTCGCGCTGGCGCTGATGATCGAGGCGCTGACGAAACTGATCTGGGGCGGCCTCGGCCTGCCGTTCAACGCCCCGCCGTTCCTGACCGGAATCTTCCTCTGGGGGCCGGTCCTTATCACCCGCTACCGGTTCGCGGTCTTCCTGGTGACCGTGGTGCTGCTGGTCGGGTTGTGGGCGTTCCTGCAATTCACCCCCTATGGCCGCATCCTGCGCGCCGGGTCGCGCGATCCGGAGATGGTCGGGCTGCTCGGCATCCGCCTGCCGCGGGTCCTCACCGCGGTGTTCGGGCTCGGCTGCGCGCTCGCCGGCATTGCCGGGGTGCTGGCCGCGCCGCTGTGGACGGTCGATCCGACGATCTCGGAAAACGCCATCATGCCGGCCTTCGTGATCGTCACGATCGGCGGGCTCGGGTCCTTCCCCGGCGCGGTGATCGCCGGGCTGCTGGTGGGCGAGGTCGTCACCATCACGATCCAGGTCGCCCCCGCGGCCTCCGGCGCGATCATGTACATCTTCATGGCGGCGGTGCTGCTGGTCCGCCCGCGCGGCCTGCTGGGCGAGCGCTGGGAGCGCTTCGAATGAGCGCCGCCGCGACCACGACCACCTTTTCCGGGCGCGGCGCCGGCGTGCTGCGCCATCCGATTCTGTGGGTGGCGGTGGTGCTGCTGGTGCTCACTGCGCTCTGGTATGCGATCGATGCGCCGGAAAGCCTGATCGCCGAGATCGCCATCTACACCCTGTACGGCGCGGCGGTGAACCTGCTGGTCGGCTACACCGGCCTCGTTCCGTTTGGCGCCGCGGTGTTCTTCGGCTGCGCCAGCTACGCCACCGCGATCGCCCTGCTGCGCGGCATGGGCAACGAGATCGAGGCGCTGGTCTTCGCGCTCGGCTTCAGCCTGCTGCTCGCGGTCGTGATCGGCCTCATCATCCTGCGCCGGCGCGGGCTCTATTTCTCCTTGCTCACCCTGGCGTTCTCGCAGACCGCGTTCGAGATCGCGTTCAAATGGACCGCGCTCACCGGGGGCGAGAACGGGCTGCAGAACGTGCCCCGGCCGCTGATGAACGATCCGGCGGTGTTCCACGTCTTCACCCTGGCCACCGTGACACTCGGGATGTGGCTGCTGTGGCGGATTGCCCATTCGCCGTTCGGGCGCACCCTCCAGGCGCTGCGCGACAACGAGCAGCGGGTGCGCAGCCTCGGCTACAACACGTTCCTGCTGAAGCTGGTCGCCTTCGTCGTGATGGGGGTCGTGGTCGGCTACGCGGGTTCGCTGCTGGCGCTGCTGCTGCGCGGGGCCTACGCCGACAATCTCGGCTGGCAGCACGCCGGCGATGCGCTGCTGATGGTGGTGCTGGGCGGCGTGCACCAGTTCCTCGGCCCGCTCTGGGGGGCGATCGCCTTCGTGATCCTGGAAGACCGGCTCTCGGCGCTGACCGAGAACTGGTGGCTCATGTTCGCCCCGATCATCCTGGTGTTCGCGCTCGGCTCGCCGGAGGGGATCGCGGGGCTGGTGCAGCGGATTACGGGGCGCACGCGCTGGACCCTGACCCGGCCGGGCATCCCGCCGCGGCCGGCGCGGATCGCGCCATGGCAGAGCGCGCATCTGCAACTCGACCCCGCCGTGCCGATCCTGACGGTCGAGGGGCTGCACAAGCGGTTCGGCTCCCTCGTCACGGCCGCGGATCTGCGGCTGGAGGTGTTCCCGTTCCAGTTGCACAGCTTCATCGGCCCGAACGGGGCCGGCAAGACGACGTTCTTCAACATGCTGAGCGGTCTGCTGGCGCCCAACGCCGGGGTGATCCGGTTCCAGGGCCGCGATGTCACCCGGTTGGCGGACTACCGCCGGGTGCGCCTCGGGCTCGGCCGGTCGTTCCAGATCCTGAGCGTGTTCCGCACCCTGACCGCGTTCGAGAACGTGCGCATCGCGGTGCAGGCGCACGCCGCAGGGGCTGGCAATCTCTGGCGCGACGCCTACCGGATGGAGGCGGTGAACGCGCGCACCTGGTCGCTGCTCGATGCGGTCGGTCTTGCCGATCGTGCGGCGGAGGCCTGCGAAAGCCTGGCGCACGGCGAGAAGCGGCTGCTCGAAATCGCCATCACGCTCGCCACCGACGCCAAGCTGCTGCTGCTCGACGAGCCGCTGGCAGGGCTCGCGGAGGCCGACCGCGAGGTGGTGGGGCGGCTGATCCGCCGGCTGGCCGAGACCCATGCCGTGCTGCTGATCGAGCACGATATCGACCGGGTGCTGGCGCTGTCCGACCGCATCTCCGTGCTGCACCAGGGCCGGCTGATCGCCGACGGCAAGCCGGCCGAGGTGGCCGCCAATCCGGAGGTGATCACGGCCTATCTCGGCACCGCGCACGGCGCCCCGCCGGCCGTCGCGGCGGCGCCGGGCGCTGCCGCGACGGCGCCTGTGCTGCCGCTGCTCGATATCGCCGGGCTGCGGGCCGGCTACGGCGGCAGCACCGTGCTGGACGGGATCGACCTCCGCGTCGGCACGGGCGAGGCGATCGCCTTGCTGGGCCGCAACGGGGTCGGCAAGACCACCCTGCTGCGCGCGATCACCGGGACGGTGCGGGCGTCCTCCGGCGGCATCACGTTGGAGGGGATGGCGATCGGCGGGCGGCCGAGCTTCGAGATCAACCGGCGCGGCATCTCCCTGGTTCCCGAAGGCCGGCGCGTGTTCCCGAACCTGACGGTGGTCGACAACCTGCGGCTTGCCGCGCGGCCGGGCGGGGCGAGCCTGGACGAGGTGTACGACCTGTTCCCGAAACTGCGGGTGCTGGCGCGCGCGCGGGCGGAAAGCCTGTCGGGCGGCGAACGGCAGATGCTGGCGATCGCGCGGGCGCTGATGGTGCCGGCGAAACTGATCCTGCTCGACGAACCCTTCGAGGGCCTGGCGCCGGCCATCGTCCAGGAAGTCATGGCCGCCCTGGCGCGGCTGCGCGGCACCGTCGCCATGGTGATCGTGGAACACCACGCCGAGACGGTGCTGCCGCTGGTCGATCGCGCCTACGTGCTGGTGAACGGCCAGGTGGCGTTCGCCGGCAGCGCCCGCGCGCTGGAAGCCGACCCGGCGTTGCAGGCGAGGCTGCTCGGCGTCGTGCAGCCGGAGCTAGATGCGGTCTGATAACGGCCGGCGAAGGCCTTTTGCCCCCTGACAGTCGATGTCTCCGCCGGTGGCTCTGACGCGCCGCCGCGCCCAGGAACGTGCCGTCGGCGGCTTGCATCAGCACGGCGATTTGCTGCCCCGGTTCCGGGGTCAGACACATCCGTGGCCTACGCAGCGGGGACGGGGTGCGTCGGTACTTCCTCCGCCTCGATCCGCCCGTCGTGCATGCTGATGAGCCGGTCGAAACGGTGGAAGATGGACTCGTCGTGCGTCACTACCAGCACTGCCGCTTCCTGCTCCCTGGCGATGCGTTCGAGCAGGTTCATCACCCCCTGCGCGTGGGCCGAATCGAGCGGCGCGGTCGGCTCGTCGGCGAGGATGATGTGGGGCTCGTTCGCGATCGCGCGCGCGATCGCGACGCGCTGCGCCATGCCGCCGGAGAGCTCGGAAGGATAGGCGCGCATCTGGCGCATGTCGAAATAGGCAAGGAGCGCCCGGGCGCGTTCCCGCGCCTCCGCGTGCCCCATGCCGGCCAGTTCCATCGCCGCCGCGATATTCTCGGTTGCATTCAGGAACGGCAGCAGGTTGTGGGTCTGAAAGATGAACCCGATCCTCGTCAGGCGGAGCCGGCGCAGGTCGCGGCGCAGGAAGCGCCCGTCATAGACCGGCTCGCCGTCAAGCCGCATCCAGCCGCTGCTGGGCTCGGTCACGCAGCCGATCACGTTGAGCAGTGTGCTCTTGCCGCAGCCGGACGGGCCGCGCAGGCCGACCACTTCTCCCGCGCGCACCGTGAGCGCGACATCGACGAGCGCATCGACACGCGTGTCTCCCTGGCCGAAATGCTTGCTGATGGCGGCGAGCTCGACGCGCGGTAAACGGTCGGGCGATGCGGGGCTATCCACCGGCCAGAGCCTCCGCCGGGTTGACCTTGATCGCCGCGCGCACCCCGAGCACCGAGCCGGCAAGGCAGACCACGACAATCATGGCGAGGATGACCAGAAGGTCGCGGGGCTCAATCTGCACGCGGCGCGGGAAGCCGCCCTTCACCTTCTCGATCAGCGCGAGCCCGATCGCAAAACCGCTGAGGCCGAGTGCGAGCGCCTGCTGCACGATCATCGCGACGATCACCCGATCCGGCGCGCCGATGAATTTCAGCGTAGCGATCGAGCGCAGCTTGTCCATCGTCAGCGTATAGATGATGAGCGTGATGATCACCGCCGAGACGGCAACCAGGATACCCATGAACATCCCAAGCTGTGCCTGCATCTTCTGGATGACGAATGCGGTGAGGTAGCGCTCTTCCTCGACCTCGGGCACGGCAGCGAGATGCTTCCAGCGGGCGATGTTCGCTGCCACGGCGGCCGGCGCGGCGCGGGGCGAAAGTCGAACCAGGACGGCATTGATGTCGGTGGTCGTGGGCCGATTGCGCCCCGACGCCTGCTCGCGCCGCTCGAGTGCCGGCGGCACCGCGAACTGCAGCGCCTGGGCGTCGAGCAGCGTCACCCAGGCCATCGGGTCGCCGCCCGAGTTCACCATGCCGTGGGTAAGGCCGACGACTTCGAAGGGGTCGCGGTATGGCCCGAGCGGCACGGTCTCGCCGACCTTCAGGCCGGAGGAGGCGTCGGCGATGATCTGGTAATGGCTTTCCGTCAGCCCGTGGCCGGCGATCAGGTTCGCTGGGCCGCCGGGCCGCCCGATCTCATAGCCTTCCAGGAACAGCCGGACCGGCCTTCGGCCGGCCGTGGCCTGCACCGTCTGGAAGGTGACGGCGCCGGCGGCGGCCACGCCGGGCATGCGGCGGATCAACTCGCGCGTGTCACGCGGAATGCGCGAGGGTTCCGCGAACGGGCCGAAGGTGCGCGGCTGCACCACCCATAGATCGGCGTCGAGCGCGCGCGGCAACCTGAGCGCGTCGGTGAGCGCCCCTTCGTAGATGCCCGCCATCGCGATGACCACGCCGATCAGCATGCCGATGCCGAGCGTCGTCAGGGCAAACCGCAGTTTGTTTCGCCGCACGTCCCGGAGCGCGAGGTTCATGGCGGCGGCCCCGATGCCACTTTCGCCATGCGGCCGATCCGGAGCCCGCTCGTCGGCGCCACCACGACCTTCGCGCCCTCCGGCAGACCTGCCACCACCGGCATACCCCCGTCGGGAAGCTCGGGCCCGAAGGAGACCTTCCGCTGGCAGAGCCGCCCGTCCTCGACGGTCCAGACCGTGCCTTGGCCGTTCGCCAGCCCTGTCACCGCGCTTTGCGGCACCGTCATGGCCCGGGTGAGTACGCCGGTCGTGATGTACACCTCGGCTTGCTCGGCCAGATGGATGTTGGGCGGCAGCGTGTCGAAGGCGACATCGACCAGCCGCTCCTCGTTTATCGCGTCGCTCTGGATCTCGATGCGCGCGACATGCCCCGGGAAACGGTGGGCCGGCTCTGACCGCAGGGCGATCTCCGCTTCTTGACCCACACGGAGGCGCCCTGCCAGCCGCTCATCGACATAGCCGACCGCCCAGATAGTGCGGGGCTCTGCCAGCGTGAACACGCCCTGGCCCGGCACCGGCATAGCGCCGAGATTGAGGCTGCGCGCCGTGACCCAGGCGTCGTACGGCGCGCGCAGCGTGGAGTTGGCGAGCGTCGCCTTCTGAAAATCCTCCTGAGCCAGTGCCGCGGCCAGCCCGGCCTGCGCAGTACCCACCTCGCTTCGGGCGACCGTCAGATTCGCGCTCGCCACCTGCATTGCCGTCACATTCGTTTGGGTCTCTTCGACCGAGGCGAAGCCTTCCTTCACAAGCGCCTGGCGGCGCCCGGCCATGGCCCGCGCATTGGTGACATTCGCCTGAGCCGCCAGCACATCGCCCTGCGCCTTGTCGACGGCCGCCTTGGCCTGCAGCACGCCGGCGCGCGCCTCGGCGATTTGCGCCTCGACATCGCGCGCATCCAGCCGCGCGAGTATCTGGCCGAACTTTACGTGGTCACCCTCGTTCGCATCGATCTCGTTGATGACCCCAGCAACCTTGAACCCGACAGCCGACTGCACATCGGCCCCGATGGTGCCGAGGCCGAATACCCGCTCCGCCACGTGCGCAGCCACGGGCGCGACCTGCACAGTGATCGGCCGCGTATAGGTGCGCCAAAGCCACCCTGCTCCGGCCGCAATGGCGAGGATGACGGCAGCCGAGAGCGCGGCGCCCCGCCACCAGCGGGGGCGGCGCGGCAAGCGGTGCTGCTTCGCAGCTTCGCTCGGTCGGGGCAGGCTTCCCGGAAGCGGCGCGGGCGGTTGTAGAGGCAGGGTGGCCATGGCGCTCACCCTTCGGCTGCGCCGGAGCCTGTCCCGAGAAGCGCTGTGACGAGCCTCGCCGCTGATCGGGCTCCGCGGCCGGGCGAGCGATAAGGCATTGAAGTTTCCCCAAATATCGCATCCTCTTCTGCCGGGGCTCCGAAGCGAGCGCCTTGATCCAGATCAAGCCGGAGCCCGAAAGTCAGTCCATCGGCTCGCCCCGCGCGATTTCCAGATGGTGCATTGGGTGGAAATTCCCGCTGGCCAGGATGCCGGCGAAACCGAGACCGCGGATCATCGCGACCTGGTTCGGATCCCCGGTCGTCACGGCCAGGATCACGCCGTTGGGCTCGCGGGTCGCGGTCACCTGCCAGCCACGCATCCGGTTCAGATGCATCGCTTCCTCCGGCAGCAGCCGCTGGATGGCGACCAGGGTACGGCCGGTGCCGGAGACGGTGGCGCGGAAGCCGCCCGGGATGCGGCGCACCACGGCATGGGCGTCGAGCGTCACCCGATCCATGTCGATCAGGTGCTCGCGCAGGGCGTCGAGGTTCACCTTCGACCAGTCGGTGTGCGGGTCGGCTTCCAGGATCTGGACGATTTGTTGCAAGGCGCCGAATGCGCCCTGGCCGGGCTCGGTCGGCACCGTCGGGGTCGCCGTGCGGCCTGGTGCCGTCGCCATGACCGTCGCCGTCCCGGTCTCCATCCCTTGCATCGTCATGACCGGGGCGGGCGTCGCCGCATTGGGACCGGGCGCGGCGGCGAGGCCGGACACGGGAAGCGCAAGCAGCACCGCGAACCAAGCCGCCGTAAAGGTGTGAGTGCACGCCATACCGAACCTCCCTGCTTCCCGATCTGCCGAGAAGGATAGCACCAATTATGAACCCGTAGGTTTCTGTCGCTCGATGCATCCGTTACGGTCGGCTTGCGTAGCGGCGTCGCCCTTGTCAGGGAGGCCGTATGGCGGCGTCGGCGGTGGACCGCAGCAACTGTTTCCAGTCGTGGAAGATGACGTAGGCAGTGATAGTGCGCAGGTGCTCGAAGAGCCGATAAGGCGGCCTTGCGCGCGGCCATCGCCTCCGCGCAGGCCAGGCGGGCGGCAGTGTGGGCGGTGAAAGTCAGCAGGGTCAGCACCACCAGCGGGGCGTGTGCGGGGGAAGCGGAGGCAGGGGTAAAGTCCGGTCCGGGGCGGGGGGGATCGGACTCGTTCAGAAATTGCGAATCGATCGCGTTTAGAAGTGCTGTTGATGCGCGGGGTGGGCTGACGCGGCGGCGCGAAGCCGCTATAGAGTGCGTGTCCCGGCAGCG
>JABBNW010000129.1 GCA_019352115.1 Pseudomonadota bacterium
GAGGGGAGAAGCACCCCTCCCCCAACCCCTCCCGCAAGGGGAGGGGAGAAGCACCTCTCCCCCGTCACCTCCCGGGAGGGGAGAAGAGGGTGCGCCGCCTCAGCCTTCCAGCGACTCGCGGGCGATTTCCAGTTCCAGCCATTGTTCCTCAGCCGCCGCCAGTGCTTCCTGCGCCGTCGTCAGCGCGGCGGCGGCCGTGTCGAAGCGCTCCGGGTCGCGGCGGTAGAGGCCGCCATCGGCCAGGATGGTGGCGAGCCGGGCGATCTCGGCCTGCAGCGCCGCCATCCGCGCCGGCAGGGTCTGCAAGGCGTGCCGGTCCTTGAACGTCATCCGGCGGGACGCTGCCCCCGGGCGGGGCGGCGGCGCGGCCTTGGGCTTCGGTGCCGCGGCCGGCGCGGCGGCGGCCGGGCCGCGCTGGGCCAGCATGTCGGTGTAGCCGCCGGCATATTCGATCCAGCGCCCGTCGCCCTCCGACGCGATCACGGACGTCACGACCCGGTCCAGGAAGTCGCGATCGTGGCTGACCAGCAGCACCGTGCCGGCGTACTCGGCCAGTTGCTCCTGCAACAGTTCCAGCGTTTCGAGATCGAGATCGTTGGTCGGCTCGTCCAGCACCAGCAGGTTCGACGGCCGGGCGAAGGCGCGCGCAAGAGTGAGCCGGCCGCGCTCGCCGCCCGACAGCACGCCGACCGGGGTGTTGGTCTGTTCGGGGGCGAACAGGAAGTCCTTCATGTAGCTCGCCACGTGGCGGGTCTGCCCGCCCACCGTGACGGTATCGCCCGCACCGCCGGTCAGCGCCTGGCGCAAGGTCTCGGTCGGATCGAGCGTCTCGCGCCGCTGATCCAAGGTGACCTGCGCGAGGTTGGTGCCGAGCCGGATCTCCCCGGCATCGGGCGCCAGCGCGCCGGTCAGCAGGTTGAGCAACGTGGTCTTGCCCGCGCCGTTGGCGCCGACGATGCCGACCCGGTCGCCGCGCAGGATGCGGGTGGAGAAATCGCGCACGATCGGGCGATCGCCATACGACACCGACACGTCCTCGGCGACCGCGACCAGGCGGCCGGAAAGATCGGCGCCGGCGGCCTCCATCCGCACCTTGCCGGCGCTGGCGCGGTGCTGGCGGCGGCGTTCGCGCAGACCGTGCAGGTCGGCGAGGCGCTTCTGGTTGCGCTTGCGCCGGGCGGTGACGCCGTAGCGCAGCCAGTCTTCCTCCATCGCGATCTTGCGGCCGAGCTTGTGGCGGTCGGTTTCCTCCTGCGCCAGCACCTCGTCGCGCCAGGGCTCGAAGGCCGCGAACCCGCGGTCGAGCGTGCGGGTGATGCCCCGGTCGAGCCAGATCGTGGTGCGCGACAACCGTTCCAGCAGCCGCCGGTCGTGGCTGATGACGATGATGCCGGAGCGCAGGCCGGCAAGTTCGCGTTCCAGCCATTCGATCCCGGGCAGATCGAGATGGTTGGTCGGCTCGTCGAGCAGCAGGATGTCGGGGCGCGGCGCCAGGGTGCGGGCGAGCGCGGCGCGGCGGGCCTCGCCGCCGGAGAGGGTCGCGGGGTCCTCGGCGCCGGTGAGGCCGAGGGCGGCAAGCATGGTGGCGGCGGCGTGGTGGTCGGCCTCGGTGGCGTCGGGGTTGAGGCCGGAGGTCACGTAGGCGCCGGTGGTCGCGAAGCCGCTGAGGTCGGGTTCCTGCGGCAAGTAGCGGATGGTGGCACCCGGCTGGGCGAAGCGGCGCCCCGCGTCGGGGGCGAGCAGGCCGGCGGCGATGCGCAGCAGGCTCGATTTGCCGCTGCCGTTGCGCCCGACCAGGCAGATGCGGTCGCCGGCGCCGACCGCGAGCGCGGCCCCGGCGAGCAGCGGCGCGGTGCCGAAGGTGAGGGCGATGTCCTGGAGGGCGAGAAGGGGGGGTGGCATGGCGGGGGGATAGCACGAGGGACGGCGTTTGCCGCCATGGGGGAGGCCGCGACGCGCGCCGGCGGCAAGACCCAACCCCGGGCGCCTGCGCCGGAAGTCCCCCGGGACGGCGCGCGGGAACCACGGCTCTCATCCCGCCGCGACCCCTAAGTCACCCGCCGCCGGAACAGCCACCCTGCCGCCGCCAGGGTCACCACCCCCATCACCCCCATCGGCCAGTATTGCCCCGCCAGCGCATCGACCCCGGACCCCTCCAGGAACACCCCCCGCACGATCACCAGGAAATACCGCATCGGGTTCAGCAACGTGAGATCCTGCACCCAGCCCGGCATGTTCGCGATCGGCGTCGCGAACCCCGAAAGGATGATCGACGGCACCATGAACAGGAACGCCCCCAGCAGCGCCTGCTGCTGGGTCGCGGCGAGCGAGGAGATCATCAGCCCGATCCCGGTGCACGCCACCACGAACAGGAACAGCCCCAGATACAGCGGCACCAGCCCCCCACGCAGCGGCACGTCGAACCACCACACCGCCGCGGCGATGATGATCGACGCCTCGAATACCCCGATCAGCAGCCCCGGCAGCCCCTTGCCCAGCAGGATCGCGACCGGACCCATCGGCGTGACCAGCAGCTGGTCGAAAGTACCGGTCTCCCGCTCGCGCGCCACCGTGAGCCCCACCACCAGCAAGGTCACCACCTGGGTCAGCAGCGCCACGATCCCCGGCACGATGAACCAGCGCGAACTCAGGGTCGGGTTGTAGCGCGCGCGCAGATCGAGCACCGCCGGCGGCGCCCGCTGCCCGTGCGCGGCCCCCCAGCCGAGGGAGAAATCGGTCAGGATCGCATTCGCATACCCTTCGATCAGCAGCGCCGTGTTGGAATTGCGCCCGTCCACGATCGCCTGCACCGGCGCCGGCCGCCCGGTCAGCAGGTCGCGGGTGAAGCGGCGGTCGATCACCAGCACCAACGCCACCTGGCGCGAATCGATCAGCGCATCGATCCGCCGGTCGCTGTGCAGCATCGCCACCAGCCGGAACGTCGGCGCTCCCAGGAACCGCGCCACCAGATCGCGGGAGGCGGCGGACGGATCCTGGTCGTAGATCGCCACCGGCACGTGATTGAGGTCGAACGTCGCCGCATAGCCGAATACCAGCAACTGGATCAGCGGCGGCGCGATCAGCACGATGCGGCTCTTCGCATCGCGCAGCACCGCGAGCAATTCCTTGATGAGCAGCGCCAGGACCTGTCCGCCCATCGGCCTCAGTCCAGCCGCTTGCGGGCGATCGCGCGCGCAAGCCCCAGGAACACCGCCGCCATCCCCGCCAAGGCGAGCCCGTTCGGCACGATCACCGACCAGACGTTCCCGGCCAGGAACACGGATTGCAGGATGGCAACGAAATAGCGCGCCGCGACGACATGGGTGATCACCCGGATCGCCGTCGGCATGGAGTTGATGTCGAACACGAAGCCCGAGAGGATGAAGGCCGGCAGGAACGTCGCAATGATCGCGATCTGCCCGGCCACGAACTGGCTGCGCGCAAAACCCGAGATCAGCAGCCCCATCCCGAGGGCTGCCAGCATGAACAGCGCCGACGCCGCGGTCAGCACCCAGAGCGAACCGTGCAGCGGCACCGCGAACAGGAACACCGCGATCGCCACCGACGCCGCCATCCCCCCCATCCCGAGCAGGAAATACGGGATCAGCTTGGCGAGCAGGATCTCGCGCAAGGTGACCCTTGTGACCATCAGCGCCTCCATCGTGCCGCGTTCCCACTCGCGCGCGATGACGAGTGCCGTCAGCAGCGCGCCGGTCAGGGTCATGATGACCGCGATCAGGCCCGGCACCAGGTAGTCGCGGCTGCTGACGGCGGGGTTGAACCGGACCCGCGCGGCGACCGACAGCGGCAGCGGCGCGCCGCCGCCGGCGGCCTCGGCGCGGATCGTGAGCCAGTTGGCCCAGAGTTGCTGCACATAGCCCTCGATCAGGCGCGCGTCGTTGGCATCGACGCCGTTGACCAGGACCCCGATCGGGGCATTGCCGCCGGTAGCGGCGCGGCGGCCAAAATCGCTCGGCAGCCAGACGATGCCTTGCACCTCGCGCGCCGCCATCGCCTGCTCGGCCGCCTGGATGGTGCGGTAGCGGCGCGGGCGGAAGAAGGGGGAGCGGTCGAAGCCGGCGGTGAAGCTGCTCGCCAGCGCGCCCGGTCGTTGCACGACCAGCGCCAGCGGCACTGCGCGCGCATCGAGCGACACGCCGTAGCCGAAGATCAGCAGCAGCGCCGCGGGCAGGACGAAGGCGATCGCGAGCGCGGAGGGATCGCGCCAGATCTGCAGAATCTCCTTGCGCAGCAGGCCGATCAGGCGGCGCAGGCCGGGGCTCATGCGGCGCGGGCCGGCGGCGCGGCGGCCTCGATCACGGCGATGAAGGCGTCCTCCATGCTCGGATCGGGCGCGGCCGCGGTGCGCGCGCCGGCCTTGATCGCTTCGGGCGGTCCCTCGGCCAGCACCTTGCCTTGCGCCATGATGACCAGGCGGTCGCAGTATTCGGCTTCCTCCATGAAATGCGTGGTCACCAGCACGGTCACGCCGGCCTCGGCGAGCGCGTTGATCCGGTGCCAGAATTCCCGCCGCGCCAGGGGGTCGACGCCGGAGGTGGGTTCGTCAAGGAACAGGATGTCGGGCGCGTGCATCAGCGCGCAGGCGAGCGCGAGCCGCTGCTTGAAGCCGAGCGGCAGGTCGCGCGCGGTGGCCTCACGCATCGGGGCGAGGGCGAACTCGGCCTCGGCCCAGGCGATCCGCGCGCGCCGGTGGGCGCCGGTCAGGCGGTAGGCGCTGGCGAAGAAGCGGAGGTTCTGCGCCACCGATAAATCGCCATACAGGGAAAATCGCTGCGCCATGTAGCCGATCCGCCCGCGCGCCGGGGCGGCGGCGGTGCGCAGGTCGAACCCCGCGACCCGCAGGCTGCCGCCCGAGGCGGGCAGGAGGCCGCAGAGCATGCGGAAGGTGGTGGATTTGCCCGCGCCGTTGGCGCCGAGCAGGCCGAAGATCTCGCCGCGCGCGACGGTGAAGCTGACGTCGTCGACCGCAACGAAGGCGCCGAACCGGCGGGTGAGGTTGCGCACGGAGATGACGTCGGGGAGGGGGTTCGGTTCCCTCCCGCCGCTGCCCCCTCTCCCGCTGGGGGGAGTGGGTTGGGGTGAGGGCGTGGCGCGGTCCGCACCACCCTCACCCCGGCCCTCTCCCGCCAGCGGGAGAGGGGGCGGCGGCCGGTCCGTCTGCTGCGCGCGCAATCGCGCCACGAAAGCGTCCTCGAAGCGCGGCGGGACGGGCGTGAACGTCAGGTCCGGCGCCTGCGCGACCAGCCCGGCGGGATCGGGCGGCGTGGCGGTGGCCGTCACCACCCGCACCCGGCTGCCCTGGATCACCGCGTCGATCACCCCGGGCAGGGCGGCCAGCCGCGCCTGCAACCGTCGCCGCGCCAGGCTGGCGGAGGCGGTGAAGCTGCGCCCGGCCATCTCGGCGGTGAAACTGCCCGGCGGGCCGTGGCCGAGCAGCCGTCCCTCGTGCAGCAGCAGCACGGATCCGCACCGTTCCGCCTCGTCCAGATAGGCGGTGCTGAACAGCACGGTCATGTGCGCCGCGCCGGTGAGGTGGTCGATGATCTGCCACAGCTCGCGCCGGGAAACGGGATCGACGCCGACGGTCGGCTCGTCCAGCAGCAGCAGCTCGGGTGGGCGCACGAGGGTGCAGGCGAGCCCGAGCTTCTGCTTCATCCCCCCCGACAGCCGCCCGGCCATGCGCGCAGTGAACGGGCCGAGCCCGGTCATGTGCAGCAGCTCGTTATAGCGCGCGGCGCGCGCGTCCGGCGCCACGCCTTGCAGGTCGGCGTAGAGATCGAGGTTCTCCCGCACGCTGAGATCCTCGTAGAGCCCGAACCGCTGCGGCATGTAGCCGATGCGCGCCTGCACCCCGAGCGGGTCACGCGCGACGTCGATCCCGAGCACCGCGATGCGCCCGGCATCGGCGCGTAGCAGCCCGGCGATCAGCCGCATCAGGGTGGTCTTGCCGGCCCCGTCCGGGCCGATCAGCCCGGTGACGGCGCCGCGCGCCGCGCCGGCGGTGATGCCGTCCACCGCCGCGACCACCCGCGCGCCGGTGCGGAAGCTGCGGCGCACGTCCTCCAGCCGCAGCGCCGGCGCCGCATCGGCCACCCGCGCTGCCGCCACAGGGGCGGCCGGATCGGCCTTCGGGTCGCGCACGGGATCCGTGCGCCCCGGATCAGTGTGCGCGGGCATCGGGCGGCGTGCAGCCGGGCCGCGCCGGGCCCGGCCGGGCGGTGAGGTCGATGTGCACCGTGGCCGGCATCCCGAGGCGCAGCTCGCCGCGCGGGTCGCACACATAGACCCGCAACTGATAGACCAGCGCGGTGCGCAGCGCCGGCGTCTCCACCGTCTTCGGCGTGAACTCGGCAGTCGGCGACAGGTAGCCGATCCAGCCGGGATAGACCCGTCCCGGATAGCTGTCGGTCGTCACGGTCGCCGCCATGCCGAGGCGAATGCGGCCGAGGTCGCTCTCCGGCACATAGGCACGCACCCACAGCGGGCTCGGCAGCGCGATGGTGAACACCGGGGTGGCGGGCGAGGCCATGTCGCCCGGCTCCAGGATGCGATCCTCCACCACCCCGTCGGAGGGGGCATACAGCCTGGTGTCGTGATATTCCCGTTGTGCCAGCGCGACCCCGGCCTCCGCCGCCTGCAAGGAGGCACGGGCGGCGGCGATATCCTCCTGCCGCGGGCCGGCCACCGCCAGCAGGTAGGCCTGGTTCGCCGCCTGGTACCGGTGGTGCGCGGCGTCGTAGAGCGCCTTGTCGTCGTCGCGCTGCTGGATCGTCGCGGCGCTGGTGGTGGCCAGCCGCTCGACCCGGCGGTAGGTGACGCCGGCATTCAGGTAGGTGACGCGCGCGGCCTCCATCGTCGCTTGCGCCTGCGCGATCTGTTGCGGGCGGGACCCTGCGACCAGGGCGGCCAGCACCGCCTGCCGGTTGCGCATCTCGGCCTTGGCCTGCGCGAGCGCCGCGGCGGTGCGGGTATCGTCCAGGGTGGCGATCAGCTCGCCTTTCTTCACCACCGCGCCTTCCTGCACTGCCAGCGCGGTGACGTGGCCGCTGGCGTTGAACGCCGGCTGCACTTCCCGGATATCGACATCGCCATACAGGGTGAGCGTGTGCGCCCCGGCCGGCCGCCCGCGATGCAGGTAGAACCAGGCGCCGGCGCCGAGCGCGAGCACGATCAGAAGAAGCAGGCCGATCCGGAGCAGGCTGCGCATGGCGGGCGGGGTTCCAATTCTCCGAGAGACCGGGTCGCTGCCGCATCGGGCCGGCAGTGTCGGGTCATACACCAGTTCCCCACGCGCACCGGGCAGCCGATCCGATCGGCGTGCGCGCCCGACGCCCCGTTCCGGCCCCATCGATGGCGCACGGCAGCGGCCGGGTCATTGCGCTGGATCAATAGGGCGATCCCGATCGGGTGGCCCGGCCGCGGGGCGCGCGGCGCGATGCGGGCGATCTCCGTGCCGGCGGCCGTCCGCGCTGATGCGGCCCAGAGCTTATTCGGCCCCCGGGGCTCATTTGGCCCAGTGCTCATTCGGCCCAGCGCTCATTCGGCCCAGTGCTCATTGGGCCCAGTCGAACGAGCGCTGCACCGCTTTCTGCCACGACCGGTAATAACGCGCGCGGTCGGCCTCGCCCATCGCCGGGGTGAACACCCGCTCGACCGCCGCGTTCGCCCGCAAGGCCTCGGGGTTCGGCCAGACGCCCACCGCGAGCCCGGCGGCGTAGGCGGCACCGAGCGCGGTCGTCTCGATGACCCGCGGGCGCACCACCGGGGCGGCGAGGATATCGGCCTGGAACTGCATCAGCAGGTCGTTGGCGGCCATCCCGCCGTCGGTCTGCAAGGCTGCGAGCGTGATGCCGCTGTCGGAGGCCATCGCCTCCACCACATCGCGCACCTGGTAGGCGGTGGCCTCCAGCGCGGCGCGGGCGATATGGGCGCGGGTGGCGAAGCCGGTGAGGCCGGCGATCACGCCGCGCGCGGTGCTTTTCCAGTACGGCGCATAGAGGCCGGAGAACGCGGGCACGATATAGACGTCGCCGTTGTCGGGCACCTCGCGCGCCAGCGCCTCGATCTCCGGCGCGGTGTCGATCATGCGCAGGTTGTCGCGCAGCCATTGCACCAGCGCACCGGTGATGGCGATCGCGCCCTCCAGCGCGTAGCACGGCGGCGCGTCGCCGAACCGGTAGGCGAGCGTCGTCAGCAGGCCGGCGCGCGAGGCGACCGGCGCGGCGCCCGTGTTCATCATCAGGAATGCGCCGGTGCCGTAGGTGTTCTTCGCCTCCCCGGGGGCGAAACAGGTCTGGCCCACCAGCGCCGCCTGCTGGTCGCCCAGAATGCCCGCCAGCCGGACACCGGCCAGCGGCGCCAGCGCGATCTTCCCCAGCACCGCCGAGGACGAGACGATACGCGGCAGGCAGGCGGGCGGAACGCCGAACGCGTCCAGCAGGCTCGGGTCCCAGGCGCAGGTGGCGAGATCCATGAGCTGGGTGCGGCTCGCGTTGGTGACATCGGTCACGTGCAGCCCGCCCGCCGGCCCGCCGGTCAGCCACCAGGCAAGCCAGGAATCGACGGTGCCGAACAGCGCCTCCCCACGCTCCGCCGCCGCCCGCGCGCCGGGGACGTGGTCGAGCAGCCAGGCGAGCTTGAGGCCGGAGAAATAGGTGCTGAGCGGCAGGCCGGTGCGGGTGCGGAACCGGTCCTGGCCGCCGTCGGCGGCGTGTTGGCGCACCAGCGCCTCGGTGCGGGTGTCCATCCAGACGATCGCGTTGGCGAGCGGGCGGCCGGTACGGCGGTCCCACAGCACGGTGGTCTCGCGCTGGTTGCTGAGGCCGATGGCGGCGAGGTCGGCCGCGACGATCCCGGCGCGGGCCAGTGCGGCGCCGGCTACGGCGATCGTGTTGGCGAGGAGCGCGTCCGGATCGTGCTCGACCCAGCCGGGGTGCGGGGTGAGCTGGCGGTGTTCCTGCTGGGCCTGTGCGACGATCGCACCCGCGCGGTCGAAGACGATGCAGCGGGTGCTGGTGGTGCCCTGGTCGATGGCGGCGAGGTAGCGGGACATGCGCTCAGAGCGTGAAGAGCAATCGAACTTGTGAAAGAGCGCCAGTTGTCATTGCTCGGGTTTTCGGGCGGTTTTGGCGGCTGACGGGCATTCCTTCACAAACTCTCAGGCGGGCAGGGGCGCGAGACCGCCGCGCGGCGGTGCGATCCGGTTCAGACCATGTTCCCCCCGACCGGATCCGCTCCATCGTGCTGTACCGCAGCCCCCCCATGCGCGCGGTACCGCTAACCGATCGCCCGCGCACCGGCAAGCAGCCCGTCCCTTCGGTCGTGCGGCATCCTGGGATTGCCCGGTTATGGACCCGGGCCGGCCTGGGCGGCTCGGCCTGGGAATTGCCGTCCCCCCGACGCATTCCGCGCCCAGCCCCGGGGCGCGTGGCGCCATCGTGCGATCAGGCGGGATCGCCCACCTCCTCGGCGATGACGGTGAACCCGGCCAGCGTATTCGGCCCGAACGTCGTCGCGATCGCGACATCGGCCGCGTCCCGCCCGCGCGCCAGCAGCACCCGCCCGATCCGCGGCACGTTGAACCGCGCATCGAACGTGGACCACGTCCCGCCCAGATACGCCTCGAACCAGCCGGAGAAATCCATCGGCGCGTCCATCGCCGGCACGCCGATATCGCCCAGGTAGCCGGTGCAGTAGCGCGCCGGGATGTTCATGCAGCGGCAGAACGCAACCGCGAGATGGGCGAAATCGCGGCACACCCCGGTGCCTTCCTCGTACGCCTCGAACGCGGTCTTGGTCGGTCGTGCGTGCGCGTAGCCGAAGCTCAGATGGCGGTGCACGAAATCGCAGATCGCCTGCACCCGACCCCATCCGGTCGGTGCCGTTCCGAACAGGCGCCAGGCGATCTCCGTCAGCCGGTCCGTCTCGCAGTACCGGCTGCCAAGCAGGAACTGCAGGGTTTCCTCCGGCAGGTCCTGCACCGGATGCTGGATCGCCTCCGGATGGATCGGATCGGGAAGCCCGCTGTCGCGCACCACCGCGCGCGTTGCGAGCCGGATGCGTCCGGCCGGTGCGACGATGCGGCTGATCCAGTTCCCGAACAAATCGCGGTAGCCGGAAACCGGCACCGACGGCTCGGTCCGCAGGAGGTCCGGCGCGACCAGGTCGGAGGCGCGGGAATGGTGGATCGTCAGCGCCAGCAGCATCGGCGTCGGCTGCGGCACGTCGTAGATGATCTCGTAGCCGACTTCTATCTGCATCGTCGTTCTCCGTTCGGGACGCGGTCAGCATGCACGAGATTCACAGCGATCGGGCGAACATGACGGGTTCGTGCGGACGCGGCGGTCAGTAACCCCGGTCCCAGTCGATTTCGTTCTCCAGCGGCGCCCCGTCCAGATACGCGCGCAGGTTGCGGCAAAACATCGCGATTGCGCCGTGCTGGTTGCGGTCGCTGGCGCCGGAGACGTGCGGGGTGATCAGCACCCGCGGATCGCGCCACAGGATGTCCGGCGGCGTGTGCGCGAATTCGCCGACGTACACATCCAGCACCACGCCGCGCAGATGGCCGCGTGCCAGCGCGGCGGCCAGCGCCGCCTCATCCACGATCTCCCCGCGGGCGACGTTCACCAGCACGACGCCGGCCGGCATCGCCGCCAGCCGGGCGGTGTTGATCAGCCCGGTCGTTTCGTCGGTCCACTGGCAGCAGACCACCACGAAATCGCTCTCGGCGAGGAAACCGTCCAGCGCCTCCGGCCCGCCCATTTGCGCGAACCCTTCCGGCAGCGGCGCACCCGCCGCCACCTGCCGCCGCGTGCCGAGGACCCGCATGCCGAGCGCGGCCCCCAGCCGGCCGACGTCGCGGCCGATCCCGCCGGCGCCGATCACGCACATCGTCTTGCCCGCGATCAGCAGCGGCCGCCAGGCGCGATGGTCGAAGCCGCCCGCGTCCCGATCGATCGCCGCGCGATCCAGCCCCTTGGCGAAATGCAGAATGCCGGCGATGGCGTATTCCGCCATCGCCAGCGTGTTGCCCGACCCGCGCGACGTGGTGACCGCGACATCGCTCCCCCACAGGTCGCCGAGCCGCAGGTTGGACGCACCCGCCGGGCGCTGGTGAAACCAGCGTAGCCGGGGCGCGCGGCTGCGCAGATCGAGCGGGAAGGGCCAGCCGCCCAGGATCACCTCCGCTTGCGCGAGCAGCGCGTCGCGTTCGGCGCGGCTGCCGCTGCCCGCGGCGTCCGGCGCCAGATAGCGGGCCGCGGCCTGCGCCGGCCAGGTGGCGCGGATCTCGCCGTCGAACCAGCCGCCGGCGTCGGTCAGCCGCACGGCGGGATCGACCGCTTCGATCTGCGCGCGATCGGCGGCGCTGATGCGTTGGATGGCAAGAACCTCGATCGTGCGCATGGGCCCCTCGTCCGCTACGTGGCTCCGCGGTTGTAGCACGGCCCGGCGCTCGGATGCTGCGCATGGGCGGTGGCCGCCGCGGCTGGGTGCGACCGTCTGCGGCCTGGCGTCGCGGGCAACCAAGGACTTTTTAACACGAAGAAGATATAAGGCGAGGAATAGGAGGACCACGGAGGAGAAGCATCCGTGCCGCACGCATGCAGCGTGTCACGACCGCGGCGCCGACAAGAAAGGGCCCCGACAAGGAAGGAACGAGCGCACCAGCGCCGCGCCTCATTCTTCGGGCTTCATTTCCCGGAGCCTCTTTTCTCGTGTCCCAGAGATTCCGCCATCGACCGCGCCGCCTCTGTGTTCTGTTCGCGCAGCTTCTGTAACGCTTCGGTTGTCACTTTAAGTTTTGCCTCGAGATGCTCTGCATAGTGCCATTCCGGTTCTACCGACTCTACCGCGTGCCGCTTACGGAGAGCCACAGAAAGCCGCCACGCGTCTAAGCCGCGCTTTGCGGTCTGTTCGTCCAGGACGCCTCCGAGCTCCTCGCAACTGAAATCCATTGTACTTCGAATGAAGCTTTGGCTTTCGTTAATCTTGTTGCAAAGATTCAGGCATGACCCGGCTAGCTGGCGGTCGATCGCACGCCAGCCCTCTGCGTCGTCGGGATATGGAGGAAGTGTAGGTACTAATACCCCAACAATATACATGACTCTACGCGGCGTAACGAACGTCCTTGTGCCTGAAGTAAGCCTTGATCCGATCCGGCTGGCGCTGGAGCGACCGCAGCACCGACGTCGTGCCTCGGACCAGTTCCTCATGCGTGTCCGGCCGGGGCAAGTTCCGCAGCTTCTGCTTCAGGTCATTGTTCAGGTACTCGTCGGGATTGTGCTCCGGTGCGTAGGGCGGCAGGAAAAACAGCTCGATCTCGTCGCTGTGTGCCGCCACCCAGCGGCTGACCTTCACCGCCTTATGCACTCGGAGATTATCCACGATCAGGAACTGCTTGCCGGAGGACCCTTTGATCAGCCGCCGCAGGAA
>JABBNW010000130.1 GCA_019352115.1 Pseudomonadota bacterium
GCTGCGCTACCCACGTTGCCATCCTGCTATCCGCAAGATGAACTCGTGACACAGTCAGACCAAGCCGTCAGAGATCAGACCGAGTGATCAAGCCTTCGCTTTACATAGCGTCCAGAGCCGACCGCAGTCGGCTCCAGCGCGCCGTCAAGCACGACCGCGCGACCACGCACGTAAGTGTGTACCACCCGACCGCGGAACCGCCAGCCCTCGTAGATCGAATATCCGGCTGCGGAAACGACACCGGAACGCTCGACAGTCCATTCCGAGTCAGGATCTATAAAAGTTAAGTCGGCGTCGAGACCGGGTATGATCGCGCCTTTGATGTGCCCCAGGCCCATCGCCCGGGCGGGATTGGTTGCGGTCACCGCTGCAATCTGCGCCAGACTCATCCCACGCTTATGGTGCCCCTCGCTCAGCAGTACCGGAAGGAGCGTCTCCAGGCCGGGGCAGCCCGGAGAGGCATTCCAGATTCCCCCCGACTTGGATGAGATCTCACGGTGCACATGATCGGTTCCGATCGTGTCGATGTCGCCAGCCAGCAGGGCGCGCCATAACGCATCACGGTCTGCCGCCTCGCGGAGTGGCGGGTTGATCTTCCCCACGTCCCCGCCGGCCCAGCCGATGTCATGCGTCAGGTAGTGCGGGCAGGTTTCGATGAAGACCGCGGCGCCCGCACGGCGGTGCCGCAGCGACGCCATAAGGGCCTCTTTGGAAGAAGTATGGACGACGTAGAGTGGCGCGCCGGCGGTGTGGGCCAGATAGGCGGCGCGCTGTACCGCGTCTCCTTCGACAAACGGAGGGCGAGATGCGTTCCAGGTCGCCAGACCGCCGGTACCGTCGGGGTCAGCCTGACGCGCACGGTCACGCAGCACCCAGGCGATCTCGATCGTTTCAGGGTGCGGGCAGACCATCCCGCCATGCGCCGCGGCGGCTTCGCACAGGCGGAACAGGAAGCCGTCGTCGATGTCCGGCAAGCCGAGCCTGGCGCCCTCTCCGCCCCGATTGTTCATGAAGATCTTGAAGCTGGGCGCGCCGTAGTCCTGCACGTAGCGCGGCACGCCCGCCAGCTGGTCTTCGGTACTGATAATGAAATGGTACCCGAAATCGATGCGCGCCCCGGCGGCCGTCACCGCGACGACGTCGTCGAACACGTGCTCGAACGGTTCGGTGGCCAGCAGATACGGCACGAAGCAGGTGATGCCGCCGCTGGCGGCCGCGGCCGTTTCGCGATCGGAATCCTCCGGCACGCGCGGGCGCGCGATGTCCTTGCCGTGGCCGAGATGCAGATGGACGTCGATCGCGCCGGGCAGCACCACGAGCCCGCGCGCGTTGACCTCGGTTGCCGCCGCGCAGACCTCCCCGGGCGCCAGGATCGCCGCGATCCGGCCATCTCGTACCGCGATGTCGCAGGCGACCTGGCCACGGCCCGGCAGGATCACCTGCCCGGCCCGCACCACCATGTCGAACGATCCGTTCATCCTACACCTCCTTGTCTGGCCATGCGCAGGGCGGCGCTCAGCGCCTCCGGCGAGCGGACGCCGTCGAGCGCGTCAACCGCCTCCTCGATACCCTGCGCGGTGGCCTCTGGCAGGGCGCGGGCCGCATTGCGGCGAAACTTCGTCCGCACCTCCTCGGCGCGGGCCGGGCGGGCGGCGTTGCCATAGACATCCGCGATCCGCACCGTCTCGATCCGCCCGTCGTGCAGCGTGCAGACAAGCTCCGCCTCGAAGGCGCGCGGGAAGCTGGCGCCGTCGAGCGCCTCCCAGGCGATGCGGCCAGCGAAGTCGCGCGCCGCTGGGCGGAGTGGCTGCTCGAACGTCGCAAGCTCGATCGGCCCGTCCACCAGGCGCGCCGCGAGCACGGCCGGCAGGCTCCAGCGCGCCGCATGCGGCGTCGGCGGATCGAGCTTGGCCGCCCACGGCTCGCAGATGATCGGCGCCGCCCCGGCCGGGACACGACACAGCAGCCGCGTCACGGAGGGCGCGCGCACGCCCCGCTCCAACAGCACCTCCGCGGCCTCGATGAACGGATGGATGTAGTGGCAGCAGGGGAAGAACTTGTAGGCCGCGTCCAGCAGGTGCCAGCGCTCGCCGAAATCGGCGAGCTGTGCCCGTAGCCGTGCCGGAGCGTCCGCCTCCCCAGCGAACGCCGCAAACAGCCCGAAGCGGCCGTCCAGCGCTGTCTCCGGCCCCGTCATCCCGCCCGCGGCCAGTCGGGCGGCGATCAGACCGGCATGCGCTGCCCAGCCCGGATGCAGCGATTTGACCGAAGAGCCGTTGGTGAGGAACTCGAACACGCCGGAGGCTTGGCTGAGCGCGATCCCGAGCGCGGCGACCGTGGCGTCCTCGTCCAGTGCGCCCAGCTCGGCGGCGACCAGCGCGGCTACCAGGCTGCCGCCGACCGACGTGACCTGGAAGCCGCGCGCCTGGAACCCGCCCGGCGCGGCGAGTCCGATCCGCACCAGCACCTCCCAACCCCGCGCATAGGCGCCGAGCAGGACGGGGCCGGACGCACCGGCCGCTTCCGCCGCAGCCAGCGCGGCCGCGGCCAGCACCGCGCTGCCGTGCACGATCGACCCGGCATGGGTGTCGTCGTACTCCAAGCTGTGGATCAACCCGCCATTGACCAGCGCCGCATCGGCCGCCGCCGCCCCGTGCTCCTGGCCGAAAACGCTGGCGGGGCCGCCGCGCGCGACATCGGCCGCGAACCGGCGGTACGGCGCCCCCACCGCGCCGGCGGAGGCGGCAAGCCCGACCCCGATCGCATCCAGCAGGTGCAGGCGGGCCGCCGCAGCGACGCCAGCCGGCAGCGGGCACGCGGCGGCGGCGCGCAACTGTCGAACCAGGGTGCGCGAAAGGGTCATGCGACCTCTCCTGCGATCTCCCGCGCCGCCGCTAGGGCGGCCAGCCGACCGAGACCGACCGCCGCGAGCAACCCGTTGCCGGACGCATAGCCGAGCGCGCCCGATCGGCCGCTGATGCCCGCCGCGGCCCCGCCGCCGGCGAACAGGTTCGGCACCGGCCTGCCATCCGGTCGCAGCACCCGCGCGTCCCGATCCACGCGCAAGCCGCCCTGGGTGTGGAACAGGCCCGGCACGGTGCGCACGATGAAGAACGGAGGGCGCAGCGGCGCCAGCCCGAAATCGCGGCGCCCGAAGCGGTCCGCCGCAGCGCCCGCGGCGGCGGCGTTGTAGGCCTCCACCTCCGCGGCCAGCGCGGCGGCATCCAGGCCGAACGCGGCAGCGGCGTCGGCAATCGTCTCCGCGCGCTTCACGCCGCCGAAGCGCCAGAGCTCGACGAACTCCTCCTCCTCGGCCGCGATATCGAAGATGCGCTGGTCGAACAGCGCGAACGCCCCCTCCCCCTGGCTGAACACGATGCGCGCATAGCCGGAGTAGCCGAGGCTCTCGTTGCCAAACCGTCGCGCATCCGCACCGACCAGCAGCCCACCCTTCTCGACCGTGGTCCAGGACAGGATGCTGCCTTGCGGGTAGGCCACCGCCGCATAGCCCTGGTAGGCGCCCATGTTGGCGAGCGCGGCGCCCAGGCGCTCGCCCCAGACGATCGCCTCGCCGGTCGATCCCAACGCGCCGAAATAGCTCGCGCCGGCGATCTCCGGGCAGAACCGCCGGACGAGGTCGGGGTTCCCGGCGAACCCGTTGACGGCCAGGATCGTCTTGCGGGCGTGGATCGGGGTTCGCCCCTGCCCGGCATCCACCACGGCGCCCCACACGACACCATCGGCGACGATCAGATCCTGCACCACGTTGCCCATCGCAACAGGAATGCTGCGCTGCTGCACGGCGGCCAGCAGGTCGTCGACCAGATCCTGGCCGCGGCGCGAAACCGGCGCATGCAGCCGGGGCACGGAATGGCCGATGTGGCGATAGGCGGTGACCAGTTGCAGCCGCGCGCCGACGACATCCACCAGCCACTCCACCGTCGGCGCCGACACCTCGGCCAGGCGGCGCACCAGTTCGGGATCGTCGGTGTCGCCGGCAATGGCCATCAGGTCCCGGACCATGCTTTCCGGATCGTCCGCGATACCGGCGGCGCGTTGGAAACGGCTGCCGGCGGCCGGGACCGATCCGGTGGAGAGGGAGGAGTTCCCGCCCGGACGGTCGCGCTTTTCGACGACCGCCACCGATACGCCGGCATCGTGGGCGGCGACCGCGGCCGCCAGCCCACAGGCGCCGGCGCCGATCACCAGGATATCCAAATCAACGTCGCTCATGCCGCGTCCTTCCGGATCATCGCCCGCACCGCGTCGCTCCATCGCCCCGCCAGCGCCGGGGGCGCCCCGGCCAGGATCGCGTCCAGGCCCGGCGCCATCGCGGGGAACACGCGGGCGGTGTTGACCGCGAATTTCTCCACCAGGGTCGCCTCGCTGAACGGTAGGTCCACCCCGCCGCGCGCGCTCAGGCAGGTCTCGGTCCATTCCATGCCGTCGCGGAATCGCCACGTCACCCGGGCGGGCCGGTCGTGCGGCGGCGCTCCGGGCGCGGGATAGGGCTCCAGCCGCACACGGCGGCGCAGCTCGGCGATCGCGGCCTCATCCAGCGCTGCGGCGGAGAACGCATCGGCGCCGCCAGTACCGAGCAGCGCCACGGCCGCTGCCGCATGCGGCAGTGAGAATTTGGCCGCGAGCACCGTCGCGGGATCGACCGTCGTCAAGCCCAGGCCGCGCGGGTGCGTTTCGACGACGATCTGCTCCAGCGCCGCGGCCGTTCGAACGGCGTCCAGTCGGGCGTACAGGGCGAGGCTCGCCTCCACGGCAGAGTGGGCGTACTGGCAGCAGGCGAATATCTTGTGATAGCCGTCGCGCATCGTCCAGGTCGTGCCAAGGCCGTCGGTCAGCGCGTCGGGTTCGACACCCGTGCCGAACGAACCGACGAACACGTCGTGCGGCGTCTCGGCTATCCCCGTGATGCCGTCCTCGGCCCAGTCGGCGGCGCGCAACCCGATCCAGGCGCCGGCGGCGGTCCAGGCGTTGCGCACCAGCGCACCTTCGGTCGCGTGGCCGAACGGACCCGCGAACGCCATGCTGGCGGCGCCACTGACGCTGCCGAGCAGGGTCGCCGCATCATGCCGGCGCAGTACCGAGACCGCCGCCGCAGCGCCGATCGTCGCGAACGCCGCGTGCGGATGAACCGTCATTGTGCGAAACGGAAAGGCGCAGGCTAGGCGCACGGTAATCTCGTAGGCGATCGCCAGCGCCTCCAGCAGGGCGCCGACCGTGACACCGCTGACCTCCGCCTCGGCCAGCAGCGCCGGCAGCAGATAGGCCCCGGCGTGGCACGGGGCCCCACGGAACCCCTCGTCCAGCTCGCACCAGGCAATCGCCATGCCGTTGGCAGCGGCGGCGTTGGCGCGGTCGAGCCGGGGCGCTCCCGACGCGAACACGGTCGCCTCCGGCGCGCCAGAGGCACGGGCCAGCCGCACCACGCTGCGGGCCACCTGCGGCTCGCCTGCGCCGGCGACCATCGCACCCAGGTCATCCATCAGGATGATCGCCGCGCGCCGCCGTACCGCTGCCGGCAGCACGCGCGCGGCCGGACTGGCGGCCCAGTCCGCCAGCGCCCGCATCGCTGCTGCCGCGCGCACGCGCATCGGCCGTTCCTGTGTCCGGATCATCGTCAGAACCACTTCCAAAGGTCGGGATTGTCGGAGAGCTGAGCCGCGGGCCCGTCCAGCACGACACGCGAAGACTTCAGGATGATCGCGCGATCCACCAGCTTCAGCGTCGCCGGTACATTCTGCTCGACGATGATCAGGCCGGTGCCGAGCATCTTGTTCACCTCGCCGAGCTGGCGCATCACGTTGCGCACGATCACCGGCGCAAGTCCGGTCGAGGGCTCGTCAAGCAGGAGCCATTTCGGCTTCGTCATCAGTGCCATGCCAAGCGCCAGCATCTGCTGCTCCCCACCTGACATCGATCCGGCCCGCTGCGTGCGCCGCTCCTTCAAGACGGGGAAGATTGTCATGACATCCTCCGCAAAGCGCATGTCGAACAGCAGCCCGGCGATGCGCATGTTCTGCGCCACCGACAGGTTGGGGAACACGTTGTGCCCCTGCGGCACGAAGGCGATGCCGCGGCGCACGTTCTCCGGCACCCGGCCTGCCACCACGGCGCGCCCATCGAGTCGGACCGCGCCCGACGCGGGCGCATGGGCACCGACGATGCTACGAAGCAGTGTCGTCTTGCCGGCGCCGTTATGGCCGAACACCCCGATCCGGGCGCCAGGCTCAGCGGCAAAGCTGATATCCTGCAGCGCAGTCAGCGATCCGTACCGGGCAGTGACGTTCTCGATCTCCAACATCCGGTCAGGTCCCGAAATACAGCTCAGTCAGCCGCGGATCGGCGATCAGCTCCGCGACCGAGCCGCGCGCAAGCACGCGACCGGCAAACATGAACACACCCTCGTCACACAGGTCACGGATGAAGGCGACATTGTGCTCCACCACGCACACCGCGATTCCGCTCTCCGCCAGATCCCGCACCACGCGCTGGATGGTTTGGTAAGCCTGACCTTCTACCCCCGCCATCGGCTCATCAAGCAGCAGGCAGCAGGGATCGTTCATCAGGGCGCGGGCCACGCCGATCAGCTTCTGCTGGCCGAACGTCACGCTGCCCACGCTCATATGCGCGATGTCGGCAAGCCCAGTCCGTTCCAGGATCGCCGTCGCCCGCTCTCGGTCCGCCCGCTCGGCCCGGCGGACACGGCCGGCGCCGAACAGCAGCGCGGTGAGGCTCTCGCCGAGATAAAGGCGCGGCGCGACCAGCAGATTGTCCAGCACCGTGAGCGAGGAGAACAGCCGCAGGTTCTGCCAGGTGCGACTGAGCCCGCGCCGCGCCCGTTGATGCGTCTTCAATCCCGTCAGGTCCACGCCGCCGAGCGTGACACTGCCGGCATCCGGCCGCACGATGCCGGACACCAGGTTGAAGAACGAAGTCTTGCCGGCGCCATTGGGACCAATTAGCCCAACCACCCGCCCAGCGGGAATCTGGAGATTAATCGAGTCCGCAACGACAATCCCGCCGAAGCGCTTGCACAGCATGCGGACCTCAAGGCCGGGCGACATCGCGTACCTCCCGGACGGCACGGCCGCGCCACACGTCTCCGCCGCCGATCAGCCCTTGCGGCCGGGCGAACATGAAGACCAGCACAAGCCCGGTGAACAGGATGCCCTGCAGCGGCCCGAGCAGGCTGGGCGGCAGATTGAGGAAGGTGATTGCCTGCGGCAGCGCCTCCAGCACGACAGCGCCGAGGACCGGCCCCCAGATGCTGCGCATGCCGCCGACGACAACCATGGTGAGCAGAGCGGCGGACTGCATGATGCCGAACTGGCCGGGTGCCAGGAAGCGGAAGTAGTGGGCGTAGAGCCCGCCAGCCAGCCCGGCAAGGCCGGAGCCCAGCGCAAAGATGCCGACCTTCATCATCATCCCGTTCCGTCCCAGCGCCGAGAAGGCCATGTCGTCATCGCGCAGGGCACTGATCGCGCGGCCGTACGAGCTGCCGGTGATCCAGCGCAGCAGCAGCACGGTGCCGATGGCCAGCAACACCGTAACCACAACATAGGGGCCGTGACCGCCGCTCTGCGCCGAGACCCCGGGAATGTTGGTCAGTCCGCCGGAACCGCCTGTCCAGGCCATGTTCTTGATCGCCTCCAGCAAGCCGAGCTGAAAACCAATGCTGGCGATCAGTAGGTAGTCGCCGGAGATGCGCAACGACGGCAGCGCGACCGCGACCGAGGCAAGCAGGGCCACCACGGCCCCCGCCGGGATCGCGAGCGGGATCGGCAGGCCAAAATCCAGCGCCAGCAGCGCCGAGGTGTAGGCGCCGATCGCGTAGAAGACCGGATGGGCGATGCTGATCAGGCCGCCATAGCCGATCACGAAGTCGAAGCTCGTCGCCAGGATGACGTACAGCGCCATCAGCATGATCAGGGCGTAGACGTATTCCATCGTTTATGCCTCCCGTGGTTCTTCCGGGGCGAACGCCGGCGTCGGCACGCTGCGCGAGAGCCGCAGGCGCCTGGGGAGCCGCACGCCGCGCGGGAAGAACACGATGGCGACGAACAGGAACGCATAGAGCAGAAAACCCTGCCAGGCCGAGGGGATAAACAGGATGCTGCTGTTCTCGCACAGGCTGAGCACGACTGCGGTGAGGATGGCACCACCGAGGTTGCCGATGCCACCGATGATGGTGGCGGCGATCGCGAACAGCAGCAGGTTCAGCGCCGTGGTCGGCTCCACCTGGGCGCGCGTGCCGTAGAGGAACATCGCGAGCCCGGCGATCAAGCTGGCGACGATCATGCTCACGAGGTACACGCGGTCTTTGGCGATGCCGTAGAACTCCGCGAGGTCAGGGTTGTCGGCCACTGCGACCATCGACTGGCCGATCCGGGTACGCCGCAGGAACAGGAACAGCGCGGACACCGCGACCACCGTCGCGCCGAGGGCCGGCACATCCCATTCGCTGATGGCAACGCCGGCGACGATGCGCACCGGCCAGAACAGGGAGGGGAAGACCGTGGCCGGCCAAGTCCCGTACACCAGCATGGCGATGTAGGCGACCAGCTCCGAGATGATCAGCGTGAAGATAAAGACGAAAATCGAGGACGCGCGGCGTCGCCGCAGCGCCCGGAAGCCGAGCAGCTCCAGCGGCAGCGCGAGCACCACTGCCGCGGCGAGTGCGGCCAGCAGCCCCGCCCATCCAGGCAACCCGAGGCGACTGACCAGCGTGTAGGCAGCGTAGAAGGCAACGGTCATCGTTGCCGCCTGGGCGAAGTTGAAGATCCGGTTGACCTTGAGCACCAGTGCAAAAGCGACGGTGAACAGGACCAGGTAGCTAGACGTGGCAAGCGACGTCCAGAGAATCTGCAACAGTATAAGTGGGGAGAACATCACAGGCCCCGCTTGCGGCGGCCCGTACTGGACGGGCCGCCGCAGCTTCCGATCGATTCAGCTGACGACCGCGATCTGCTTCCATGTGCCGTTCTGAACCTGCATCAGGTAAACCGGCTTCTGGACGGTGTGGTCCGGACTGATAACCAACTTGCCCGTCAGCGGCAGGTGGAAGGTGCCGATGGCCAGCATCTCCGTCCGAAACCCCTCCCCGGTCAGCGGCATCTTCTTCGCCAGCATTTCCTTGAATACGGCGGCGATGAGATACGGCGCGTCGTGAAGGTATTGCGTGTACGGCAGGCCGTTCGGCGCACGCCCGACTTCCTTCATCCACCGTTCCAGATAGGCCTTCACCGCTGGGTTGTCACTCGGTCCGGGCGCCAGGGAGGTGGCGATCACACCCTCGGCAGCCGGGCCGAGCTGCTTGATCAGGTTCGGGTTGTAGATCGCCGAGTACGACGACACTGTCTGGGTCAGACCGAGCTGGCGCAGCTGCGCGATCAACTGCGGGGTATCCGCGACCAAGCCTTCGATGTAGATGATGTCGGGGGAGGCGAGGCGGACCTTCAGGATCTGCCCCGTCCAATCAGTCGCGTGCGGGTCGTAGGCCTGGAACGCGACGACCTTGCCGCCGGCCCGGGTGAACGCGCGACGATAGACGTTTGCTCCACCTATCCCAGTTTCGTTGTTGATATAAAGCACGGCGGCGCGCTTCTTGCCGAGCTTGGTGGCCGAGTAGCGGGCGATGGCCGTGACATCCACATCCGCCAGCGGATAGGTCGTGTAGACATACTCGCCGAGCTTCGCGATGCCAGGCGCGTTGGCGCCGACCGACAACTCGACCGTTTTGCTGTCGTTGGCGATCGGCGCGACCGCCTTGACGACTTCCGACCAGGCGGTGACGAACACCGGCACCTTGTTCACGGACACCAGGCGATTGACGTCCTGGATCCCGACCTGAGGGTCGGCCTGAGTGTCCAACACAATCGCCTCAAGCTTCCGACCGGCGACCCCGCCCGCCTGGTTGATCGAGTCGATGCCCCATTTTGCGGCGCGAACCTGATCCTGGCCGTAAGTGGCCTGCCCACCCGTCAGAGGCATCGCCAAGCCGAACTGCAACGCATGCGGCGCCTGCGCGAACGCAGGGCGGACCAAGCTGGCGGCACCAGCCGCGCCCACCCCCGCAAGCACCCGTCGCCGCGTCGGATCATTCATGCGATCATCACCGTCCATTGAACCCTCTCGTTTGTTGTTCGTCTGCCTGGAGCACGTTCAATCCAGCTTCCCCAGCTCGGTAAGCGCCTCCTCCGTCGGCATGACGTCGGCATATTTCGAGGCCATGTCGAAGAGGTTCACGGCATGTGACGTCGCGCTGCGGTCATAGACCGCGTCATGCGGTACTAGCACGCGGAAATTGTAGGCAAACGCGTCCACCACGCTGCCGCGTACGCAACCGCTGGTGGTGCAACCTGTCACGACAAGGCTGTCGGCGCCGCAATTGATCAGGTAGCTGGCCAGCGGCGTGCCGAAAAAGGCGCTCGGATGCTTCTTCGGCAGCAAGATGTCCTGCGGCGCCGGCGCGACCTCCTGCACGAATTCGTAGCCGCGGCCCGCGACCGACATGATGGCCGGCACTTTGTCGGACAGGCGCCCGTAATCGAAGGCTTCCTTCGGCGCGACATGTGGGTAGAGTACGGGCCAGGCTCGCGCGCGGAACACGTTGAGCAACTTGCGGATGTTGCCGACCGCCGCCCAGCCAACATCTCCACACGAGGTCGGGAATTCCTTGATCGCCTCCCAGAACGGGCGGGGCGTGGTGCCGACCGTGCGGTACTGGACGTCGATGATCAGCAGCGCGGGACGTCGGCCCATTCCAGTCGGGCGACCGAAGCCGGCTGAGCTGTATGCGCGCTGCTCTTCCCCGGAAATGATGCCGTCCCATGGCTTTGCCATTGCCCGATGTGTTCCTCTTCCCCTTTGGTGGCCGGCACGTCGCCGGCCTCGCTCCGGCATCTGATATGATATATGATCCACAGAGAGGCGTGACGGTCAAGCCTCTTTCGGGCATCAGTTCGCCCCGCTGGACCAGAGACAGCCGCTTTGCGCCCCCAGGAGGTCATCTTGAGTTCGGAGCCTTTCGACCCGACGCCACGGAATAAGCGGCAGCGCAAGCCGGCGCCGCACGCCGACGATGTTCCGGCAAACGCCCGGATGAGCTTGGTTCTTGGCCGCACGAAGCCATCGGAAGACCCGGACCAAGCCGGCTTTTCGAAGGCGCGGCATGCCTACGCCGTGCTGCGGGGAGAAATCCTGGACGGCGTCTACAAGCCAGGTGAGTGGCTGCGGATGTCACACATCGCCGAACGGCTTAATCTGAGCGAGATGCCGGTGCGGGAGGCGCTCCGGGCCCTGGAAAAGGATGGACTTGTGACCATCCATCTCCATCGCGGCGCCCGGGTTGCCACCCTGTCGTTCGAACGCGCCATGGAGATCACGGAGGCGCGCATGGGCCTCGAATGCCTAGCGGCGATCAGTGCAACTCCGTGGCACGACGAGATCTCGTTGCGAGCGCTGCACGACAGTCTGTCGGATCTGAGGCGCGTCGCCGACGATCTGGTTGAATTTGCCATCAAGAACCGGGCGTTCGCGATCCAGATCTATGCGAAGTGCCCGAATGCGTTCCTGCGGGAGCACATCCACCACCTTTGGGACCAAGTCTGGCAGTACTCGTCAACGGCGGTGTTCGAGGTGATGCGACACCGCGTTGACCATTCGTTGCTTGAGAACGCTGCGATCCTTTGTGCGATCACCGAGAGGCGTCCGGATAAGGTGCAGGCCGTTTATGCGATCCGACTGCAACGGTCCCTGGACGCCTGGGCCAAAGCGATTTCCGAACGAGAGAGCCCTTCCTCACGGCAGTGAGGCCTCGGCACGCGAAAGCCGAACAGATGCGCGAGATGGTCGAGTGCCCGATCCGAGCTCACTACCGTCTAAAGCTGCCTCGTTTTCGTAGAGTGTCTGAGACATAGGTATCGTAATAGGGGTAACCGGTCTCCTACCGCGCGCTCGCCAGCCAAAGGAACGCGACGACGACGCCTGCTGGCACCAGTGCCGAGAAACCCGATGAGCAAGTAGCCCTGGTGCACCGCCTGCCACAGACCGCAGCCGATGCGTTCCAGCCGCATGGCGACAGTATGCCGCGGCTGCAGGGTGACGGGAGGCGCTCGGACGAGGCCGTGCCGATCGGCGGAATATGAAAGGTCGGACATCACGGCGAGCATCATTGTCCGGGTTTGCCGGGTCTTGTACATTACCACGGAAATCTGACGATTTCGCCTTCGGCCACCGTCACCCAGGACAGGTTGATCGGACGGACGTCATCGGCACAGGGCGCGACCGGGTCAGACGTTGCCACCTGCTCCCGGAGGCTCTGGAGCAAAATGGCGGCTCGGGTATCGTGCCGGGCCAACCGGTAGCTTTGAGGGTGGCGCGATGGCCAAGTTCCTGGGTTTG
>JABBNW010000006.1 GCA_019352115.1 Pseudomonadota bacterium
TCCGGCCCCGGCACACTCACCGCATCCGGACCGTTCGGATAGAGCGCGGCCGCCAAGAGATCGACCACGGCCGTTTCAACATCTGCCTGATCGGCCATCAGGTGATCGCCTGCTTCATGGTCAGCCGCCAACCCAGTGCAGTCAGCTCGGCTGCCGAAACGACAGCGCTGCGCCCGAGATCATCGGTCATCAGGTCAGCGGGTAGCAGCACCACCCCAGGAAATGCAGGCAGCAACACCGTCCAGTACGGTACGGTGCTGTCCGACGGCAGCCCCGCCTCGGGCTGGCCACCACCCGCCGCCCCCATCACGCTCGCCGGCCAGCCGGTCAGCAGCGGTGTCGTGGTGGTTGCGGTCACGCCGCCATAGGAATTCACCCCCGTCGTGGAGGGTGCGACGGCGCGGGCGAAGGATACCACCCGGCTCGTCCGCACGCACAGAACCGGCAGCAGAGGCTCCTGGGACGCGATGAACCAGATGCCGCCGCCCTGCTGAACCAGGTAGTCACCCGGCTGGGTATAGGCTGCATCGAAGATGCCGTGCACCAATGACTCGCCGTAGCCCTCGGGGCGCAGGAACTTCCCCATCATCCCGGTGAACAGTGCGTGCAGCCTCAGGTATCGATTGGTGGGGTCAAGGGGGTTGGCCACACCGGTCGGGCGGTAGGCGTCCATGCTGGCCCCTGCCGCCCGTGCAGCGACATTGAATCCCCACTGGATGCGGTCCTGGATGCGATTCTGCGCCATCTACACCACCCAGGTAATGCCGCCGTCCGCCAGTGCGGGCCCAGGCGGCACGCCCAGAAACCCGCACAGCCGCCGCCGCCAATCATCGAACAGTTGCGCGCGGTCCCGCGCCTCATGCCGATTGCGGGTCCACACCGCAGCCTGATCGGTGTCCATCCCATCCCCGGCGCGCGGCACCGCGAACTCCAGTGCCGCAAGCTGCGCCAGGTATGTCAGCACCACGTTGGTCTCGGCGGCGGAGAGATTGTTCAACCGGAATTCCAGGAGGCCGTACACCTGATAGAAGCGCCAGTTGTCGAACCCCGCCGGCGTCGCGCCATAGGCCGGATAGCCGCAGAACCGGCGGATATCCGTCTTCTGCGCATCGGTGAACATCAGATATAGGACCCGTCACCGCGGGTGAACAGAACGCCACCGGACCCGCTCGCCAGGATTGAAGCGGCGTACGTAATAAGCGGGTTCGCCGCCAGCATCACCCGCGCGCCCGGCAGGACCGGCATATCCGCGGAGGTGGCCGCCACCGAGGGATCAGCGCCAAAACGCACGAACGCGAGGGCGGCGGTGGTGTTCGTCACCACCACCGTCTCACCGCCGCCCGCAAGCGCGATGCTGGCCGAACTCGTGCCCGATGCCAGGCTCACCGTCCCGGCGGGGCGGAACGGCTGGGTTGATCCGATCGCCATGTCAGTCCGCCCCTTTCTGGTTCAGCCGATGTGCTCGATCATCACCGCGCGCTTGAAGGCGGCGTTCGTCGCAGTAGGGATAATCGTAGGATTGGTGGTGGTATCGGACGGGGTGCAGAAGCCGCCGATCCAGTACCAGGACTGGGCGATGATCTGCTGCAGGCGGTCGAGCGGCTCGCGGGTCACCATTGCCACACCATCGACCAGATGCACGATCGAGTCCTTCGGCGCCACGTCGTCCGCCGCCATGCCCGCGAAATCGCCCTCGATCAGGGCGCCCTGGCCACAGATGATAGGGCGACGCACCATGAGACCCGCGAGGGTCGGATGCGCCTGCACGAAGGCCTCGGTGGTCGGAATGAAGCGCAGACCCAGGAACTGATTCACCATGCCCCGGCGGAACACCTGGTTGGCCGAAGTGGCCCCCTGGAACAACTGCTTGAAATCCGGGTCGGCGAACAACTGGCGCGCCGAGACGGGGTCCAGATAGCAATTGTAGACCCCGTCCACTTCGGGTACCGCGTTCATCCGCAGCTTCGACACCGCATCGAGCAGACTGCCCATGGTCAGCGTGTCGCCGGCCAGCAGCCCGCCCGTATTGCCGCGCGCCGCCGGACGGAGGATCACGGAGGCATTCGCCGCAGTCACGGTGTTACCCGTAGTGCCGTCCGACACCGACACATTGGTGGAGAACGTCAGTACGCCCGAAATCCCGTTCGGTGCGGTGGAGACATTGGTCGCGTCAGCGACGCTGCCGATCAGGGTATAGGCGTCCGCGCCCACGGTGACGGTCAGCGGGTTGGCGCTGCTCACCGGCTGCTGAACGCCGTTGACGAACCCGGTCAGGAAGCCGCGCACGTCATCGACCGCCAACGCCGGCCCGGCCGCCCCAAGCGTCACACGCACTCTGGTATTGCCGCCGAAATAGCTATTGAACAGCGCGTTGCGCGCCAGCTCGTCGAGGCTGCGCGCCGCCTGCTCGCCGTTCACATAGGCATTCTGCAAGAACTGGCTGGCGATCCCGACCCGGCTCGTCACCATGTTCAGATCGGTGGTCGCCGCATAGTGATTGATGGTGATCGTGTACTGTTCCACGCTCCACGTAGTCGGGGACAGGCCGTTGTCGAAATTGTTGTTCGATGCGGGCGGGAGCGGCGTTGTCACGCTCGGCTTCAGCCCCGCGCGGGTCTTGGTGAGCGTCTCGCCGATGCCCACCGCGATCTCCTCGCGGTCGGCGATCGCGCGGTAGCCCAGGCGGGAACGCAGTGCCTGCTCGAACTCGCGTTCCAGGAAGCCCTGCTGGATGATCGGCTGCAGGGCGGCGGGGAAATTCTGGATACCCATGCCGGGAGCTCCTTTGGATCAGAGGAAAACGGTGGTCCGCGATCAGCTGCGGCGCTTCAGCAACGCCGCACGTGCGGCCCGATACTCGTCGTCAGTCATTTCGGTAGCGAGCTTCTGGCGTGGTGGCTGCGCCGCCGGCGGCTTCGCGCTGGCGGACGAGGAGACCGACCCGAAAAGCCACGGCTTCGATCGCTTCAGTCCGGAGATGAGCGCAGCGCCGCCCTCAATCTCCCCGCTTGCATTCGGCTTCAAACCGGACAGGTCGATCAGCTTCAGACCATCCAGGTCGATGATGCCTGCACGCAGCGCCTCGGCTTTCAGCTCCGCGAGCACCAGGCGGGATTGCGCTTCCCGCTGCAGCTCCCCGAGCTGGCGTTCCAGCGCCTCGGCGCGGGCACGTAGTTCGGCCATCCCGTCGGCGGCAGGTTCCGCGTCGGGTGGGATCTCCGGTTCCGGCATCAGGGGGTCCTTGGCAATTGAACAGGGGAATCGGTGGCTATGCGGGCAAGTTCTGCCGGCACGTCTTCGATGTCGTAGGTACCAGCGATAGATTTGACGGCCGTTTCGCGACTTATCTGACGTGCGGCAGCCAGGGTGGCGAGCGTTTGCGCATCCTTCATCCGGTCGTCCGCAGTCGGCGCCACCCAGCGCGGCCAGTTAAGGACCAGGCGCGCTGTCGGATCGAGCGGCGGAATCTCCTCGCCCATGATCGAAAGCCGATAGCGCTGGGCCGCACGCAGAACCATGCGTGCGAGCCCCAGCAGCGCGCCCTCCCCGTAGCTCACGCGCAACGTGTCCGCGAGCGAGATCAGTCCCTGGTTCATCAGCTCGATGGCACGGCCCGACTGCGCTGCAGTCAGCCGGTCGGCACTTGCACGGTTGCCATGGATGCTTTCGAGTGCCATCTCTCGCAGCACGCGCACGTAGTCGAGTACGGCGGCGGACGCGGTGCCCCCGATCTCCAGCAGTTTCGCGTCACCTTTCTCACTGACGACCAACGCATTGCCAGCGCCCTTGACGATCTCACTGTCGCTGGTCGCCGGCTCCTTGATGAGCAGGGTGGGATCGCTGCTGTATTTCAAGCCCCGTCCGGCCTGGCTCAGCTGGTAGTCGATCTCGATCTGGGTCTCGATCGCCGCCCGGAACGTACAGGCGCCGTCGCTTGGATCGCCCGATGCCGATGGACCCGGCAGGTTGCGTACCCACACGATCGGCACAAACCCGAGGTCGTGTGCTACGGTCCGGGCAAGGTCGACGTCCGCGGACGCCGCGGCACCCACCGGCGTCGGCAGGAACCAGACCTCCGACTGCCGGTCCCAGCGGCGCATGAACCAGTATTCAGCGCCGGGGTCGTCGATCGCATAGCCTTCGGCTGCGAGCTGCGCACCTGTGACTTTATACTTCTCGTTCACCGCGATCAGGGTATCCGGCGCCTCCGGATCCCAGGACGGCACGAGATAGGTCGTGTCCAATGGACTGAAGAACAATCGACCGCGAAGCACGCGCATCAGGATCGCGACCGAGCCGATCGAGCCGCGCAGCGCGGCTTCCGTCATGACCTGATTGAGACGCGTGTCCTTCACCAGATCCGCGAAGACGCTGCGAATCATCGGATCGGTGCAATCGATGGCGGGAAAATGCCCCTCGCTGAACAGAAGTGCGACGCTGTCTTCGACAACGATCCGGCTGAGCGCATAGCGTACGCTGGGGCGCCGATTCCGCAGGGGTATATACTCACCTCCTGCGCCGCGCTCCTCGTGAAACTGGTACGGCAGCACGTCGTACAACGTGCCGTCCAGTACCCGCTTGAGGATGTCCAATGTCCGGCTGCGCGCCGAATAGTCCGGATCGCGCGGAATCAGGTCGCAGATGGTTTCGAACATGCTATCCTGGTCTGCTAGCGGGCAAGAAACGGTAACGCCATCCGGCGGGCCGGCGCGCTCATTTCGGTGACAACCAAAAATCCGCGTACTAGCGCATCGACCTGGTCATCCTTGCGGCCGTAGGGAAAATCACGCAGCTCTTCAATGAAGTCATGGTTCCATGCAGCAGGAACGAGCGCCAAATTTCCGACTTCGATCTGGGCGGCAACCGGCAAAGCCCGGATCTGCTTTGAGCCTGACTCAGGTGACCTGTGTACCCGATAGCCCGGAAGGCTGCGCACATAATTGTCGACCTGTGCCTTGCCGGCCTGCCCCGGGTCTTGCGGCAGGCAGACAATCACGGATTTGCCGTCAGCTTGGGCCGCACCGAACAGGGCCCGCTCTACCTCCAGAGCACTGGTTCTCTGTCGTATGATATCCAGTACGATCCAACGACCGGCAGAGTCGCGCATCAGCTTCACTCCGACCGTGTGGTCGGGGTCGTTGCGGCCGTCAGGCGCGGTCGCGGCGAGGTCCCAGGCCCGCACAATCACGCCGTCAGACAGATCCGGCGGCGCGGACAGAATCTCGATCCCGGAGACCACGAACGTGCTGCCCTGCGCCGGGCGCGGTGTCTGCTGGAAGAGCGCCGTCCAGACCCGTTCGCCGACCTGGTCACGCTTGCGCAGAAGCGCCGCCTCGTCTTCCCATTCCGGCCAGAGCGCCTGGCCGGGCAGCCGTCCCAACGGATCGCCGGCCTCAGCCAGCGCGGGCAGCTTCAGGACGGTCCATTCGGAGGCATGTTTGTCGAGCAGCCTCCCAGCCAAGTCGTCCTGATGCCACCGGGTCATCACGAGCACGATCCGCCCGCGTGGCTTCATGCGCGTGACGAGATCAGAGCGGAACCAGTCCCATACGTTGTCCCGGTGGCGCAGGCTTTCCGCGTCGGCAAAGCCCCGGATCGGGTCATCAATGATCGCGAGGTCGGCCCGCCGCCCGGTGAGTGGTCCGCGCACACCGGTCGCAAAATACCGTCCGCGGTTCGACGTAACCCAGCGCGATGCCGCGCGCTCGCCGCCCTGGAGCTGGTAACCCAGGGCGTCCGCATGCTCAATCACCAGGCTTCGCGCCTGGCGGGCAAAAAGGTTGGCGAGGTCGGCGGTATGACAGGCCGAAATGACCGAGCTTCCCGGATGGCGGGCGAACCACCAGACTGGGAACAATATAGAGGTGTAGGTCGACTTCGCGGCCCCGGGGGGCATCAGCACCATGAGTCGATCGATCGTCCCCTCGGAGACGGCCTGAAGCCGCTCCATGAGCAGCCGATGGTGCACGGCCGGGACCATCCCGTCGGCCCCCATGACATATTCGCCCCATGTCACGAGATCGTCCCGGATCGCCGCCGGAACCGGAATCAGGTCAGGTCCGTCGGACGCAGACCCTTCCGAGCGGCCTGAGGCGCGCGACATCGATTGGTGTTGGAGGCGAAGAACGCAGGGGCCGCTGATCGCTCAGACCAACGCACTGGCGCCGAGGCACCCGTCTTCTGTGCCGTCCGCGCAAACCGCCATCATACCGATTTGTATACCCGAAATTGGGGCGAGTGGGCAAGGCTTTTTTTCTTAACGCAAGACTAAATTCCTGCGCGGCCAACCGGCCCTCCAAGATCAACGGGGGGCCTCCCGCGGAACGTCAATTGTGCAACCGCCATTTTTGACGGACATTCACGATCGCGTGAGCAGATTTGACGATAGCCCCCGCTATTTCCGGTAAAGCATCATGCGGCAGGATACGACATCGCACCACTCCGGCAACCATCGCCGGTCGACGTTAGGAAAAGTCATGAACGATCTTGTCGAGCCTGTTCGCCTCACATCCGCCCCGCGCCGCCAGGCCGCCGCGTCCTCTCCACACCGCATGCCTCTGGTTCTGGTGGTGGAGGACGGCGTCAGGCTGAGCGAAGCCATCCAGGGACTCTGCGAATTCCTGCGCGTCGACATCGCGACGATCGGCGGTGAGGACGACCTGGCCCGCACGTTGCGCGACTCCCGCCCGATGGCGGTTCTGGCTGAAATGGACGGCAAATCGCAAGACGGCGGCTACGTGATGATGCGCATCGCGGAGCATGACCGGACGCTGCCGCTCATGCTCCTGACCGGCGCCGACCCGTCGCTGATCGGCGCGGCAGAAGCAATCGAGGAGCTCTGCGATCTGTCGGCCGTCACCCGGTACCCGGTACTGCCCGCGATCGGGGAGGTCGTCGAGTTCCTGTTCCGTGCCGGCCAGAGCGGCTCGTGCCTGGGACTGATGCCGGCCTGAGAGCTTCTGGACGAATGGCCGCCGGCAGGCAAAATCGGCTGGACAACCCGAGCAACTGCAGCCGTTCTTTCCCACGTTCGGTTGCTATCCGGCCGGCCCGTCCCGCCACAGCGGCTCCTTCAACCTGTCCAGAAGCGCGCCGTGCGCGGCCAGTTCGGCGGCATCGGGTACCACTGGCCGAGGCGTTCGACGTCCTTCGAACGTATAGACGATCGTCTGCGTGGGGCCGATCTCGTTCTCGAGGATCAGACCGCGTTGGCGCCCGCCCGTCAGCTCCAGATACACTGCCGCAAGCAGCCTGCAGTCCAGCAGCGCGTTGTGGGTTGAGCGCGCGGAAAGATCGACGGAGAAGCGGCGGCAAAGCGCGTCCAGGCTGTTCGGCATCCCCGGAAACCGCTGCTTGGCGAGCACCAGCGTATCGATCATGCGACCCGCGTCGAGCCTTGGCCGACCAACCCGCGAAAACTCGGCATTGAGAAACCCGAAATCGAAGGGCGCATTGTGCGCGATCAGCGGGTCGTCTCCAAGGAAGGTCAGCAATTCCTCGATGATGGCCGGAAACCGCGGCTTTCCTGCCAGCCGAGCCGCAGTCAACCCATGGATCCGCGCGGCTTCTTCCGGAATGTCGCGCTCCGGGTCGATCTCGGCATGGAAATGCCGCCCTGTCGGGAGGTCGTTGATCAACTCAAGCGCCGCGATCTCGACGATCCGGTGCCCTTCGGCGGGGTCGAGCCCAGTGGTTTCCGTATCGAACAACACGCTACGGTGCATCGCGAAGCTCCTTGATGAAGCGGTTCACGGCCCGCAGCGCATGATGGCGGGACAGGCCGGTACGAATCACGATATCGGCGCGGCGCCGCTTTTCGGCATCCGGCATCTGATGCCGGATCATCGCGTCGGCCTCGGCGGCGGTCATCCGCCGGCGCCCCGCCACGCGGCGACGCTGCACGGCGGCCGGCGCAGAGACCACGACGATCCGGTCGACCCGGCGGTCGCCGCCGGTTTCCAGCAAGAGAGGAATGTCCAGCACGGCGATGCGATGACCGCCACGCCGCGCCCGAGCAAGAAACGCCACCTCTTCCCGCCGGACCATGGGGTGCAGAATCTGCTCCAGGATCCCCAGGCTCTCGGGCCGGTCGAGCACCGCGCGCCGCAGACAGCCGCGATCCACGGCGCCCTCGCGCACGCAGTCCGGAAACGCAGCTCGGATCCGTGGCACTGCCCGCCCGCCGCGAGCCTGCAACCGATGCACCGCGGCATCCGCGTCGAACACCGGGATGCCCGCCCGCCGAAACACCCCGGCCGCTGTGGACTTGCCCATTCCCATGCCGCCCGTCAGCCCGACGATGATCATGCCGGAGGCAGGTCCGCCAGCACGAACGCACGGAGCGCCGCGTCCACCACGGGGTCGATGCCGAACCAGGCAGCAAAGCCCGGCCGCGCTTGGTGCAACAGCATCCCCAGCCCGTCGATCGTGCGCAACCCGCACCGCCGCGCCGCCGCCAGCAGCGGCGTTTCCAACGGGACATAGACCAGATCGGCCACCACCAGGGTCGACCGGGCCCCATCGAAGGCCAGTCCGGGATCGCCCTGGCCGCCCATGCCAAGCGTGGTCGAATTGACCAGCAACGCATGATCCCCAAGGACCGCCGACCGGTCGTCCCAGCCGACGACCCGGAGCCCAGGCAGTTCACGGGCAAGCACCACCGCGCGTTCGGGCGTCCGGTTGGCGATGCTGACCGCCACTCCCAGATCCAGCAATGCCGCCGCGACCGCCCGCGCCGCACCTCCGGCCCCCAGGATCAGCGCCGGGCCGGCGGTCGCATCCACCTGCGCGTCGCGCAGCCCTGCCAGGAATCCGAAACCATCGGAGTTGCTGCCCTCGATCCGCTCGAGCTTGAAGATCAGCGTGTTCACGGCACCGGCGCGCCGCGCGCTGTCGTCCACCCTGTCGCACAAGGCAAACGCGGCAAGCTTGTGGGGCACCGTGACGTTGGCCCCGGCAAACCCCGCTGCCCGCAGCCCCCGCATGGCGGCGATGAACGAGGCGGGCTCGACCGGCAACGGCACATAGGCGCCGTCGATCCCGTAGTGGTCGAGCCAGAAGCCGTGGATGCGTGGCGAACGGGAATGGCTCACGGGCCAGCCGGCGATGCCGGCGACTCGCGCCTTGGCGGAGACGATGTGCATGACCCCACCATTCCGCGCCACGCACGGAAGATCAATCGGCTCCGCCGCAGGCGGTTGCGGCGTCCCGACAGCGCCGGGGCGCGCGTGACGGCAGAGCAGCCGGGTCCCCGGCCGGGTCCGGCCCGACCGTCCGCCCGTCGGGCAACGCAGGGAGCCCGATCCAACCCGAGCCGCTATCGTCCGCGATCGACGGTCGCCGACCACCCGACACCGGGCCGGCTTGCCGTCGGCAGCCCGGACGAGAATGATCGGGGCGCCGCTGGCAGTCCGGCTCGGCACAAGAAAGGGGTCTTTGATGCTTCCCATGCAGGTCCACACCATCCGTGACTTCCGCCTGACGAGCGGCGCAGTGCTGCAGGAGGCAAAGATCGGCTATCTCACGACGGGCCGCCTGGCAGCGAACGGGCGGAACGCGGTGCTGGTCACCCACGGCTACACCAGCGGTCCGCGCATGATCGAGGGTGGCGAGAGCGCCTCCGAGGGCTCCTGGGCCGCGCTGGTCGGGCCCGGGCGGCCGATCGACTCCGAGCAGTATTTCATCGTCGCGTCGAACATGCTGGGCTCGTCCTTCGGGTCTACCAATGGCGCCAGTATCGATCCGTCGACCGGGCGGCCCTACGGCCCGCGCTTTCCGGAACTGACGGTGAGCGACATCGTGGCTGCGCAGAAGCACCTGTTGGATGCGCTTGGCGTGCGCCACCTGGTCGCAGTGGCGGGTCCGTCCTATGGCGGCTACCAGGCCTTCCAATGGGCTGTGGACTACCCCGATTTCATGCACGGCATCGTCGCGGCGGTGAGCGGGTTGCGGTCGTCGGTGACCACGATCGCGCCGCTTCTGGCCCAACTGGAAAAGGACCCGAACTGGAACGGCGGAGACTACTACGACCGCGGCGGCGTCACCGACACAACCACGGCGATGCGGGTTGAAACATTGAAGGGATACGGACTCGACACCGCCCTCGCGGCGCGCTTTCCGGATCCGGCAGCGCGAACGACCGAGCTGCACCGCATCGCCCGCGCCTGGGCCGAGCAGTTCGATGCCAATTCGCTGGTGATCCTGCGCAAGGCGATGCTGCGCTACGACGTCACGCCCGCACTGTCGCGCATCCGCGCCCGGGTTTTGTACGTCCTCTCACGCACCGACAGGCTGTTTCCGCCCACGCTTGCGCCGGAAGTGATGGATGCCTTGCACGCCGCCGGGGTGTCAGCGGACTACGTCCCGCTCGACAGCTCCTTTGGCCATCTGGCATCGGGTCTGGATGCCGAAAAATGGGCGCCGGCGCTCCGCGCGTTCATGGCAGCGCTGCCGGCCGCGTAAGGCAGCGGCCGCCCCGCCGCAAGGCGAGCGGCCGTGCGGCAGCCGCTCGCCCTTCGGCATCACGCGATCGAGGAGTTGAATGCCCCGCCATCCAGCAGAAGATTGTGCCCGACGATGAACCCCGAGGACGCGGCGCACAGGAACGCGCACGCCTCCCCGAACTCCGCGGGGTCGCCCACCCGACCGGTAGGATTCTCCTTCCCCCGTTCTGCCAGCACCTCCTCGACCGGTCGTCCCGCCTTCTTCGCCGCGAACGCGGCGCCACTGCGCAGCCGGTCGGTGAGGAAAGGCCCGGGCAGCAGGTTGTTGATCGTCACATTATGCTTCGCAACCTGTCGCGCCAGGCCAGCAACGAATCCCGTCAGCCCCGTCCGCGCGCCGTTGCTCATGCCAAGCTGCGGAATCGGCGACTTCACGGAAGCGGAGGTGATGTTCACGATCCGCCCGAACTTGCGTCCGGCCATCCCGTCGACCACCGCCTTGATCATGAAGATCGGGGCCAGCATGTTGGCGTCGATCGCCTTGATCCAATCCTCCCGCCCCCAGTCCCGGAAATCACCGGGCGGTGGGCCGCCGGCGTTGTTCACCAGGATATCGGGCTCCGGGCAAGCCGCGAGCGCCGCGGCGCGGCCTGCTTCGGTGCTGATATCGCCCGGCACGGCAGTCACCTTTACCCCGGTCGCGGCGCGGATCTCTGCCGCGGTCGCCTCCAGCGCCTCGGCCGTCCGCGCCGTGATGACGAGGTCCACCCCCTCACGTGCGAGGGAGAAGGCGCAGGCCCGACCGAGACCCTTGCTTGCCGCGCAGACGATCGCCGTGCGGCCCTTGATGCCGAGATCCATGTGTGCTGTTCCCTTTGTTATTCGATGGATATGGTTTGCAGGACGGCCCGCGCCGCCGCCGGAATCGGCGTCGGACGCTGGTCGCCGCGAGTGACGAAAACGTGCACGAAATGCCCCTCCGCCGCCGCCGTCTCGGCGTCGCCACGAAATATCCCGATCTCATAACGCACCGAGCTGCCGCCGATCCGCGCGACCCGGATGCCCACCGCGACCCGATCCGGCCACGCGATCGAGCTGTGATAGCGGCATGCCACCTCCGCCACCACGCAATGCACCGGCCCGTCCAGGAGATCGGCCACGCCGTGGGACATTTCGAAATAGGTCACCGCGGTATCGAAGAACGAGAAATACGTGACGTTGTTGACGTGCCGAAACACGTCGTTGTCCATCCACCGGGTGGTGATGTCGTGGAACCAGCGATAGTCGGCCCGGCGGCCAGGTGGTTGTCGGCTCATGCGTCCCCGTGCAGTGCTCGGCCGCACCCATGGTCCGGGGCGGCGGGTTCTGCGTCACAATAGACCGGAGACGGGAGCCTTCGTCCATCCGACGGCCGGCCCCGGGATGACAGGCGGGCCCGGGGCTCCTAGGACAGGCGCCCATGAGTCTTCCCGAGGCCATCCATGCCGCCCGCCGCCGCCACGGCCTTTCCACGGCGGAGCCGGTCCTGGTCCTGCCGGCGTTCCAGGGACGGATCGTGCCCCTGGCGGCCGCGCGGCGTCGCGCCTTCACCCGCCACCTCACCGAGGCGATCGCGGACGCGGTTGGCGAGCCGGCTGCCCCGCCAAGCAGGCCCGAGCCGCCGCTCGCCGCCGGCCTCACGAGCCTGGCGGGAGCGGCCTGCGCCTGCTGCCGCGGCCACTGCTGCTCGCGTGGCGGCGAACACGCCTACATTGATGCCGACACGATCCGCCGATTGCGTCGGGACGAGCCGGGCCTCGGCCGCGCCGCCATCATCGCCCGCTACCGCGCAGCCCTGGGTCCGGAGAGCTATGAAGGTTCCTGTGTCTTCCATGGGCCCGCCGGCTGCCGCCTGGGTCGCGCGCTGCGCTCCGACCTGTGCAACACGTTCTATTGCACCGACCTGAAGCGCTTTCTGCGCGACCAACCGGCCCCCCCGCCGCGCACCCTGCTGCTCGCCCATGACGGCGAGCAGGCCCGGCGGGCATCCGTCCACCGGGCCGACCCGGCTCACGTGGCCCAACAGACTTGATCCGCCGGGCCGCCGGGGCCAGCCTGCGCGGTGCGCAACGGGGCCGACCCGGCAAAGGCCGCGGCGTGCCCGAAGGAGACCCATGGACCATCTCGACCTGCTCGCCGACCTGATCGCCCGCGCCCGTGTCGCCGGTGCGGATGCCGCCGATGCAGTGCTGATTGCCGGGGCCGCGCTCTCTGTCCAGCGCCGCCTCGGCTGCACCGAGCACATCGAGCGCGCCGAAGGCCGCGACCTGGGATTGCGCGTCTTCGTCGGCGCCAAATCCGCCATCGTCTCCGCCACCACGATCGATCCCGCAGGGTTTGCAACCCTGGCAGAACGGGCCGTCGCGATGGCCCGCGTCGTGCCGGACGACCCCTATGCCGGCCTCGCCGATACGGCTGCGCCCCCGGATGCCCTGTCGCTCGACCTTGAAGATCCGATCGAGCCCGACGCCAACGCCCTTCTCGCACGGGCTGCGGCAGCCGAGGACGCGGCTCTTGCTGTCCGCGGCATCACCAATTCCGAAGGTGCCGAGGCGGCCTGGAGCCGCACCGAAGCCGTGCTCGTCACCTCAGGCGGGTTCGCGGGACGCACGGTCCGAACCGGACACTCCGTCTCCGCCAGCGCCCTGGCCGGAAGCGGCACCGGGATGCAACGGGATTTCGATTATCACTCGGTCGTGCATCTGGCCGATCTCGACGACCCGGCGGAGATCGGCCGCAGCGCCGGCGAGCGCGCGGTGGCAAGGCTCAATCCGATCCGCGCGAAAACCGCGAAGTTGCCGGTGGTGTACGATCCGCGCGTCGCCGGCAGCCTGCTCGGGCATCTGATGGGCGCGATCAACGGAGCATCGATTGCCCGCGGTACCTCGTTCCTGAAGGACCGGATGGGCGCGCGCATCTTCGCCCCGGGCGTTGCCATCCATGAGAACCCACGCCGGCTGCGCGGGCTGCGCTCGCGGCTGTTCGACGGCGAGGGCACCCCGACCGTCGCCCGCGCCCTGATCGACGATGGCGTGCTGACCACCTGGCTGCTCGACAGCCGCTCGGCGCGGCAGTTGGGGCTCCGGTCCACCGGTCACGCCGCGCGCGGAACCGGCGGACCGCCGTCGCCGGCACCGACCAATCTCTATTTGGCGGCCGGCACCCTGACCCCGGCGGCGCTGATGGCCGATATCAAACTTGGTCTCTACGTGACCGAACTGATCGGCATGGGCGTGAACGGGCTCACCGGTGACTACAGCCGCGGCGCTGCCGGCTTCATGATTCGCGACGGTGCGCTGGCCGAGCCGGTGGCGGAGATCACGATCGCCGGAACCCTGCCGGAGATGTTCGCCCACCTCACGCCCGCCAACGACCTCGTGTTCCGGCGCGGCACGGATGCGCCGACGGTACGGATCGAGGGAATGACCCTGGCCGGCGCGTAGATGCACGCGTCCGGTTTGGGGGCGGCGCCCGCATCCAGATGAGGCCGGGATCAAGCGGCGTCGGTTCCGGCCGCGGCGGCTTCCGCTTCGTCGCCATAGCCGAGCAGCCGTAGTTCCCCGCCGCGCACCCCGCTGCGCCAGCGCGTGGATCAGAGCCTCCTCGCGCTCATGCGTCACCCAGACCTCACCCGCCCCGGTATCCGCGCTCGTCCTAAGCAGCCCATCCCAATCTGCGTGGTCGGAGATTACCAGCGGCAGTTCCACCCCGCGCGTCCGAACCCGCTGACGCAACGCCATCCATCCGGACGCGAGCGCCACACCCGGGTCGACCAGCCGCCGCACCCACGGCTCCGATGCCGCCCCGGGCGGAGCAAGCACGATCGCGCCGGCGAGTTCGGATTTCGCCGCACCCGTCGCCGGGCGCAACGGCCCCAACGGCACGCCTCGCGCTTCATAGGCTGCACAAAGCTTGAGCTGCGCCCCATGCACGAAGATCGGCCTGTCCCACCCTGCCGCACGCAGCAGCGCGATCAGCCGTTGCCGAGCGGATAGCAGCCAACCAGATGCGTCCGATCCGGGAAAACGGCCAGGCTCGCCAGCAGCCGCGCGATTTCCCGCTCCGGCGCGGGAAATCGGAAGACCGGGAGGGCGAAGGTTGCCTCCGTAACGAACACGTCGCAGGGCACGGGCGTGAAGGCGGCGCAGGTGGTGTTTGTCTGGCGCTTGGAGTCACCGCTGATCACCACCCGATGGCCGGCGGGAGCCAGCGCGATCTGCACCCCGCCGTGCTCCAGCCGCTCGTCCCATCCGAGCGGCTGCTGGCAGCGTCCCGCGCCATCCTTGCCAAGCCGTACCCGCATCAGCGCCAGCGTGTCGGGGTGCGCCAGCACATGGGCGTGCCCGGGCCGCGCATGATCGGAATGGGCATGGGTGATGACCGCACGGTCGACCGCAACGACATGATCGATGAAGAACCCGCCCGGCTCGCAGAGCAGCCCCTGCGGTCGCGGATGTAGCCAAGTGGCCGGGGCGGACGAGGTAGACATCAGGGAGACCGGAGCGCGAATGCGTATATACTCGCCCGGAACGGCAGCGACCGCCGGTCGCATCGGCGACGTGGTCGACCCCGCACCAGCCTGTCAGACAACTTGACAGGACACCACGCCCGTGGGACGCCCTTCCCCAGGGGCGCAAAGGACCGATCCGTGGCATCATGGCCGGCGGTCCGGAAGCGAACCGATAACGGAGGAACGTCAAAATGCCCGACCAAACCGATCCCGCTGCCGAGGACGCGGCGGCAGAAACCGTCGCCAAGCGCCTGCCGCGCCGCGCGATGATGCACGGCGTGACCGCGGGCGGCGCGGCGGCCCTGCTGGCCGCCGCGGCAACGCGCGCCCACGCCGCAGGTGCCGGGCCGTTTCCGGCACACCCGCGCTGGAAATTCGTGTTCGTCAACCACGTCACCACCAGCGCGTTCTTCGTGCCGTGCCAGTACGGCATCCACGACGCATGTGCGCTGTTGGGGTGCGATTACCAGTGGACCGGCTCGGAGACATCCGACGTCGGGCAGATGGTCAATGCGATGAACACGGCGATCGCCGGCAAGGTCGACGCGATCGCGACATGCATCGTCGACCCACGCGGCTTCGATCGCCCGATCGCGCGCGCGCTGGAGGCCGGCATTCCGGTGTTCAGCTACAACGCGGATGCGCCGCGTGGCAGCCCGAACCGCCGGCTTGCCTATATCGGGCAGGACCTGTTCCTGTCGGGACAGATGATGGGCGAGCGGATCGTCAAACTGGTTGGTTCCGGCAAGGTTGCGCTGTTCATCGCCACACCGGGCCAGCTCAATCTGCAACCGCGGGTTGACGGCGCCATGGACGCCATCAAGAAGTCCGGTGCCAAGATCACGGCGACAATGATTGCCACCGATCCGACCGTGAACGTGGCGCTGTCCAAGATCCGCGCCTACTACCTCGGCAACCAGGACGTGAAGGGGATGTTCGGCACCGGCGGCGGCGACACCATGAACGTCGGGCTCGTGATGCAACAATACGACCTGCCGAAGAAAGGCGTTCATGGAGGTGGCTTCGATATGCTGCCGAAGTCGCTGCAAGCCGTCAACGACGGGTACCTCGACTTCGTCATCGACCAGCAACCCTATCTGCAGGGGTTCTATACGGTGATGGAAATGTTCATGTTCAAGGCCTCGGGCGGCCTGGTGGGACCCGCGGACATCAACACCGGCCTCAAGTTCGTGACCAAGGGGGCGGTCAAGCCCTATCTCACCACCAAGACCCGTTACGAAGGCAGCTCCGGCGCCGCGCAGATCGTGCCGCGCTCCGGTCCGATCGCGAGCTGAGCCTTGACGGTGGATCACACCGCTTCAGCGGGCGGGTCGGCAAACGCCGGCCCGCGCCGCGGCATTGCCGGGCGCCTCCATGCCTTCCTGCTGCGCCCGGAGGCCAGCGTCATCGTCGTCGCAGTGGTGCTGGTGATCTATTTCCAGTTCGCCAACGCGAATTTCCTGACTGACGCGAACCTGCAGACGGTATCGCAGTTCATCGCCGCGCCGGTCATCATCGCCTGTGGCGAGATCATGCTGCTCATCTGCCGCGAGATCGACCTGTCGGTCGGCCAGGTGTTCGCGCTGGCGCCGTTCGTGATGGAACGCGCGGCACACGCCGGCGCACCCGTGGTCCTGGCGATCGTAGCCGCGCTCGCAGTCTGCGCGCTGATCGGGTTCGTCATCGGGCTGATCACCATCCGCCTCAAGGTGCCGTCCTTCATCACGACGCTCGGGATGCTGTTCCTGATCACCGGCGTCACCTTGACGATCTCGCGCGGCTTTCCCGCCGATACGCCGGGCGGCCCACTGCTGACCAATATCATGGGCAACTGGGGCTACGCGGAGATCGTCTGGGCGTTGGGCGTGGTGCTGGTCATGCACATCGTGTTGCGGGATACGCGCTGGGGGCTGCACACGATCGCCACCGGCGGCAATGTGATTGCCGCCGCCGAGGCCGGGATCAACATCAACCGCATCCGGATGGGGAACTTCATCCTGACCAGCACGCTGGGCGGGTTCGCCGGTCTGCTGGAGGCGTTCCGGATCGGCTCGACCGATCCGCTGGCGGGCGGCAGCAACATCATGTTCCTCGGCGTCGCGTCAGGCGTGATCGGGGGCACCGCAATCGCCGGGGGCGCCGGCACGATCGTGGGCGGTCTGGTCGGCGGCATCGTGCTCGGCGTGCTGCAGGACGGCTTCACCTTGCAGGGCATCAACGCGTTCACCTTCGATATCATCATCGGCGCGGCGATCCTGCTGGCGATGGTCGCGAACATCCACCTGGCGCGGTTGCGCGGCGCGGGGCAAGCATGAGCACGACCGCAATGAGCGCCGGCACGGAGGCGCTGCGCGCCGAAGGCATCGTCAAGACCTTTGGTCGCATCACGGCCTTGAACGGCGTGTCGATGCACGTGGCACGTGGCGAGATGCTCGGCATCCTGGGCGACAACGGCGCCGGCAAATCGACCTTGATGAAGATCTTGACCGGCTATCACCAGCCGACTTCGGGGCAGGTGTTCGTGAACGGTGCGCCGGTCGATCTCGGTTCGGTGGACCAGGCACGCGCGTTCGGGATCGAGTGCGTCTACCAGGACCTGGCCCTGGTCAACGGCCTGTCGATCTACCACAACCTGTTCCTGAATCGCGAAATCCTGCGTCGCGGGCCGTTCCGGCTGCTGGATCATCGCACGATGCGGCGACGTGCGCAGGCCGCGCTAGAGGATATCGGCGTAACCGTCGCTTCGGTGGACCTCGAAGTCGGCGCACTCTCCGGCGGGCAGCGGCAGGCGATCGCGGTGGCGCGCGCGGTCGCCTCCAACGCGCGGATCCTGCTCCTGGACGAACCGCTGGCGGCGATGGGCGCCCGCGAAGCCGGACTGATCATCGACCTCATCGAACGGCTGAAGGCACGCGGCGACATTGCGATCGTGATGATAGCGCACAACTACGCCCAGACACTGGAGATCTGCGATCGCGTGATGCTGATGCAGCATGGCGAGGTGACGTACGAAAGTCACGCCGCGGAGACGTCTCCAGCCGAGTTGCTGGAGATCGTGCGCCGGGAGTACCGCGCCGCCCGCGCGGGATAACACATGGAACGCGGCGGGCGTGGGACACGCCCGCCGGATCGGCCGAAGGCGGACGCTCAGTAGCGCCGGAGCAGCGCCACCAGGCGTCCCTGCACCTTCACCCGGTCGGCCGGGAAGATGCGCGTCTCATGCCTCTGATTCGCCGGTTCCAGAGCTATCGAATTGCCGCGTCGGCGCAGGCGTTTCAGGGTCACCTCGGCGTCGTCCACCAGAGCGACCACGATCTGCCCGTTCTCGGCGGTTTCGTCCTTGCAAATGATCACCGTATCGCCATCCAGGATGCCGGCTTCGATCATCGAGTCGCCCGCCACTTCCAGGGCGTAGTGTTCCCCGTTGCCGAGCAGCGCCATCGGCACATCGAACTGGGCAGCGGGATCGGCGCGCAGCGCTTCGATGGGCAGGCCGGCAGCGATCCGGCCATACAGCGGGATCTGCACGGCGGCGGCGTCGTTGGCAGTCCGAACACCGGACAGACGCGGCGAGAAATCGCCACGGATCACCGTCGGCGCAAAACCGGACGCCGCGCGATCCGCGGTTTGCTCCATATAGGCTGCGGCGCCCCGTGGCATCTGGTCTTCCGGCAGGCGCAATACCTCCAGCGCGCGGGCCCGGTGATGATGGCGACGCAGGAACCCTCGCTCCTCCAACGCCGAGATCAGGCGATGGATGCCGGATTTCGACCGCAGGCCGAGTCCATCCTTCATTTCCTCAAACGAGGGAGAAACGCCGGTCTGGCGCAGATGGCGGTCGATGTAGACCAGCAATTCGTGCTGCTTGCGGGTGAGCATGGCAGACGATGTTTCCTTTCCAGCACGCCGGGCCGCAGGCCGGCCCGACTAAACGGCCGATTCGGAACAAACCGACAACCGGCCGAGGCGTTCTACATAGGTTCGCGCCGGGCCGTCAAGCGATTCCTTTCGCCGCCGCGGCGACGTGCCGTTCGACGGCCCGTCGCCAGGCCGCAAGCACGGCAGCCGAGCCTGAGAGTTTGTGAAAAAATACCTGTCAGCCGCCAAAATCCCCAAAGAATCGAGCATTTTCAATGGGTTCTCCTTCACAAGTTCGATTGCATTTCACGCTCTCAGGCCGAGACGCGCGCCCGCCGGACCTGCCGTCCAACGCCGTGCGGACCGGTGCGCGAGACGACCGCGGGAGAACTCCGGCCTTGCGCGCGCCGATCGGGTGCGGGATGCAGACGGTGGCCATGCCGTCCCGGTCCCTTTCCCCTCGCGCCCGCCCTGCCGCCGCGAGCGCCAACATCGCGCCGCCAGCCGCCCCGGATTACGCGGCGCTGGCCGCATTCCGATACGCGCTGCGTGGCTTCACCGCCTTCAGCGAAGCGCAGGCCCACGCCGCCGGCCTGACCCCGCGCCAGCACCAGGCGTTGCTTGCGATCAAGGGCACCCCGGACCCGCAGCCCATCGGGATCGGCGCGCTCGCCAGGCAATTGCTGATCCGGCCGCACAGCGCCGTGGAACTCGTCGATCGCCTGGTGCAGCTCGGCCTGGTCGAACGGCAGGAGGCGCCGGAAGACCACCGTCGCGCCCAGCTTCGCCTGACGGCAAAAGCCGAGCTGCTGCTGCGCGATCTCTCGGCCGCCCATGTGCAGGAATTGAACGCGATCCGACCGACCCTCATCGATCTGCTGCGTCGCTTCGCCCCGCCCGATGCGGCCCCCGATCCTTGAAACCTGCAATTGATCGCAAGGCTGCCGGCGGTCACTCGTCCTGGCCCCCGACATCCACCGCCCCGCGCCGCTGCACCGTCGCGACCCGCAGCACATTCGTCGAGCCGGAATGTCCGAACGGCACTCCGGCGGCCACCACGATTTCCTGCCCCTGCTCGGCGAACCCCTCGGCCTGGGCGATCCGCACCGCGCGCGCGACCGCCTCGTTCAGCGAATGGACGTCGGGGCTGATCACCGCGTGCACACCCCAGACGACGGCAAGCCGGCGCGCCGTAACCAGATGCGGCGTGAAGCCGATGATCGTGCTTTCCGGTCGTTCCCGCGCGATGCGCAGGGCGGTTGCGCCGGACGCGGTGAAAGCCACGATCGCCGCGGCACCGATGGTGTGGCATATCTGGCGCGCGGCGGCGGCGATCGCATCGGCCGCCGAATGTTCCGGCTCCGCGCGGCTGGCCTCGATCATCGCCCGCCAGCCCTGGTCCTGCTCCACTCGCGCAAGGATGCGGTCCATGATGTTCACCGCCTCGAACGGGTATTGCCCGGCGGCGGTCTCGGCCGACAGCATCACCGCGTCGGCGCCGTCGAACACCGCGGTCGCGACGTCGGACGCCTCGGCACGGGTCGGCGCGGGGGCTGAGATCATGCTCTCCAGCATCTGCGTCGCCACCACCACCGGCCGGCCGAGCGCGCGCGCGGCACGCACGATCCGCTTCTGCGCCAACGGCACTTCCTCGGGCGGCAATTCCACGCCGAGGTCGCCACGCGCCACCATGACGGCGTCCGACAGGCGCACGATCTCATCCAGATTGTCGAGCGCCTGCGGCTTCTCCATCTTGGTCATGATCCAGGCGCGGCCGGCCGCAATATGTTTTGCCTCCGCCACGTCCTCCGGTCGCTGCACGAACGACAGGCCGATGTAGTTGGCCCCATGATCGAGCGCGAAGGCGAGGTCCTCGCGGTCCTTGGCGGTCAGCGCGGGGATCGGCAACACCACATCCGGCACGTTCACGCCCTTGCGGTCCGACAGCGGGCCGCCGACCACGACCTCGGTCTCCAGCGCGTCCGGGCGCTTGTGCACGACGCGCAGGCGCAGCTTGCCGTCATCGAGCAGTAGGGTGGCCCCAATCGCGGCCGCCGCGATGATCTCCGGATGCGGCAGGTTCACCCGCTGCGCATTGCCCGGAGTCGCATTGAGATCGAGCCGGAACGTCTGCCCGGTCTGCAGATGCACGCGCCCGCCCGCGAACTGACCGACCCGCAACTTGGGTCCCTGCACGTCGGCAAGGATGCCGATCGGGCGGCCGACGCGGGCTTCCAGCTCGCGGATCATGGCGAAACGGGCGGCGTGGTCGTCGTGCGTGCCGTGGCTGAAATTCAGCCGGAACACGTCCGCGCCGGCGTGGAACAGCCGCGCCAGCACCTCGGGCGAGGAGCTGGCCGGTCCCAGGGTAGCAATGATCTTGGTGCGCCGGCGGCGGCGGATTTTCGGGCGGCTGGCCATTGTCGTCTCCTCCGCGCGGGGGCGGCAGTTTCTCTCCCTCTCCTTGCCGGAGGGGGGGAGAAGGTCAGAACGGCAGCTTCATTCCGGGCGGCAATGGCATCCCGGCGGTAACTTTCTGCATCTCGGCCGCGTTCGTCGCTTCGATCTTGCGCTTCGCGTCCGCGTGGGCGGCGACAATCAGATCGGAGAGCATTTCGATATCCGCCGGATCGACCACCTTCGGGTCGAGCCGCAGCCGCTTCAGCTCGCCCTTGCCGCTCAGCACCACGGCCACAAGGCCGGCGCCGGCTTCGCCCTCCATTTCCATCGCTTCCAGCCGGGCCTGCATCTCCTGCATGCGGTCCTGCATCTGCTGCGCCTGTTTCATCAGGCCGGCGAGATTCTTCATGGTTCTGGCTCCATCTGGGCAAAGGCGGCAGGCGGTTCGGAGAGGTCCGGCGGCTCGCCGTCCATCGGTTCGGCATCGATCGGGGCGAAATCGGGCAAATCCGGGGGCGCCGCGGGCAGCCCATAGGCGTCGGCGGCGGCGTCGTGCACGGATTCGATGCGCGCGCCGGGGAAAGCATCGAGGATGGCGCGGACCAGCGGGTGCAGCGCAGCCTCGGCGCGGCGGCCGGCATCGGCGGCGCTGCCCTGTTCGGCCAGGGTGGGCTCACCCGGTTCGGCCGACAGCGCGATGGTCCAGCGCTGACCGGTGACGCCCAGCAGTACGGCGGCGAGCTTTCCGGCCAGATCGCGCGGGGCGTCCGACAGTGGGCGCAGTTCGATCACCGGAGGGGCGAACCGCACCAGGTGCACCGAATGGACCAGATGGGCGTGCAGCAGCGCTTCCCGCTGCTCGGCCACCAGGGCGGCGACAGCACGGAAACTGGTCGGACGCGGGGCGGCCGGGGTCGGTTCAGCCGCCAGCGCGGCGCCCCCTGCCACCATGCGGGTGCCGCCGTTGCCGCCACCGCCCGCGGGAGCGGCCAGGCCGGACACGCCAGGGCTGGCGGTGAGGCGGCGGACCAGATCGCCCGGCGGCGGCAGGTCGGCGATGTGGCACAGACGGATCAAGACCATCTCTGCCGCCGCACGCCGATCGGGAGCGAATTCGACCTCGCCGACACCTTTCAGCAGCATCTGCCAGGCACGCGCCAGCACCGGGACGGACAGACGCTCGGCCAGCGCGGCGCCGCGGGTCCGTTCGGCCTCCGGCAACTCAGTCGAACTGCGCAGTTCGGGGATGGCTTTCAGCCGGGTGAGTGTGTGCACGAGTTCGAGCAGGTCGGCGAGCAGCAGGCCGAGATCCGCGCCGCGTTCATAGGCGCGCTCGGTCAATGTCAGCGCGGCGGCCGGCTTGCCGGCCATCACTGCATCCATGAGGTCGAACACCGCCTCCCGGTCCGCCAGCCCCAGCATCTCGGCGACCTGGGCCGCGGTGATCGGCGCGTCCTCACCCTGCTCGCGCTGGGCGATCGCCTGGTCGAGCATCGACAGTCCGTCGCGCACCGACCCGTCCGCGGCGCGCGCGATCAGATCGAGCGCGGCGGGGTCGGCCGCCACGCCTTCCGCCGCGCTGATGCGGGCAAAATGCGCCGTCAACTCCGCCACGCGAACCCGGCGCAGGTCGAACCGCTGGCAGCGCGACAGGACCGTGATCGGCACCTTGCGCAGTTCCGTGGTGGCGAACACGAATTTCACATGCGGCGGCGGTTCTTCCAGCGTCTTCAGCAGCGCGTTGAAGGCGTTGCGCGACAGCATGTGGACTTCGTCGACGATGAAGACCTTGGTCCGCGCCTGCAACGGGCGGAACCGGGTCGCCTCGATGATCTCGCGCACATCGTCGACGCCGGTGCGGGAGGCCGCGTCCATCTCCATCACATCGGGATGCCGGTCGGCGAGGATCGCGCGGCACTCGCCGCAGACGCCGCAGGGATCGGCGGTGGGGCCGCCCTGACCGTCGGGGCCGGTGCAGTTCAGGCAGCGGGCGATGATGCGCGCGGTGGTGGTCTTGCCGACGCCGCGCACGCCGGTAAGCATGAAAGCGTGCGCGACCCGCCCGGCGGCGAAAGCGTTGCGCAGAGTCCGCACCATCGCCTCCTGACCGATCAGATCGGCGAAGGACGTGGGGCGATATTTGCGGGCGAGCACCCGATACGGGGTGGCAAGCTCGGCCGGCGGGGGAACGACCGGCAGGGCTTCGCCGAACAGGCCGGGGCCGGCGGGGGGCTCCGGGAGCATTTCCGGTGGCGCAGGATCGTCCTGGAACAGGCCGGACATGCGGAGCTTGTTTAGCCGCCGCGGCGGCCCCCTCGGACAAAGCGATCGGCGTTGCGGGGTGGGAGGCCGGACCGGCGACCCGGGCGGAAACTCGCTGCGGCTGCTTCCTTCCGGACCTGACCGGGTTGGCAAGGCGCCCGTCCGCGGCCGACCCCCCACGCGCTATATCGCGCGTCGCGCGACAGGGCACAAGGCTGGATCGCGCGTCGCGCGACGGGGCACAAGGCTGGATCGCGCGTCGCGCGACGGGGCACAAGGCTGATCGGGCGGTCAGCGGTCCTTGGCTTCTTCCGCGCGCAGGGCCCCGGGCGCGGTCTGGAAGAAGCGGGCGAATTCATGGACCGTGGTGTCGGCCTGGTCCCAGCAGAAATAGCCCCGGCAGTCCTTCGGGCGGCCGGCATAGACCGTGCACATCCGGTCTTCGCCGAGGAATTGGCACGTGTCGTAGCCGGATTTGATGCGCTTCGCGCCCTTGCGGGTGCGCTCCACGATGTGGCGCCGTTCGAACTCCGGCACCGTGAGCCCGAGGAATTTCGCCAAGCGGCGGATGTCCGCGCGCGTCACTTCCACATAGCCGGCCATCCGGCAGCAGAGGCTCGGGCATTTCAGGCAATCGAGCGTGTGGCCGGTCATGGCGGATATGTGCCATGGAGAGAGGCGGGGCGGAAGTCGGGGAGCGCGATAGCCACCGGCCATTGACCCGGCGCCCCGGGTCCTGGAACATGCCCTCGGACGCCCATCGCATGACCTACAAACCGCCGCGCCGCCCGCAGTTCTTCTATACCACCGCGCCGCTGCCCTGCCCGTACCTGGCAGGCCGGACGGAGCGCAAAGTGGTGACCGAAATCACCGGCCCGGACGCCGAGGCATTGCACGACCGCCTCTCCCGCGCCGGGTTCCGTCGCAGCCACAACATCGCCTACGCCCCGGTCTGCCCGTCCTGCCAGGCCTGCGTGCCAATCCGCATTCCCGTCGCCGCCTTCCAGCCCGACCGGGCGCAACGCCGCATCGCCCGCGCCAATGCCAGGCTGGACGGGTTCGAAGTCCCGGCACGCGCCACCGCCGAACAGTTCCAGCTTTTCCAGCGCTACCAGAACGCCCGTCACGGCGAGGGCGACATGGCCACGATGACCTTCTACGACTATCGCGCCATGGTCGAGGACACGCCGATCGAAACGTTCATCGTGGAATACCGCGATCCTGATGACCGGCTGGTCGGCGCCTGCCTCGCCGATCGGTTGGCGGACGGGCTGTCGGCTGTGTACAGCTTCTTTGCCCCCGAGTTGGAACGTCGCTCGCTCGGCACCTACACCGTCTTGTGGCTGATCGAACGGGCGAAGGCGCTGGGGCTGCCGTATGTCTACCTCGGCTACTGGGTCGCGGAGAGCCGCAAGATGGCCTACAAAACGCGCTTCCGGCCAAGCGAGGTGTTGCTGGGCGGGGCCTGGCGGATCCTGATGGATGCCGATCTGCAAGCCCCGGGGCCGATCTCCGAACCGATGGTGACCGAGGCGACCCCCTGACGCACCGAATCGCGATGGAGGACGCGACGGCCGGCATGTTCTTATGATCCGCCTCGATCATCGAAGCCGTGCTTCAGCGGAGTGAAGTCGCGCAGCGCGACTGGTGCGCGCAGGCCACCGAATGGGGCCCGGTATTGTCGCGATAGCTGCCCGCCAGATCGGTGAGCACGCCGAGGCGGATGGTCGGCCGGCAGGCCGTCCTGTCCTCGGCAATGACGCCGAGCGCCGCGGCGCTGCCGAGGACAGCGCCGCGGGACATGGGCATGGGCGGTCTCCCGGAATGGTCTGTTATGGGTTTGTCGCGCCCGGGCCGCCTCGGCATTGGATCGATTGGGCACGGAACCGCCAAGGCAAACCTCCAGCGGGCGGCTGCTGCGGTCGGGTGCGGCGGCGGCGCGCCGGATCGGACGTGACCCTGCTTGCGCGTGCCCCATCCGCCCCAGACCCCGACGGACGCGGATCGTCCGTTCGAAACAGGGTCTGCCCGTTCCCCGTCCCGGACGAGCCACGCGGGAGCCATCGCCGGTACGCCCGGGCCGGGATCGGCCCGACAACCAGCCGCGCGCCCGGCCGCCTTGCGGCATGCCGCAGCCGGGGCAAAACTGCCTGGCCGTCACCGTCGATCGCCCCGGGAGAAGCGCGCCATGAAGATCGTCGCAATCGAGACCAGCCTGACCCGCATCCCGTTCGACATGGGCGCCAAGCCCGTCTCCTTCGGTGGCGTCGGCTGGCAATCGATGAACAGCCTATGGCTGCGGGTCGTCACCGACACCGGGATCGAGGGCTGGGGCGAGGGCTTCGGCCATGCCTGCGTCGCCACGACCCGCACGGTACTCGATACGCAGCTGGCGCCGCTGGTGCTCGGCCAGGATGCGCGCGACATCGCCGGGCTGCGCGCCCGCCTGTCCAGGACCCTGCACCTGTTCGGCCGCAACGGACCGCATGTGTACGCGCTGTCCGCGCTGGACATCGCCCTGTGGGACATCGCCGGCAAAGCGGCCGGGCTGCCGCTGTGGCGGCTATGGGGCGCCACGCCGCCCGGCAAGCTGCGCGCCTACGCCAGCCTGTTGCGCTACGGTGCCCCCGACCTGGTCGCGACCGCGGCCGCGCGCGCCGCCGCGCGCGGCTACGCCGATCTCAAGCTGCACGAAATCGAAGTCCCGATGGTGCGGGCGGCGCGCGAGGCGCTCGGTGCCGGGCCGCGGCTGATGGTGGACACCAATTGCCCCTGGACGGTGGCCGAAGCGACCGCGATGGCCCGCGCGCTCGCCCCGTGCGATCTCGCCTGGCTGGAGGAGCCGATCTGGCCGCCGGAGGATTTCAGCGGCCTCGCCCGTGTGCGCGCCGCCGGCGGCATCCCGATCGCGGCCGGCGAGAATGCGGGCGGCACGATGGACTTCCGTGCCGCGTTCGCTGCCGGCGCGCTGGACGTGGCGCAGCCGAGCGTGATCAAGATCGGCGGCCCCTCGGCGATGCTGGAGATCGCGGCCCTGGCGCGCGCTGCCGGCGTCCGGCTGGTCCCGCACAACGCATATTTCGGTGCCGGCTACCTGGCGTCGTTGCATCTGAACGCGACGGTGGCACCGGGAGAACCGTTCGAGCGGTTGTTCATCGATCTGGAAGCGAGCCCGTACCATGACCTTGTGACGGCGACGGACGGGTACGTGATGGTGCCGGACGGCCCGGGCCTCGGGCGTGATCCCGATCCGCAGGTCCTGGCGCGCTACCGTGTGGGGGACGTCGCCCAGCACCGCGTCTGACCGACTTCACCCATCATCCCCGGCCGCGCGCGCCGCGGCGATGGCTTCGGCAAGAATCGCGGCGTCGCCGATGTGATTGGCGAGCAACAGGATCAGCCGCGCGTCCAGACGGCGCGAGGCGTCCGGCGACAGGCCGCGATGGACTTCCATCAATGCCGCGAACAGCGCGTCCGGATCATCGAGTCGCGGAGACGTATCAAGCCTTGCCATGCGAGCGCTCCCTGCTTGGCGCCGCGCGTGCCAGGGCGCGATCGCGCGCGGCCACGATGGCGAGGGCATCAAATCGGTGCCAGCGCGCGGCCACGTGCTGGTCGGGACGCACCAGGATGGCGTCGCCCGCGACAGCGGCATACCGATGCGCCACCAGGCCGGCGTGGTCGTGCGCCGCGCCAGCTTGCGGTTCCGGCGTGATGAAGATCGTCTCCACGTCCGGCAGGTCGGCTTCATCCGGCGCCGCAAAACGCAGCAGGGCGAATCCCGGGGCACGATTGAGCCGTTCGAGCAGCCACCCGGTTCCGCCGACCGGCGCATCGATCGCGACCGCGCCAGGTGGGACGCCACCATCCCATGCCGCATCGTCATCGGTATTGAGCGGGCTTCCCACCAACACGGCGGGGCGAGACAGCCGACCCGAGTTCACCAGCCCGCGGGCGAATGCATAGCGCCCGGCAAGCTCCAGCACCGCATCCCGGTAGGCGCGCGCGGCCTCCGACTTCGGGGTGATGAAATCCGTGCTGCGGGTCGAATGGAGGATGTCCTCGTCGTTGGCGGGCCCGCGTTCGGCGTCGTAGCTGTCCAGCAGCCGTTCCGGCGCCGTGCCGTGCAGCACTGCGGCGAGCTTCCAGCCGAGATTGTCCGCATCCTGCACGCCGGCGTTGCCGCCGCGTGCGCCGAACGGGCTCACCTGGTGCGCCGCGTCGCCAAGGAACAGGATGCGCCCGTGGCGGAACCGTTCCAACCTGCGACAGCGGAAGGTGTAGACACTGATCCATTCGATCTCGAACCGGACGCCGGGCCCCAGCATGGCGGCCACGCGCGCGCGGACCCGTGCCGGATCGCGCTCGATCTCGGGGTCGGCTTCCGCGCCGAGCTGGAAGTCGATCCGCCAGAGGTGATCCGGCTGGCGATGCAGCAGGACGGACCCGTCGGGATGGAACGGGGGGTGGAACCAGAAGCGGCGGACCGGGGGAAACGCGGCATCCATCACCACGTCGGCGATCAGGAACCGGTCGCGGAACACCTGCCCCACGAAATCGAGCCCCAGCGCTGCCCGGATCGTGCTGTGCGCACCGTCGCAGGCGAGCAGCCAATCCGCTGTCAGGCGATACGGTCCCTCCGGGGTCTCCACCGTCAGCGTTACCGCGTCAGCGTCCGGCGCGACCGCCACCACGCGATGCTGCCAGCGCAGATCGACGCGCGCGCTGGCTCGGCAGGCATCGACCAGGTATTCTTCCACATAGTACTGCTGCAGGTTCACGAAGGCAGGGAAATGATGGCCCGCTTCCGCCAGCAGATCGAAGCGGTACACCGGGCGGTCGTGGAACAGTACCTCGCCGCGGCTCCAGGTCACCCCCTTGTCCAGCATCCGCGCCCCGACATCCAGCCGGTCGAAAATCTCCAGCGAGCGCTTGGCCATGCAGATGGCACGCGAGCCAGCGCCCACGGTAGCAGCGGCATTGAGCACCACAACCGAAATCCCGCGCCGGGCGAGATCAAGCGCGATGGTCAGTCCGACCATCCCGCCGCCGGCCACGACGACCGGATGGCGTGCCGTCCGCCCCGGCCGTGCCGCTGCCTGATAGTTCGGGGAGACATAGGTCCGCATGGCGGTCCTCAACCCGGCGATCCGCGCTCTCGGTCCCGTTCGGGTCGGGCGATCCCGGCGCTCACATCGGACCAGATGATCCCACTGCCGCCCAGGCCACCGTCGCCACGCATCAGTACCGCGCGGTTATATGCGCCGCCGTAATGTGCCGGACCGCTCCGGTTCATTTTCGTCTCGTCACCGAAGGCGTACGGCGCCGACCGCGTCTCGACGTTGCCGGTCGCCAGGACAACATCGTCGCCGACATTCCCGCACAGGCGGCGGCATGAAGTGATGCAAGGAACACATCTCCCGGCGCGATCGGCAGCGGCGGCGATAACGAACCCGGCCATCGGACTGTTCCTCGGAATTATGGAATTTTGCAGCGACCCGACACGCCGGCCACCGGTTCTCCGCTGTCAGGACAGCGGCGACGGGGATCGGCTGTCAAGGACTGCCCGGACGCGCGAAGCCGAGGCCCTGCGGAGGTAACACACAGGAAATTTTGTGACGAACCGTCTCAGCGGGGGGATGAAACAAAAAAAGATGCCTCGGGGCCATTCCGGTCGGCGTCGATCCGGGTTACACGACGGCGCGACCGCAACCGTCCGCACGATCCATCGGGCGCGACCGGTTTCCGATACGAAGGAGAAGACACCGATTATGAGAGCCAAATCCGCAGTTCGCGAGGCCGACCCGGAGACCGTCTCCGACGACTTCAAGCTCGAGGACTTCCTCCCCCATCGCCTCGCGGTTGCCGCGACGCGCGTCAATCGCCTGATGTCGCACCGCTTCGAGGAAGCAAGCGGCGTTTCCATCCCCGAATGGCGGGTGCTGGCAGTGATCGCCCGCTTCGGCGTGCTGTCGCCGAGCGTCGTCGGCGAGCGCACCAACATGGACAAAGTGAAAGTAAGTCGCGCAGCCGCAAGCCTGGTCGCCCGTGGCCTGCTGAAGCAGAGCCAGGACCCGACCGACGGGCGCGGCCGCCTGCTCCGCCTCACGCGCAAAGGCGCCGGCGCCTGCCAGAGCCTGATGCCGCTCGCGCATTCTCTGGAGGATGAGCTGTCCCAGGGCCTCGGGCGCGCCGAATGGACCACCTTGCAGAAGGCACTCGTCCGGCTCGACCAGCATGTCCTGGCGATCGAGCAGCCGGACGTGGCCGAAGCCGCGGATTGACCGTCTCGCCTGCATGCCGACCGCCCATCGGTCGGCATGCAGGCGTGCCAACCGCCTAAAACGGAACCGATACGGTCAGCGAATCGAACCAGAATACGCCGCCCGACTGGCCGCGGAAGCTCTGCGTCTGCATCACGTGGGTGAAGCTCGCCCGCACGCCGTGCACGATGACGGCGACGCCGATCTCCGCCTCGCCCAGCAAGGGTTCGAGTGCGACGTGGCGGGTGCTGGCGAACGGCTCGCCCTCGATCGTTTCATCCCATGCGACGGCCTGGCCGTCGGCGCCCACGAAGGCGTACCACGCGAAGCGACGGGCTGTCTCATACGCATCGTCGCCCGTGAGGCCCGGCTGGATGCGCGGGGCGCCGAAATCCGCTCCCAGCCCCTGGCCGATCCGCAACATCGCGCCGGCCTCCCCCGCCACCCGCCACGTCCCGACCGAGCCGGTCAACTCCGGCAGCATGTCGATCTCCAGCGGGCCGGCCACGCCGAGCCGCACGCGCCAGATCCGCTGCGCGATCAGTTCCACGACCGGCTGGTTCGGAAGCTGATCCGACCAACCCCTGTTGGTGGTGTCGCCGATCAGGTGGTGGAAGCCGTTTTGCACCTGCTCGCCAAGCGCGTCCGGGCCGATCACCCCGAGGTCGACCCGCAGCACGTCGCGACGGGTCGGCGTGTCCTGGATCAGCGACACGCCGCCAAGCAGCAGCCCGGCATAGGGCCGGTCCTTGGGATCGGGCGGGCTGATCTGGGTGTTGGCGGGGGTGAACAGCAGTTGCGTCAGGCCGAGGGAGATGCGCTGCTGTCCGTCACCCCAAAGACGATGACCAAGCTGGCCCAGCACGTCAGGCACATCCCCTACCGGCCCGGTCCAGCCGAAGGATTGGCCGGCCGTGTAGTAGCGGTCGGTACCGTTCAGCGCGTCGTTCTCGAGCCGCACGGTCAACGTGCCGTCGCTCCCTGCCGGCGCCGCGGCGTGCGCCGAGCCCGCAAGCCACAACAACGCCCCGAGCGCAAGCATACAGAGGCCGCGCGTCCTGTCGATCATGATCGCATCCTGCTGGTCGGAGACGGCTCCGACACACACGAATCCGTGTTCATCGGGTGCGGTAAGGATACCTGTCAAGGGCCGGCGCGCGGGTCCATGCAAACGCGCAACCTTCAGCCGGCTCCCCACAATCGGATCGCCTCAGCCGGAAAGCCGAGGGTCACCGGTTCACCCGGTCGCAGCCCGCACCCGGGCGGCGCCCCCACCATCACCTCGGCCTTGCCGCACCGCACCACGCAGACGGAGCGATCACTGAGCGCGTGTCGCGCCACCACCTCGCCCGCGACCCGATTCTCCCGTCCGCCTCCGCCGACCGGGCCGGGTGGCAGCAGATGCACCGCTCCGGCGGAAATCCCCCATGAGACCGTCACACCCGGTAGCGCCGGCGGACGCGCCCGCAACCGCAGCACCGTCCCTGCCGCCTCCCACGCCAATTGCGCGCTGCCCGCGGCGTCCGCCCCGCGCAGGCTGCCCGTGAACAGGTTGCGCCACCCGAGCAGGGCTGCGGCTTCGGGGTCCACAGGCGCGGCGAACACCTCCTCCGGCGCCCCTTCCTGGACCACGCGCCGTCCGTGCATCACCGCCACGTGGTCGGCCATCGCCGCCAGCAGCGCGTCGTGGGTGGCGACCAGCGCCGGCAGGCCCAGTTCGCGGGTGCGCGCGATCAGTTCGGCCATGATCGCCTCCCCGGTGGCTGCGTCCAGGGATGCGGTGGGCTCGTCGAGCAGCAGCAGCGCAGGATGGCGCGCCAAGGCCCGCAGCAGCGCGACCCGCTGCTTCTGCCCCCCCGACAACTGCGCCGGGTAACGCTCGGCCAGCGACCCGAGACCCAGCCGGTCAAGCCAGGCCACCGCCGCCGCCCGCCGTTCGGCGCGCGAGCCATCGAGCGCATAGGCGACGTTGCGCCACACCGACAGGTGCGGGAACAGCGCCGAACCCTGCGGCAGGTAGCCCACCGGCCGCCGATGCGCCGGCAACCCGCCGAACGGCTCCCCGGCCGCCGGCAACAGCCCGGCGAGCGCCTTGAGGAGCGATGACTTGCCCTCTCCGCTTGCCCCCAGCAGCACGGTGAAGCCGCGGATGGTGAAGCGCGCGGCCAGGGCCACCGGCCGGGTCAGCCGCAGATCGACCGCCAGCCCCGCGGCGGCGGGCGGTACATCCGGATCTCGGCGGGGGGCGCCGTGGGGGGTGGGGTCAGGCCACATGCCGCCCACGCCCCCACAGTCCCAGCAGCAACGGCAGCGGCAGCCCGATCAGGAAGAACACCCACACCACCGGGTACACCGCCGACAGCCCCGTATCCTGTAGATCGACCCACAATCGCACCGGAATGCCTTGCGGGTAATAGGCGATGATCAGCGCGATCCCGAATTCGCCCAGCGCCCGCACCCAGGCAAGCGCCATGCCGGTGGCAAGCCCGAGACGTGCCAGCGGCAGGCTGACATGCCAGAACGTATGCCACGGCCCACGCCCGAGGGTGCGCGCGATGTCCTCGTATTCGCGCGGCACGCCCTCGAACGCCGCGCGCGCGGCGAGCACGTAGTAGGGTGCGCTGGCATAGACCTGCGCCAGCAGGAACGCCGCCGGCGTGTTGGACAGATCGAGCCCCATTCCGCCCGCGGCGCGCCCGATCGCGCTGTACGGACCGTAGGCCATCGCCAGCAACAGGCCCATCGCCAGTGGCGGCGTGAGCAGCGGCACCAGCAACAGCCCATCGAGTACCGCCCGCCCGCGCCGCCCGCGGCGCGCCATCCACCAGGCGAGCGGCGTGCCGCCCAGCACCACGAGCCCCAGCGCCAGCAAAGTCCCCGCCACCGACGTCCGCACCGAAGCCCAATCCCCGGCATCGGGCGCCATCCGGGTCCAGGGCGTCGTCAGAACCAGCCCGGCATACGGCAGCAGCAGGAAGCCAAGCGCCAGCAGGCCCAGCACCGGCAAAGTCCAGGAGCGGGCGGGGACCGCGCCCCCGCCGCCGAGACCCGGCCCGCTTGCGGGTGGCCCGGCGGACAGCAGCGGCTCGGCGCTCATCGACATCAGGCGTTGGCCGACATCAGGCGCTGAGGACCGGGCCGCCGGGCTTGCTGTAGCCGAAGTCGGCGAACAACTTCTGGCCCGCCGGACTGCGCAGGAAGCGGATGAACCGCTGCGCCGCCGCCGCATCCGGCGCGTTGGCAAGGGCGACTGCGTAGAATTCGAGCGGCTGCGGGCTTGCCGTGACGGTGGTCCCATGCGGACCAGGCACCGGGATCCGGGCGCGGCTATACCATTTTGCCGCCATCGTCGGATCGCCGAGGTTGATCTCCGCAGGCAGCGGAATGAACGGCAGATGCTGGGAGTGCACCGCGCTCAGATAGCCGGAGGAGGCGTCGATCTGCCCCGCCTCCAGCCGCGCCAGCAAGGACGGCTCCGTAAAGATCTGCTTCGGATTGAGCGCCGGGCCGAGCAGCTTCGCCGCCAGGCCGGGCCGATGATAGAAAATCTCGGCCAGGCGCAAGGTGAACAGGATGTTGCGCCCCTGCGGATCGGTGCGCGGATCGGTGCGGCCGAAGCGGACGCCGGGTTTCAGCAGCACTTCGTACCAAGGCAGGCGACCCGCGGCGGCGGCCGCGAACTCCTTGGCGAAGCGACTTTTCGGGCTGTAGGGGATGCACATCTGCGTGCTTGCCACCGGCACCGCATGCGGCCCGAGCCCGGCTTCGCGCACGAGCTCGAACGGGCCGGCAGTGATGGGGATGAAGACGTCGGCGACGAGCTGCTTCGCCGCGATCAGGCGGGCCAGTGCGAAAGCCCCCTGGCCGATACCCTGGTAGGCGACATGGTCCATGGCCGCGAACGCCGGCCCGATGCCGTGGTCCATCAGCGCGCCCATCGAGCCGGCGTATGCGACTCGGAACGGCGGCGCGGCGACGGCGGCGCGGCCGGCAAGGGTCGGTACGGCAGCGAGCAGCGGCGCGGCGAGCGCCTGGCGGCGGGTGAGCATGGAGCCTGATCCTCGGACGGTTGCGATAGGTCCAGAGGACGATATCGCCCGACGGGAATATCGGCAAGCGCCGGGCCCGCTCATGCGCCGCGTTCCGCGACGATCCAGTCCGCCACGCGTCCTTGGCCGCCGGGCCGCTGAACCGGCAGACGCAATGAGAGCGCCGGCGCCACATCGTGTCCGGCGTCACGCTTCCGGGAATCACGCCCCGATGGAAACGGCCCCGGCGACCCGCCGGGGCCGCCCCCCTCAGCCCACCGCCCGCAACCGCGGCCGAGCCTTCGCCCCGAGGCCGCGATACAAGGTGAGGTAGTCGGCGGCCATGCGCTCCACGCTGAACCGTTCTTCGAACCGCGCCCGGATTGCGGTCCGGGATAAGGTGTCGAGCCGACCGACCGCGGCAACCGCCGCAGCCTCGTCACGCACCACGAAGCCGGTCAGGCCGTCGTCGATCACTTCCGGCACCGAGCCGGCCGGGAAGGCGATCACCGGCGTGCCGCAGGCCATCGCCTCGATCATCACGAGGCCGAACGGCTCCGGCCAGTCGATCGGCAGCAGCAGGCCCATCGCGCCGCTGAGGAACTCGGGCTTGTCGGCGTCGCCGATCTCGCCGATCATTTCGACGTGGCGACCGTCGATCATGGGGCGAATCTTGGTGCGGAAATACTCTTCGTCCACGCGGTCGACCTTGGCCGCGATCTTGAGCGGGATGCCGGCCCGCCGTGCGATCCGGATCGCACGGTCGGGCGACTTTTCCGGAGCGATGCGACCGAGAAACGCAAGGTACGACGGCTTGACCGGGCGCGGCGTGAGCAGATCGAGCGGCAACCCGTGGTAAACGGTCGCGACGTAATTCGCCTCCGGCAGCGGCCGGCGCTGCGCGTCGGAAATCGAGACGACCGGGGCCTCGTTGAACCGGCTATAGACTGGCCGCAGCTCCGGCAGGTCGAGGCGACCGTGCAGGGTCGTCACGAACGGCGTACTCTGACGGCTGAACAGGGGATAGGACCAGTAGTCCAGGTGGAAATGCAGCACGTCGAACTCATGCGCGCGGCGATAGACCTCCTCCAGCATCAGCAGCATGGGCGCCATGGCGTCGCGCAGGCCAGGCTCGAAGCGCAACGCGCGCGGCGCCATCGGCACCAGATCGGCTGCGGTGACGGAATCGCCGCTGGCGAACAGCGTCACGTCGTGGCCCTGGCGGACCAGCTCTTCGGTCAGGAAGGAGACCACCCGTTCGGTGCCCCCGTAGAGGCGCGGCGGGACGGATTCGGTCAGCGGAGCGATCTGCGCAATTCGCATGGCGAGTGTGTCTCCTTGATCCGCCAACGGCGTCCGGCGGGTGATGGAACGCTTAAAGCGGCAGGATCGGGCTTTTTTGCGGCAATGGCGGTCCGGAACTCGCCGCAAACGGGCTGCCCCACATGAGAAAGGGCGTTCGCGCGCGATTGGCAGGACACCTTGTCGTGTTCCTGGCGATAGCCCCGAGCTTGTCGCACGCCGCGCCGGCGCCTCCGGCGGCCACGTCCGGGGGGGCGCCGCCGGCGGCCGCTTCCGCAACGGGAACCGCCGCCGGCACACCGGGGCAGGCTGCTCCCGTTGCCGCTCCCGTTGCCGCTCCCCCGGGCGCGCCGCCGCCCCACGCACCGCCGGCGCCGTCCGGTGCGGCGGTCGTTCACCCGCGCGTGCGCCGTGTGCCGCCCAACGAAATGATTGCCGTGCTCGGGCAGCCGGTGACGGGGCCGGATGGCAAGCAGATCGGTCGCCTGACCGACGTGCTCGTCAATGCGGCCGGCGTCCCGGAGGCGGCGGTGATCGACTTCGGGGGCTTCATGGGCGTTGGCAGCCGCAATGTCGCCGTGCACTGGAGCACCTTGCGGTTCCATCCGGGCGCGGGAGGGAACCACATCGCCATCACGTTGACGCCGGCCGAAATCGGTGCGGCGCCGCAATACAAAGGGACGCAGCGTCCGGCCCCGGTCGTGGTGGCGCACGCCCACCCGGCAGGAGCAACCTCGAACGCGCTCCCGGGGACGGGCGCGGGGCCAGGCCCTGGTACGGCATCCGAGCCGCCGCACGCCGCTGCCGTCCAGCCAACACCGTCCCTCCCAGCCGTTCGCCCGCACGAACCCGTGTCAAACCCGACGGGCACGATCGCCGCTCCCATCCCGTTCGACGCCCCCGCGACTACCCTCTCCACGAACCCTCTGTCGACGTCTTCCGATGCGCTTCCCGTCGCCCCCTTCGCCATCCCGCCGGCCGCTCCCTTGGCCGTGTCTCCGCTCGCTCCCCCGTCGGGCGGTACGGCCGCACCCCGCTAGTGTCCCGACACGCAAACGGCGTCATCATGCGTCGGGACACCAGCTCTTTGTTTTCAGTGGCCTGCTGGTCCCTGAAATGGGAAGGCATTTCAGGGGCAGGACACTAGCCGATGCCGGATCTCCGCCCACCGGGTCAGGACCGCGGCAAGCGGGCCCTCGATCTGCTGAATTTCTTTCTCGCCAATGTACAGACCGGCTTCGGGCCCTTCGTCGCCGTCTATCTGACCGCGCACAAATGGACCGAAGGCGATATCGGCCTCATGCTCAGCGTCGGCACCATCGTCGGGGTGGCGAGCCAGCTGCCGGCGGGCGCGCTGGTGGATGCCACGACAGCGAAGCGCGCAGCGACGGCGACAGCGATCGGCGGCATCATGGCGGCGGCGCTGCTGCTCGCGCTTTGGCCCGTCGCGCTAGGGGTCATGGCCGCCGAAGTGCTCCACGGGATCGCGAGCAGCGTGCTGACCCCCGCCATCGCCGCCCTCAGTCTTCGCCTCGTCGGCCGCGCAGCGCTGGGGGAGCGGCTGGGACGCAACGCGGCCTTCGGCGCCGTGGGCAACGGTCTTGCGGCGGCGGCGATGGGCGCGGCCGGCAGCACGCTCGGCACCCGCGCGGTGTTCTGGCTCACCGCGGCGCTGGGCGTGCCGGCGCTGGCGGCGGTAGCGCTCCTCCCCCGCCAGGCGGTTCGCCGCGCAGACGCGCCGCCCGAGGCCACCGGGCCGGCAGCAGCCCCCGAGGCGCCGCGCGCAGCCGCGCCCTTCAGGACCAGCATCGTCGCTCTGCTGTCCGATCGACGGCTGCTCATATTCGCTGCCGCCCTCGTGCTGTTCTTCCTGGCCAATGCGGAGGTCCTGCCGCTGGCGGCGTCGTTGATGACCCGCCAGGCCGGCACGCGCGCCAGCCTCATCATTGCCGCCGCCATCGTCCTCCCCCAGGCAGTGGTGGCACTCACGTCCGGGTGGGTCGGGCGGGAGGCCGAGCGACGCGGCCGGCGCCCGCTTCTGGTGCTCGGCTGGACGATCCTGCCGCTGCCGGGTGTGCTGCTGGCCCTGCTGCCGACGCCGGCGGTACTGCTGGCCGGCCAGGCGCTGGGCGGCGTCAGTGCGGCGGTGATCGGCGTCATGCTGCCGCTGACCGCTGCCGATCTCACACGCGAAAGCGGGCATTTCAACCTGTGCATCGGCCTGTTCGGCCTCTGCGCCGCCGGCGGAGCGACCCTCGGCACGGCTCTCGGCGGCGCGTTGGCGGACATGGCGGGCAACCGGGTGGCGTTCCTCTGCCTGGCTGCGATCGGGCTGGCCGGGGCGGCGCTGCTCGCGACGTTCATGCCCGAGACCCGGGCCGCAACGCCGGCGGGCCGCGTTGACCCTCGGGAAGCCCCAGAGTAAGGGTCCGCAACGGCTTGGTGCAGTGCGTCAGCCGGAGCAACAGGATGCCGCCGTGCAGGATGTCCGCGACGCGCTGATGGTAGCGCGCACTTCCGAGGGCAAGCTGGTTCGCCGCCCGCTGTCGCCCCATCTGCAAGTCTATCGCTGGCCGGTCAGCATGGCGCTGTCGATCAGCCACCGGGTGACCGGCGTGGGCCTGGCCCTCGGCACCCTGCTGCTGACGTGGTGGCTCGTTGCCGCGGCCATGGGGGATGCCAGCTTCGCCGTCGTGCAGGGGTTCCTGGGCTCGGTGATCGGTGTGCTGCTGCTGCTCGGCTGGTCGGCCGCCCTCATCTTCCATCTGTTCACCGGTATCCGGCATCTGTTCTGGGACATCGGGCGCGGCTTCGACGACCGCGCCTATCGCGCCTCCGGATGGGCCGTGGTGGCGGCGACCGTGGCCACGACCGTGATCGTGTGGCTCGTCGGATTGGTGGTTTGGTGATGGCCGGTTCGGATCCCACCCCGCAAGTCGTGATCCGCCGCTCGCAGCTCGGACGGGCGCGAGGGCTCGGGTCGGCACGCGCCGGCTCTGGGCATTGGTGGGTCCAGCGGGTCACCGCGCTGGCACTGGTGCCGCTGTCGCTGTGGTTCATCGCCAACATGATGCGGATGGAAGGCAGCGGGGCGGAGACGGTCGCCCGCTGGCTGCACGGACCGGTTTCGCTCGTGCTGCTGCTGTGCCTGATCATCGCCAGCTTCTGGCACATGGCGTTGGGCTTGTGCGTCGTGATCGAGGACTATGTTCATCGTGAATCCGCGCGCCTTGCGCTGGTGCTGGCCGTGCGCGGCGGATCGGTGGTGCTGGCGCTGCTGTGCACGGTGGCCGCGCTGCGGCTCGGACTGTAGCTGCCGGGACGGAGAGAAGGGATTTCAGGATGAACGCGATCACCATGCCGTCGGCGCACGCCTATCCGGTGGTGGATCACACCTATGACGTGGTGGTGGTCGGCGCCGGCGGGTCCGGGCTGCGGGCCACCCTCGGCATGGGGGCGGCGGGACTGAAGACCGCCTGCATCACCAAGGTGTTCCCGACCCGCAGCCACACCGTGGCGGCGCAGGGGGGAATCGGCGCCGCGCTCGGCAACATGGGCGAGGACGACTGGCGCTGGCATATGTACGACACCGTAAAAGGGTCGGACTGGCTCGGCGACCAGGATGCGATCGAGTACATGTGCCGCGAAGCGATTCCGGCCGTGTATGAACTGGAACATTTCGGCGTTCCGTTCAGCCGCACCGAGGAAGGCAAGATCTACCAGCGCCCCTTCGGCGGTCACATGAAGGAATACGGCAAGGAGCCGGCGATGCGCGCCTGCGCCGCCGCCGACCGCACCGGCCATGCGATCCTGCACACGCTCTACCAGCAGAGCCTGAAGCACGAAGTCGAATTCTTCGTGGAATACTTCGCGCTCGATCTCATTCTGGACGACGAAGGCGTCTGTCGCGGCGTCACCGCCTGGTGCCTGGACGACGGCTCGATCCACCGCTTCCGTGCCCAGACCGTGGTGATGGCGACGGGGGGCTACGGCCGCGCGTTCCTCTCCTGCACGTCCGCCCACACCTGCACCGGCGACGGCAACGGCATGGTGCTGCGCGCGGGACTGCCCTGCCAGGACATGGAGTTCGTGCAGTTCCACCCCACCGGCATCTTCCCCGCCGGTTGCCTGATCACCGAAGGCGCGCGCGGCGAGGGTGGCTACCTCACGAACGCCGAGGGCGAGCGGTTCATGGAGCGCTATGCGCCCACCGCCAAGGACCTCGCGTCGCGCGACGTCGTGTCGCGCTCCATGACGATCGAAATTGCGGAAGGTCGCGGCTGCGGTCCGGACAAGGATCATATCATGCTGCACCTGGAGCATCTGGGTGCCGACCTGCTGCATGAACGCCTGCCGGGCATCTCCGAGACCGCCAAGGTGTTCGCTGGCGTCGATGTCACGAAGGCGCCGATCCCGGTGCTGCCGACCGTGCACTACAACATGGGCGGCATCCCGACGAACTACCGCGGAGAGGTGCTGCGCCCGACCCCGGGGAACCCCGATGCGGTGATTCCCGGGCTGATGGCGGTAGGCGAATGCGCCTGCGTGTCTGTGCATGGGGCGAACCGACTCGGTACGAACTCGCTGCTCGATCTCGTGGTCTTCGGCCGCGCCGCAGCGCAGCGGGCGGCGGAGATCGTGAAATCCGGCGCCTCCCAGCCGCCGCTGCCGGCGCGTGCCGGGGAAGGGTCTCTCGATCGCTTCGATCGCGCCCGCCACGCCAAGGGCGGCACCAAGGTTGCAGATCTGCGGCTGACCATGCAGCGCACGATGCAGAACCACGCGGCGGTGTTCCGCAACAGCAAGACCCTGGCCGAGGGCGTGGACAAGATGCGCCAGCTCTGGGGCGGCATGCAGGACATGTCGGTGGCCGACAGCAGCCTGATCTGGAACAGCGACCTGATGGAGGCGCTGGAATTGCAGAACCTGATGGGCAACGCCATGGTCACCATGTTCGGTGCCGCGGCGCGCACCGAAAGCCGCGGCGCGCATGCCCATGACGACTATCCGGACCGCGACGACGCGCACTGGATGAAGCACACCCTGGCCTGGTGCGACGACGCCGGGGACGTGCGGCTCGACTACCGGCCGGTGAAGATGCAGACCCTGACGAACGAGGTTTCGGTGTTTCCGCCGAAGAAGCGGGTGTACTGAGCGGCATAGGAAAGAACGCAACGATGGTCGCCTTCAGCCTCCCCGCCAACAGCCGCATCGGCCAGGGCCGCACCTTTCCCGCGCCCGCCGGCGCGAAGCGCGTGCGCGCGTTCCGCATCTATCGCTGGAACCCCGACGACGGGCAGAACCCGCGCACCGATACGTATGAGATCGATCTCGATGCCTGCGGGCCGATGGTGCTCGACGCGCTCATCAAGATCAAGAACGAGGTCGATCCGACCCTGACTTTCCGCCGCTCCTGCCGCGAAGGCATCTGCGGCTCCTGCGCGATGAACATCGACGGCGGCAACACGCTCGCCTGCCTCAAGCCGATCGAGGACGTCACCGGCGCGGTGCGCATCTCCCCGCTGCCGCACATGCCGGTGGTGAAAGACCTGGTGCCCGACCTGAACCAGGCCTACGCGCAGTTGCGCAGCATCGAGCCCTGGCTGAAATCCGACACCCCGCCGCCGCCGGACGGGGAACGCCAGCAGAGCCGGGAGGAGCGCGCCAAGCTCGACGGGCTGTGGGAATGCATCATGTGTTTCTGCTGCACCACCTCCTGCCCGAGCTACTGGTGGAACGGCGACCGCTACCTCGGCCCCGCGGTGCTGCTGCAAGCCTATCGCTGGATCGCCGATTCGCGCGACGAGGCGACCGGGGAACGGCTCGATGCGCTGGAAGACCCGTTCAAGCTGTATCGCTGCCATACGATCATGAACTGCACCGATAGCTGCCCGAAGAACCTCAATCCGGCGAAGGCGATCGCCTCGATCAAGCAGTTGATGGTCGAACGCCGGCTGTAGCGACCCCAGGGCAGCAGCGGACCGCTGCCCATTCCAAAACTGCGAAGAACCGCGTCAGGACGCGGGCGTGGTTCGTGGGGACAGCCGAGCAGGTCTGCCGGGCGGATGGATTTGGTCATTGACACAGTCGGTCAATGACCTAGACTGGCCCATGCGCTTCGGGTGGGACCCGTCCAAGAGCGACCGCAACGCGCGCGAGCGGGCGCTGCCCTTCGCGATCGCCATGGCGCTGTTCGACGGACACACGATCGAGCTTGACGACCGCCGGAACGACTATGGCGAGCATCGGATCGTCGCGTATGGCCGCGTCGCCGGCCGGGTGCTCGTATGCGTCTATACGTGGCGCGGGACCCCCGAGGAGCCGCAGCGCTGGATCATCAGCCTGCGCCGGCCCAACAAGGGTAAGAGCCATGCCTACAGCGCCACTTTCTCGGAATGAACTCGACCTCGCCAGGATCGACTGGAGCCGGGTCGATACCACGACGGACGAAGAGATTGCCCGCCAGGCCGCCGAGGATCCAGACACCGCCCCGGTGCTCACGCCGGCGCAGCTTCGCACTGGGCGTCGCATCACACCGGAAGCGGTGGAGGATGTGCGGGCGCTGCGCACGGGGCTTGGGTTGTCGCAGGAGGCGTTCGCGGCCCGCTTCGGCTTCTCGGTCGATGCGGTCCGCCAATACGAGAGCCGCCGCCGTGTCCCGACCGGCCCGGCGCGTGCCTTGCTACGCGTGATCGCGTGCGCGCCGGACGTCGTGACCCGCGCCCTCGCGGGGCGTCAGAGGTAGCGGCCCGTAACTGGGCGGTACCGTTTACCTGAGCGCTACCGCTTCAGCATTTCGCCGGAACGCCCGCCCCGCCGCGGATGACGCTGCGGCGGCTCAAGGCTCCTCGGGCCATGGCCGGACTGGAGACACATGACGGCCGAGCCTTGTACAGCCCGGGCATCCGCGGCGTCCCGGGTGTACATTCCGCTTGGAACGAAATGCCGCTGATGGGTCAGGTTTTACAACACGCTGCCTCACGTGCGGGACGACGGGGCGACCCCGCCGGCAGGCAGGAAGGGTGAACGAAGCCCTACCGCCAGGGGTACCCTCCGGCGCTCGGACCGGCGGGCTCACCCCGCCCCCAGCAACTCCGCCGCCGCCGCCCGCGCCGCCTGGGTCACCGTCTCCCCCGCCAGCATCCGCGCGATTTCCTCCCGCCGTGCTGCCGGATCCAGCGCCTCCACCAGGGTCGCCGTCCGGCCGGCCGCGCTCGCCTTCGCCACCCGCAAATGCGCCGCCCCGCGCGCCGCCACCTGCGGGCTGTGCGTCACCACCAGCACCTGCACCCCCTCCGCCACCCGCGCCAGCCGCTCCCCCACCGACGCGGCCGTGGCGCCGCCGATGCCGGCATCGACCTCGTCGAACACCAAGGTGGGGACCGGCGAGCCCGCCGCGAGCACCACCTTCAGCGCCAGCATCAGCCGCGACAATTCCCCGCCCGAGGCCACCCGCGCCAAGGATCCCAGTTCCTGTCCCGGGTTGGTCGCGATCAGGAAGCGCACCGCATCGGCCCCGCCCGGACCCCAGTCGGCCTCGGCCAGCGGCGTCGCTTCCACGTGGAACCGCGCCTTCTCCAGCCGCAGCGGGGGCAGTTCGCGCCCCACCGCGCGATCGAGCTTGCGCGCCGCCGCCGCCCGCGCCGCCGATAGCGCGCCGGCGGCCGCCTCGTAACGGGTCCGGGCAGCCGCCGCCGCGGTCTCCAGCGCCGCCACTTCCGCCTCCCCGGTCTGCAACGCCGCCAGGCGCGCCGACAGGGTATCGAGCAGCCCCGGCAGCTCGGCGACCGCCACCGCGTGCTTGCGGGCGGCGGCGCGCAGGGCGAACAGGCGCTCCTCGGCCTGCTCCAGCCGGCGCGGATCGGACTCCGCCTCTGCCGCCAGGCGCGAAAGCAGGGTCTCCGCCTCCGCCAGCGCTTCCTCGGCCCGCTCCAAGGCCGCCAGAGCGGGGTCTACGGGGTTCCCCGGGGCCGGCGCCGCCTCCCGCGCCCCCTCCCCCCGGGGGGTGGTCGGGATCAGCCGCTGCAAGGCCCGCGCGGCGGCGCGCAACGCGGCCCCCGGACCGGGATTGCGGCGGTCGCGGCCGTGGCTGCCGGGGGAAAGTTCGGCCGCGGCGGCGGCGATCGCCTCGGCCCGGCGCTCGGCCTGTTGCAGCCGCTGACGTTCGCCGGCGAGCGCCTCCTCCTCGCCCGGCTGCGGCGCCAAGCCCGCCAGTTCGGAGACGGCGTGGGTCAGCCACTCCTCGTCCCGCCGCGCCGCCGCTATCGCCTCTCGCGCACGGCCCAGGGCATCGCGCGCGCCGCGCCAGGCTGCCCAGGCCGCGGCCACCTCCGCCCGCAAAGGCGGCGGCACGCCGAAGGCATCCAGCAGCGCCGCATGGCTCGCGGGGTCGGCAAGCCCCATCTGCTCGTGCTGACCCTGCACTTCCACCAACGCCGCGCCGATGCGGCGAAGCAGGGCCACCCCCACCGGCTGGTCGTTGACGAACGCGCGGGAGCGCCCGTCGCCGCCTACCACCCGGCGCAGCACGATGTCCTCGCCCGGCTCGGCTGCGATCCCGCCTTCGCCCAGCAGCACCGCCACCGGATGCCCGGCCGGCGGGGCAAAACACGCGGTCACGCTGGCCTGGGCGGCACCGGCGCGCACCAGCCCGGCTTCGGCTCGCGCGCCGAGCGCCAGCCCCAGACTGTCCAGCAGGATCGACTTGCCGGCCCCGGTCTCCCCGGTCAGCACCGTCAACCCCGGGCCGAACCCGAGGTCCAGCCGTTCGATCAACACCACGTCGCGGATGGCGAGCGCGGTCAGCACGGTCCGAATCGGCTCAGAGCGTGAAAAGCAATCGAACTTGCGAAAGAATGCCCGATGAAACTGCCCGGGTGTTCGGGCGATTTCGGCGGCTCGCGGGCATTCATTCACAAACTCTCAGAACAGCCAGCCGAAGGTGCGGTCGAGGAAGCCGTGCCCCGGACCTTTGGGCGGCGGCAATCCCTTCACCAGCTTGTCGTTGTAGAGATCGGCATAGGTATCCGCGTACCAGGAACTGCCCGGGTAATTGTAGCCGAGCACGGCGGCCGACCGCAGCGCCTGCGCGCGCATCCCGAGTCGCAGATAGACCTCCACCAGCCGGTGCAGCGCCTCGGCGACGTGGTTGGTGGTCTGGAAATCCTCCACGACCCGCTGGTAGCGGCCGATCGCGGCCTCATACAGGTGCTGATGTTCGTAGAAGAGGCCGATCGCCAACTCGTGGCCGGCCAGATGATCGCGCGCAAGGTCGATCTTCAGCCGCGCGTCGCGCGCATAGGCGGTGCCGGGGAAGCGGTCGACCACCTGGCGCAGCGCCGCGATCGCCTTCAGGGTGTTGTCCTGGTCGCGCTCGACGTCCTCGATCTGCTCATAATAGCAAAGCGCGCGCAGGTAGTACGCATAGGCGATATCGCGGCTCGCGGGATGCAGCTCGATGTAGCGATCGATGGTGTCCAGCGCCCCGGTGTAGTTCTGTTGCAGGTACTGGCTGTAGCCCAGCATGAGCTGCGCCTTCGTCGCCCATTCCGAATAGGGGTAGTTCTCCTCCACCGAGGTGAACTGGTCGCCGGCCGTCTGGTACCGCTGCGCGTTCAGCGCGTCGATCCCATGGTTGTACAGCACGTCGACCGGGGCGGGCGGAATGCCCGGCGCGCCCGCCTTGGGCGTGTCGGACCCGCCGCAGCCCGACAGCAGCAGGAGAAACGCGGCACAGCAGACGGCGCGGAGGGCGGGGGTCATCGGATCGGCTCCATTGGCCGGCTTATAGCAGGCGGATTGGGGCGGGAGGCAAGGAAGGGCCCGCACGACACCCCCGCCTTGTTGTGAAAACGTCACGGGGCCCCCCGGCCGAACCCCATGCGCCCGGCGTGGTGGAGGCGGTGTTTGCCGCCGCACGCCGCGGTCGCTATGGTCCGCCGCCCCAGAAACCCAGGATCGGCCAGCGGCCAGGCGGGAGTACGTGCGTGCCCGACATCTTTGACGAGGTCGAGGAGGACTTGCGCGCAGAGCGCATGCGCCACCTCCTCACCCGCTACGCCGGCGTCGTCCTGACCCTCGCGCTGATCGCCATCGTCGGCGTCGCCGGCTGGCAGGGCTGGCGCTGGTACGAAGCCCGCCAGGACCGGAAGGCGGCGCAGGTCTATGTCACGGCGATGCTGGAGGCCGAGGCCACTGGACCCCAGGCCGCCGCCGCGCATGCCCGTGCCCTCGCCACGTTCGACACGCTCGCCCGCTCCGCTCCGCCCGGCTACCGCACCCTGGCGCGGCTGCGGGCCGCGGCGCTGAATGCGGACGACGGTCACGCCACCGCCGCCCTCGCGCTCTGGAACGCCGTCGCCGCCGATCGCGACGCCGACCCGCTGCTGCGCGGTCTCGCGAGCCTGCTGTGGGCCAGCCGGCAGCTCGACGCCGGCGATCCCGGCGTGCTCGCCGCAAGGCTCCGCCCGCTTGCGATCCCAGGCGGGGCCTGGCGGGACCTGGCCGAGGAGGACCTTGCCCTCCTGGACCTGCGCCAGCACCGAACCGCGGAGGCGAAGCGACGCCTGACCGCGCTGATGCAGGACAAGACCGCCCCCGGCGGCCTGCGCCAGCGCGCCAACGCCCTGCTCGCGGGGCTGAACGGATGACCGCCCGTCGCGCCTTGTCGCCAGCCCAATTGTCCCGCCGCGCCGCCCTCGCCCTGCCTCTGGCCCTGACCGGCTGCGGTCTGGGGGGCGACTGGTTCGGCAAGATCAAACCGAAGCTGCCGGGCGTGCGCATACCGGTCCTGACCGCACGGAACACGCTCGCGGTCGGCCACACGCCGCCCCCCGTCGTGCTGCCGCCGGCGGTCGCCAATGCCGATTGGCCGCAACCGGGCGGCAACCCGGCGCATGACATGGGCCAGCTCGCCGCACGGCCGGTGCTCGCCGAGGCCTGGGCTACCGGCATCGGCGCCGGCGGCGGCTACCGGCAGAAGCTGCTCGCCGCCCCGGTGGTTGCCGACGGGGTCGTCTATACGATGGATGCCCGCGCCCGGGTCCGCGCGTTCGACCTCGCCACCGGCACGCCGCGCTGGGCCGCCGAAACCCGCGGCAAGCATGTTCGCAGCACCAATGTCGGCGGCGGCATCGGGATCGCCGACGGGGTCCTCTACGCAGCCAACGGTCTCGGCGATCTGGTGGCGCTGGAAGCCGCGAACGGCAAGGAACGGTGGCGCGCCGGCCTCGGGTCGCCGGCGCGGTCCGGTCCCACGATCGTCGCCGGACGGGTGTTCGTCACCACGATCGACGACCAGGTGCGCGCGCTCGACACCGGCCACGGTCAGGCGTTGTGGTCCTACCAGGCCAGCAACGCGGTCACCGCACTGCTCGGAGAACCGGCGCCCGCCTTCGCCGACGGGCTGGTGGTCGCCGGCTTCGCCTCCGGCGAGATCGCAACCTTGCGCGCCGAATCCGGCAACGTGGTCTGGACCGATACGCTCTACGCGCCGGCCATCGGCGGCACCCTGCCCGAGATCGCCTCGATCCGCGGGCTCCCGGCCATCGCCAACGGGCGAGTGGTCGCGATCGGGATGGGCGGCCTCGCGGTCGGCATCGACCTGCCGTCCGGCCGGCGACTCTGGAGCCACGCCGTCGCCGGGGAAGACAGCCCCTGGGTGGCCGGGGAATGGGCCTTCCTCGTCACCCTCGACCAGATCATCACCGCGATCCGGATCGACGACGGCACGGTGGCCTGGGCGACGCAGTTGCCGCAGTGGAAGAATCCGAAGAAACGCAGCAACCCGCTGACGTGGTTCGGTCCCGTGCTGGCCGCCGACCGACTTGTCGTGACCGGCACCGCTGGCGACGCGCTCGCGGTGAGCCCCTACACGGGCGCCATCCTCGGTCGCCAGAAGCTGCCCGGGCCAGCCGCTCCGGTGCAGCCCGTCCTCGCCGGCGGAACGCTGCTGCTGCTGTCCCAGGACGGCCGCCTGATCGCCCTGCGATGACCGGCGAGCGGCTCCCGCTGGTCGTCGTCGCGGGGCGGCCGAACGTCGGCAAGAGCACGTTGTTCAATCGGCTGGTGGGGCGTCGCACGGCATTGGTGGCGGACACCCCCGGAGTGACCCGCGACCGCAAGGAGGCCGAGGCTATGTTGCGCGGCCGGCGGGTCATGCTGGTCGACACCGCGGGGCTCGAGGAGGCGCCGCCCGAGAGCCTGGCCGGACGGACCGCGGCCTCCGCCGCCGTCGGCGTGGGGCAGGCCGATCTGATCCTGTTCGTGGTGGACGCGCGGGCCGGGATCACGCCCACCGACCGGCATTTCGCGCAGTGGCTGCGCCGGCAGGGGCGCCCCGTGCTGCTGGTTGCGAACAAGGCGGAGGGCCGCTCGGCCGCCGCCGCGACGTTGGAAGGCTATGAGCTGGGCCTGGGCGACCCGGTGGCCGTATCCGCCGAGCATGGGGAAGGTGTGGCCGACCTGATGTCGGAGATCGCCGCCCGACTGCCCGAGGCGGTCACGCCGGCCGAGGACGAGGGCGGGCATCCGCTGAAGCTCGCGATCGTCGGGCGCCCCAACGCCGGCAAGTCCACCCTGCTCAATCGCCTGGTCGGCGAGGACCGTATGGTGACGGGGCCCGAGCCGGGGCTGACCCGCGACGCCGTGGCGGTCGTGCTGGCCGATCCGGACGGGCCGATCGAACTGGTGGACACGGCGGGCCTGCGCCGGCGGGCTCGGGTCGAGGAAGCGTTGGAGAAGCTTTCCGTCGGGGCGGCAATCGGCGCGCTGAAGATGGCCGAGGTGGTGGTGCTGGCGGTCGACGGCACGGAAGGCCTGCACGACCAGGACCTGCAGATCGCGCAATTGATCGCACGCGAAGGCCGGGCCTGCGTGCTGGTGTTGACCAAGTGGGACGCGGTGGCGGACCGCACGGCGGCGCGCCGGGCGGTGGGCGAACGGTTGGAGGAATCGCTGTCGCAGCTGAAGGGCCTGCCCGTCGTCACCCTGTCGGCCCTGACGGGGGCCGGCATGGCGCGATTGTTGCCGGCCGTGCGCGCGGCGCATGCGGTGTGGAACACGCGCCTGCCGACTGCGGAGTTGAACCGCTGGTTCTCCGAGGCGCTGTCCCGCCATCCGCCGCCGATGATGGGGCGCGGGCGGATCAAGCTGCGCTACATCACCCAGGCCAAGGCGAGGCCGCCGACCTTCATCGCCTTCGGCACCCGGGCGGAGGCGCTGCCGGAAGACTACCAGCGCTACCTGGCGAACAGCATCCGGGATCGGTTCGGCCTGCCCGGCGTGCCGATCCGGTTGCAGTTGCGCGGGACGAAGAACCCGTTCGCCGAGGAATAGAGGCGGGCTCTGCCGGCGGATGCCGACCGCACGCGCAATGATCTCCACCTGAGGCCCGTTGTCGCGCCTGAGCCGAGCGGCAGGTTTGTCGGGGCAGCGGCCCTCCGCGCCGGGCCGGCAAGGCGGCCGGTCCAGGCGCGCGTGCGCCGGCCCCGGTGCCGGCGAACCGGCGCGCCTGCGCTGCCCGTTGGGGGGCGCGGCGGAATGACCCCTGCGTTTTTGTCGCCTCGTCCGGGCCATCGTGGCGGCCGTAGCTTGGCGTTTGGTGCGCTGTCTGCTGGCGCGGTCCCTGTGGTCCCGGCGCCGTCCCCCGAGGCGCCGTCCCCGGGGGCTTCCGACGCTGGGGGCCGCCCTCCCGGGCGATTGTGGGGACGATCGCAGGGCAGTTACGTTGCGATATAGCAACGATACGGACGTGCGAAACCCCGCGGTGCTCTAGCGTCCGAAAAGCGGAGGGCGGAAGCCTTGCGGGCCGTACTCGCGGGCCGCCGCGGCGTCGGACAGCCGGAGCATGCGCACGGGATCGGGTCTTCCCGCCGGCGCGCGCCGCGCCGGCCTGGGCGGCGGGAGCGGCAGGGTCTCGGGCGGCATGATGCCGAACATCCGGCAGATCGGGCGCAGCACGTTCCACAGCCGCGGGGCGGTCGCCAGAAATTCCGCCATTTCCGGCTGCGCCAGGAAATGGGCGAGCTCGATGCCGTACGGCACCAGATCCGGCGCCATCCGCGCCAGCCAGCCGTAGCCGCGGGGCAGCAGGCGCAGCGGCTTCTTGGGCCGCGCGCG
>JABBNW010000131.1 GCA_019352115.1 Pseudomonadota bacterium
ACGCCGGATCATTGGATTTCTTGAAGGTTCTGATGCGGTGTGGCTGCAGCCGATGCGCGCGCCAGATGCGCTGCACGGCGCTCAGACTGATGCCGACGGCTTTGGCCACCAGGCGGCCGGTCCAGTGGGTGGCGCCCTTCGGCGGCTTGCCGCACGGCAGCGCCAGCACGCGCGCGACGATCGCAGGCGACAACGGCGCGCGGCCCGGCTTGCGCGTCTTGTCGCGCAACAATCCGGCGATGCCTTCCTCGGCGAAACGCTGCTGCCAACGCCACACCGACGGCCGACTGGCGCCGCTGCGCACCGCGATCTCGAGCGCGGTCAGTCGCTCGGCCGACAGAAGAATGATCCTGGCCCGCTGCACATGCTTCTGCGGACGGTTGCGATCCTCCAGGATAGCGGCCAAACGCACGCGGTCCGTGGCGGTGACGAGGGGAGTGACGGTCTGTGCCATCCACGCAGAATCGCACGGTTCCGCCCCGTTGTGAATCTTCTGTTTGGTTCAGAGCACTAGCATGGGGCCACAGAACCTCACGGTCGCGCTGCGCTTCATCCCGCTGATCCCGCTGCCGGCGCTCGCGGTCCTGGCCGCCCTGGCGGCGCTGGCGGTGGGCTTCGGGCTGTGGCGGCGGGCGCGCGGCGCGGCCTGGCGGGGGGCGGCGTTCGCGGCCCTGCTCGGCTGGCTCGCCGGGCCGGCCCTGCTGCGTGAGACGGTGCGCCCGCTGCCCGACATCGGCGTGCTGCTGGTGGACCACAGCGCCTCGATGCGGATCGGCGACCGGGCGCCGCTGGCGGCGCGTGCCGCCGCGGCGCTGACCGCGCAGGCGGCGGCCCATCCGGGGCTGGAACTGCGCACGGTGGTCGTGTCCGAACACGGCGATCGTGGCACCAGGCTGTTCGCCGCGCTGGGCCGCGCGCTGGCCGACATCCCGGCCGACCGCTACGCCGGCACGATCGCGATCACGGACGGGGAGGTGGCGGACGTGCCGGCCGCGGCGGCGCGCGCGGCGGCGCTCGGCGGCGCGCCGTTCAACCTGCTGATCCCGGCGCGCGGCGAGCAGACCGACCGGGTGCTGCGGGTGCTGGACGCGCCGGCCTACGGCATCGTCGGCAAGTCGGTCGCGCTGCGGGTCGCGATCGAGGACCTCGGCGCCCATGACGACGGCACGCCGGCGGCGCTCACGATCCGCCGCGGCGGCGGGCCGGCGGAGACGCGGAGGGTGCCGGTCGGCCGGGCGGTGACGATCCCGGTGCCGATCCGCCGCGCCGGGCCGGTGGTGATCGCGCTCGCCGCCGCGCCGCTCGCGGGCGAGGTCTCGACCGTCAACAACCAGGCGGTGGTGCAGGTCACCGGGGTGCGCGACCGGCTGCGGGTGCTGCTGGTGTCCGGCAGCCCGCACCAGGGCGAGCGGACGTGGCGGCGGCTGCTCACATCCGATCCGGCGGTGGACCTGATCGATTTCACCATCCTGCGGCCGCCGGACAAGGTGGACCTCACGCCGCTCGATCAGCTGTCCTTGATCCCGTTCCCGGTGGACGAGTTGTTCGACCGCAAGATCGACCACTTCGACCTGATCATCCTGGACCGGTTCGCCGATACCGGGCTGCTGCCGCTGCACTACCTGGCGAACGTCGCGACCTATGTGCGCGGCGGCGGGGCGTTGTTGCTGGATGTGGGGCCGGAGTTCGCCGGCGACGGCAGCCTGGCCGATACGCCCCTGCGCTCGGTGCTGCCGGCGGTGCCGGCCGCGGGCGGGGCGGGCCGGCAGGCGGCGAATCCGGGCGGCGGGGGCCTGGGGGGCGACCTGGGTGGCGGCGGGTCGGGTGGGACGTTGCGCGACACGGCCGCGGCGGACTCTCCGGCGGGCGATCCGGGCACCGCGGGCGGTCCGGCGGCGGGAGCGGGGCCGTCCGGGGGCGACGCGGGCGGCGCGGTGGTGGACGGGCGGTTCCGTCCGCGGGTCACCGCGATCGGCGCGCGCGATCCCGTCACCGCCGGCCTGGCCGGTGCCAACCCGCCGGACCGGCCGGATGCGGCGCCGACCTGGGGCCCCTGGTATCGCCGCATCCGCCCGGCGGACGTGCACGGGGAGGTGCTGATGCGCGCGCCCGGCGGGGCGCCGCTGCTCGTGCTGAACCGGGTCGGCAAGGGGCGGGTCGCGCTGCTGCTGTCCGATCAGATCTGGCTGTGGTCGCGCGGCCATGACGGCGGCGGCCCGGACGCCGAGCTGCTGCGTCGGGTCGCGCACTGGCTGATGAAGGAGCCGGCGCTGGAGGAAAACGCGCTCACCGCCTCGGTTACCCAGGGGCGCCTGGTGGTGGTCCGGCGCCGGCTCGCAGGGCATGCCGCGATCCCGGTAACCGCGACCGGGCCGGACGGGGTGCGCCACGTGCTGGACCTGCGCCGGACCGGCCCGGGGCTCGCGGCGGGCAGTTTGGCGGCGCCGCGCCCCGGCGTGTGGCGGGTGACGGACGGGACTCGCACCGCGGTCGCCGCGGTCACGGCCGCCGACCCGGCGGAATATGCGGATCTGCGGGCGACGGCGGACAAGCTCGGGCCGCTGGCGGCGGCCTCGGGCGGCGGCGTGCACTGGCTCGGCAGCGCCGCCGCGCCGCTTGTGCCGACCTTGCGCCGGGTCGGGCACGGGGAGGTGGCGGAGGGGGATGGCGCGCGCAGGGACTCGGCTTCCGGTCCCGGCTGGGTCGGGCTGGAGCGGCGGGGCGCACATGTGGTCACCGGCGTCGCGCTGGTGCCGCTGCTGCCGCCGTGGGCGGCGCTGCCGCTGATCCTGGGGCTGCTGCTGCTCGGCTGGCGGCGGGAGGGGCGATGAACGATCCGGGAGGATCGCCCGCGCGAGCGCCAAGGTGCTTCGCGGCGGGCGGCCACGCGCCTACATTGCGCCTGCTGCATCGACGTTCGGCGGTCAACGGCCCCATGGTTTGGGGCGCCCGATGGTGGGGTGCGCCTGATGGTAGGGGCGAAGGAGGGTGTCTTCCAGATCACCGATCCGGAACATGGCGGGGGTGCCGGCCCGCATGCCGCCCCACCGGCCTGGCCTGGCCTGGCTTTGGTGGGATTCATCGGCCTCGGGCTGCTGGTCGGGGCCGCCGACGGCGCGCTGACGGCCTCGGCGATCCGCGGCTGGTACGGATCCCTGGCGCAGCCGCCGGGGACGCCGCCGAACGCCGTGTTCGGGCCGGTGTGGACCGTGCTGTACGTGCTGATGGGCGTGGCTGCCTGGCGCGTCTGGCGGCGGGTGCAGGCGGGGCCGGCGCTGCAACTTTGGGGCTGGCAACTGGCGCTGAACGCGGCATGGACCCCGGTCTTCTTCTGGCTGCACCAGCCGCTGCCGGCGCTCGCGGTGCTGGCGGCGCTGGTGGTCGCGATCGGGCTGACGATGCGGCGCTTCGCCGCGATCGACCGGGTCGCGGCGTGGTTGCTGGTTCCCTATCTGTTGTGGACCGGCTATGCACTGTATCTGAACGCCGGAATCTGCTGGCTTAATCAGGGCTGAGCCGGGCAGGGCTGAGCGGGGCCGCGCCGGCCGGCAAGGGCGCGCTGGACCTCGGCGCGGGCCGGCGCGATACGACGGCCCGGTGATGGCTCACCTCAGGGGTTCTTCGCCCCAGGGATTCTTCACGTCATCATGGTGCGGGCAGACGGCGCGCGAAACAGGCAGGGTGGCAGGCAGCATGGCACGCAGGACACGACCGGCCGGACGTGAAGCGAGGGGTGGGCGGCGGCTCGCGGCAGCGTTGGCGCTGGGCCTCGGGGCGTCGGCGTGCCTGACGGCCGCGCCGGCGCGGGCGCAGATGGCGGGCGCCGGCGGCACGCAGATCTCCAATCCCTTGCCCGCGTCGGGCAACCGCAACCGGGGGCCGGTCGTGAAACCGCCGCCTGCCGCGCTGCCCGGAGCGCGCGGGAGCGAGGCGGTAGCGCCCGCCCCGATCGACTCCGCCGGCATGGACCCGACTGCGGCCCTGTTCGACGCCATCAACCGCGACGACCTGGCAGCGGCGCGGGACGCGCTGAACCGGGGTGCGGCGCTGCAGGGGGACAACGTGCTCGGGATGACGCCGTTGCAGTTGTCCATCGACCTCGGCCGCAACGACATCACGTTCCTGCTGCTGTCGATGGGCGCCGGCAATGCCGCGGCCTCCGGCGGGGGTGGGGCGCCGCCGCGTGCGGTCGCGGGCGGTCGCGGCGCGGGGCCGCGGCCGGTGGCGACCCCCGCTGCCGCCACGGTGCGGACGCACCCGGCGCGAGGGCCGGTGACGGCACGGCGCGCGGCGCCGGTTTCGGGTCCGGAGCGGTTTGCCGGCAATGGCGGCACGCCGGTCCCGTCCGCCGGGTTCCTCGGCTTCGACCCGACCCGCTGAGCCGGCCGGGCGGGGCTGTCGTTCGCCCCTCCCGTCTGTCGCGCAGCTCATTTTGCCGGGCCTGCGCGGATGACCAGGACGCGCGGCGGAAGCACGTTCCGCCCCGGCGGCATGGAGACAGGGTCGGGAGTCCGGGGCTGCGGCCTTCGCCGCGGGGGCGCCTGGGTTTGCATTGCGCCGGCTCCTTCGCCGGCGAAACGAGAATTTCTGCCGGGTACCGGTCCCGCGCCCGGGGGGATGTCGGCTCCGGCGGGATTGCGGGCGGATATTCAGTTCGATATCGTAACGATATGGGCATGCGTCGGCCGCACCGGCTCAGCCCCGAATTTGCGACCCATCCAACAGCCGCCGCCCCGCGCAGCCGCGCCAGACCGGAAGCCTGCCGCGTCCAAGGGCAGGCGGAACAGCGCGATGATGTTCGCTACAGAGACGTGCATCGACTGCGTGCCTGTGTCGCCGGCCGCCGCCGCGGCATCCGCGCGCGCGCCGGGCACCAGGATGGCGGGCACCAGGATGGCCGGCAGGTGCGGCAAGCGCGCGGCGGGCAGCAGCCCGCGCGATCCACCCTGGGCATCCGGTGCAGCGGGTGCGGGATCGGCGGCCGGCAGGGCGGCCATCGCGGGGTCCTGATCGCACCCAGCCTGATGGCGCTCCGCCCGGTCGTCCTCCGCCTGATCGAGCGCTGCTTGTTCGCGCGCTGCCTGCTCAAGCGCTGCCTGGGCGCGCAAGGCGTTCCGTTCGCGTATCTCGGCGAGGCGCTCGGCCAGCCAGGCGAGGATCGCGGTAAGCTTGTCGATGAAGGGGGCGGGGATCATGTCTGCGAACATATATAGAACATTTGCCCCGGGCGAGGCAAGCGATTTCTGCGGGCGGCGGTAATTCTTATTTTGCCGGGCCGGCGCGCATGACCGGGGCGCGCGGCGGGAACGCCGTTCCACCATGCAGTGCGCGAGTCGACCGCCCCCAGCCGCCTTTTCGCCCAGCTGTCTTGTTTGCGCGCGTCTTGTCGCGTGCCGCCGGTGCGGCCAGACTGCGCCCCATGCCCCCGCCGCCGCGCAGCCTGGCGCTGCGCCACCTCTCTGCCGATCCGCGCTGGGCCGGGCTGATCGCCCGGGTCGGGCCGCCGCGGCTCGGCATCGACCGCACCCGCAGCCCCTATGAGGCGTTGCTGCGCGCGATCGCCCACCAGCAACTGCACGGACGGGCCGCGGAGGCGATCCTGGCCCGGTTCGCCGCCCTCGGCGCCGAACCGGACGCCTTGCCCGCGCCCGCAGCGTTGCTGGCGCTGTCGGAGGCGCGGTTGCGCGCGTGCGGCTTCTCCGGCTCCAAAATCGCCGCGCTGCGCGATATCGCCGTGCATGCCGAGGCTGGGGTGGTGCCGACCCGGCGCGCCTGCGCGCGGCTCACCGACGCCGCGCTGATCGAGCGGTTGACGGCGATCCGCGGCGTCGGGCGGTGGACGGTGGAGATGCTGCTGATCTTCACCCTGGGCCGGCCGGATGTGCTGCCGGTGGACGATTTCGGGGTGCGGGAAGGCTATCGCCTGCTGCACGGGCTGGAGGCCCAGCCGAAGCCGCGCGGGCTCGGTGAAGCGGGGGCGGCATGGGCGCCGTTCCGCTCCACCGCGGCGTGGTACCTGTGGCGGGCGGCGGAACTGGGACGCGCGGGGGTCGTGCACACGGCGTAAGCTCGGGGCGCAGCCGATCCACTTTGGTCCGTCGTGGCCCACGTTGCCGGCCGGGTGCGGCGCCGGGGGCGGCTTCAGAGATTGAGACGGCGATCGCGCGTCCTTGTCTCGGCCGGATGGCCTCCGATCGAACGGAACCCTGGGCGCCGGGCGGCCGGTGGCGGACTGGCCGATGTGGCATTGGCGGCCCCGCTGTGGTATGAACCCGTCATACCCTGTGCAAGACGATCCTCGATCGGAGGCGTGCCATGACCGCTGTCGCGAAGCGCACCGTCAGCCTGCCCGCCGAGCAGGCCGGCTGGATCGACGCTCTGGTCGCCCAGGGCGCCTATGCGTCGGCGAGCGAGGTCGTCCGCGCCGGGTTGCGCGCCTTGCAGGAGCGCGACGCGGCGGTGGAACGCTGGCTGCGCGAGGAGGTTGCGCCGGTGTTCGACGCCATGCAGGCGGACCCGTCGCGCGCGATCCCGGCCGACGAGGTTTTTCAGACCTTGCGCGCGCATCACGCCCGACGGCTGGGCGCCCGGCGCAGTGCAGCATAGCGTTTCCCTCGCGCCGGAAGCACAGGCCGACCTGATCGAGCTTTACGACGACATTGCGGCGCACGGCACCCCGGAGCGGGCGCTCGCCTATGTCGAGCAGATCGAGGTGGCGTGCCGCGGTCTGGCGACATTTCCCGAACGCGGCACAAGGCGCGACGACATTCGCCCGGACTGCGGGTGATCGGGCTCGCCCGGCGCGTGACGATCGCTTTCCACGTCGGAAGCGGGAGGGCGACGATCGACCGCATCCTCTATGGTGGGCGCGACCTTGGGGCGGCCCTTGACGACGAATGCGAGTGTTGACCTGGACCAAGCCATCGCGCCGTGTCGCCGCTACCACGTCACGAGCGTCGATCCGGCCAAGCGCCCTCCCTACCAGCTTGGCTTGGTGTCGGCTCCGTTCGCAGCGTTCCGGAACGCCTTGCCCGCTTGGGCGACGCAAAGCCAGTATGTCCCTATCGCAACGATCTGTTCGTCCGTCGATACCGGACGATACCAGTATCTCATGTAGCCGTTACGGTGCGGGCGTGTCCGGATCGTCGCCTGGAGTCGCGGCCGGGCCCTGCGGACCAGCCAGCGCTTCCTGCAAGGCCTGCAAAGTCTCATCCAAGGTCGCGTCCAGGCGTTCGAACAGCAGCCGGTCGAACGCTTCCGCGCCCTCGCCCGCCTGCGCTTGCTGCAAGGCGCGTAGATAGGCCGGCCGGTCCGCCGGCCGGACGGCGACCGGAGGATAGCCACCGCGGATCAGGATCAGATTCATCAGCAGGCGCGCGGTGCGACCGTTCCCGTCATTGAACGGATGAATGTCCACCAGCCGCCGATGCGCGGTGAAACCCGTCTCCGGCGTATCGGGCGCTCCCCGCAGCCAGGCCGCGAAATCTCCCATCAGCGCCGGCACCTCCGCCGGCGAGGGGAAGCCATGCCGGCCGGCATCGGTCAGGACATAGCGTCCCTGGTCCGCGTACCGGCCGGCAATCTCGGGTCGGCTGCGCAACACGACCAGCCGATGCAGGCTGCGCACATCCATCTCGGTCAACGGCGTCGTCCGGCCGGCGAGCGCGCGCACATAGCGGATCGCCTCGTAATGATCGACGGCTTCCAGATGGTCGCGCAGCGGCTTGCCGGCGACCGTGATGCCGTGTTCGATGACGAGGGTGGTCTCCGCGGCGGTGAGCGTGTTCCCCTCGATCGCGTTCGAGGTATAGGTCAGTTCAAGGTCGTGCGCGTGTTCGAGGTTTGTCAGCCCCGCGGGCGCACGGATGCGCAACCGGTCGAGCTCGGCCTTCTTCGCGGCGACGGTATGGGAAAGCGTGGTCATATCTCACGCATCCGATGCGGCGCTTTCCTATGCGCCGAAGCCCGGCAGCGGACAAGCCTGATCGGCCCGCACCTTCACCCCGTCTCCGCCACCTCCCGCACGTGCGCGGCCAGCGCCAGCGATGCCGTCAGCCCAGGCGATTCGATACCGAACAGATTGATCAGCCCCGGCACGCCGTGCGTCTGCGGCCCCTGCACCACGAAATCCTGCGCCGGCGCCCCGGGTGGCGTGATCTTCGGCCGGATCCCCGCATAGCCCGGCTGCAACGCCCCGTCCGCCAGCCCCGGCCAGTAGCGCCGCACCGCCGCATAGAACCCGTCCGACCGGCGCGGATCGACCGTGTAGTCCAACGTCTCCACCCATTCCACATCCGGTCCGAATCGGGCCTGCCCGCCGAGGTCGATCGTCAGGTGCACGCCAAGCCCGCCCGGCACCGGCACCGGATAGATCAGCCGCGAGAACGGCGACCTCCCGCTCAGGGTGAAATAATTGCCTTTGGCATAATAGGCGCCCGGCACCCGATCGGCCGGCATCCCCGCGATCCGCCGCGCCAGGCCCGGCGCGTGCAGCCCGGCCGCGTTCACGAACAACCGGCAGCGCAACGTCATCGGTTCCGTCCCGCCCACCTCGACCTCGATCCCCCCCCGCCCGGCGCGCGCGGCGACCACGGGGCTGAGGAAGGCCACCAGCGCGCCGGCCGCCTCGGCCTCGCCTTGCAGGGCCAGCATGTAGGCGTGGCTGTCGATGATGCCGGTCGCCGGCGAGAACAATGCGGAGGTGCACGCCAGGGCCGGTTCCAACGCGCGCGCCTCGGCGGCGGACAGCACGCGCATCCCCTCGACCCCGTTCGCCTCGGCGCGCGCCTTGATGCCGGCGAGGCGGCTGTCTTCGTCCGCGGAGGTGGCGACGATCAGCTTGCCGCAATTGCGGTGCGGCACGCCGCGGTCGCGGCAGAAATCGTACAGTGCGCGGCGGCCGGCGACGCAGAAGCGGGCCATCAGGCTGCCGGCGGGGTAGTAGATGCCGGCGTGGATCACCTCGCTGTTGCGCGAGGACGTTTCGGTACCGATCGCCTCCGCCGCTTCCAGCACGATCACCTCGCGCCCGACCTGCGCCAGCGCGCGCGCCACCGCGAGGCCGACCACCCCCGCCCCCGCCACCACGCAATCGACCTCGTCCACCCCGTCCTCCCGCCGCCGCCGCCGCGGGCGGGTGTAGCCCCGCGACCCTGGGCGGCCAAGCGCGGCGCGTGTCCCCCTCTGGCGTGCCCCCTTTGGCGTGCCCCCCTCTGGCGAGCCGGCCGCCGCGCCGCTACATCCGCGCGCATGGCGAACGACGCGTCCCCCCTGCTGCCGATCCGGATCGTGCCCGACCCGGTGCTGAAGGCCCGCGCCCGCGCCGTGGCGGCGGCCGATGCCGAGCAGGTGCGCACCCTGATCCCGCGCATGTTCGCCGCCATGTACGCCGCCCCGGGCATCGGGCTCGCAGCCCCGCAGGTGGGCGTCGGGCTGCGGTTGACCGTGATCGACCTGATGCCGGACGAGAAGCCGACCCCGATCGTGCTGATCAACCCCGAGATCGTCGCCGCCAGCGACGCGCTCGCGACGCGGGAGGAAGGCTGCCTGTCGCTGCCGGGCCAGTATGCCGACGTGACCCGCCCGGCGCGGGTCACCGTGCGCTACCAGGATGCCGAGGGCGCGCGGCGCGAGCTCACCGCCGAGGGGCTGCTGTCGGCTTGCGTGCAGCACGAGATCGACCACCTGGACGGCGTGCTGTTTGTCGACCGGCTGTCGGCGCTGAAGCGCAACATGATCCTGCGCCGGCTGGCCAAGGAGCAGCGGCAGAAGCGGGACCAGGCGGGCGGACGCTGAGAGTTTGCGAAAGAATGCCTGCCGGCGGTCGAAATCGCCGGCGAACGCGAGCCGTTTCAACGAATATTCTTTCGCAGGTTCGATCGCTTTCCGCCCTTTGGGCGACGCCGGCGCGATGCCGGCCGAGAGGAGTACACGGCCATGCGGCTCGCCTTCATGGGCAGCCCCGATTTCGCGGTTCCCGCCCTGCTGGCGCTGCACGCCGCGGGGCACGAGATCGCTGCGGTCTATACCCAGCCGCCGCGTCCGGCCGGCCGCGGCCAGGCGGTGCGGCCCTGCGCGGTGCAGGCGGCGGCCGAGCGGCTCGGGCTGCCCGTGCGCACCCCGGCGCGGCTGCGCCGCGATCCGGACGCGCAGGCGGCGTTCGCGGAACTCGGGCTCGATGTCGCGGTGGTTGCCGCCTACGGGCTGATCCTGCCGCCGGCGATGCTGGCGGCGCCGGCGCGCGGCTGCCTCAACATCCACGCCAGCCTGCTGCCGCGCTGGCGTGGCGCGGCGCCGATCCAGGCGGCGATCCTGGCCGGCGATACCGAGACCGGCGTCACCATCATGCACATGGACGCCGGCCTCGACACCGGGCCGATGCTGCGCGCCGAGGCGGTGCCGATCCCGCCGCGCGCCACCGCGGCGGATCTGCACGATGTGCTGGCCGATATGGGCGCGCGGCTGGTCCTGCGGGTGCTCGCCGATCCGCCGGCGGCGACCCCGCAGCCGGACGCGGGGGCGAGCTACGCCCCGCGCCTCACGCGCGAAGACGGGCGCATCGACTGGACCCGCGATGCGGCGGCGCTCGATCGCCAGGTGCGCGCCTTCACCCCCTGGCCGGGCAGTTTCACCGCGCTGGCGGGCGCGACCCTGAAAGTATTGGCAGCCCGGGCCGAGCCGGGGGAGGGGGCGGCGGGCACGGTGCTCGATCCCGGCCCGCGCGGGGAGGCGCTGCGCGTCGGGTGCGGGCACGGGGTGCTGCGGCTCGAGCGGGTGCAACTGGCCGGCGGGGCGGTGTTGGACGCGCCGGCGTTCCTGCGCGGCCACAAGCTGCCCCCGGGCGCGCGTCTTGGCTGAGCCCAGGCCCAGCGGGGCTGAGCCCAAACACGCTGGGGCTGCGCCCCTGCATGCCGGCGGATGGGCGCTGCTGGTCGAATACGACGGCGGCCCGTTCGCCGGCTGGCAGCGTCAGGCCGGCGCGCCGTCGGTGCAGGAAGTGCTGGAGACCGCGGCGTCCCGCCTCAATGGCGGGGCCGCCGTCGCCAGCGTCGCGGCCGGGCGCACCGATGCGGGGGTGCACGCGCGCGGCCAGGTGGCGCAGATCGCGCTCGATCGCCCGATGACGGCGGAACGGCTGGCCGACGCGCTGAACTTCCACATGAAACCGCATCCCGTGGTGGTGCTGCGCGCCGCCCCCGCGCTGGCGGGCTGGAGCGCGCGGTTCTCGGCGATCGGCCGGTCGTACCGCTACGCGATCCTGAACCGGCGGACCCGGCCTGCGCTCGACCGCGGACGCGCCTGGCATGTGGCCGCACCGCTCGATGCGGCGGCGATGGCCGAGGCGGCGGCCCTGTTGCTCGGCCGGCACGATTTCACCAGCTTCCGCGCCAGCGCCTGCCAGGCCAACAGCCCGTTGCGCACGCTCGACCGGCTGGACGTGGTGCGACATGGGGAGCGGATCGAGATCGCCGCCGAGGCGCGCAGCTTCCTGCACCACCAGGTGCGCAACATGGTGGGCACCTTGCGCCTCGTGGGGACAGGCCAGTGGCCGCCGGCACGGGTGGCCGCGGCGCTGGCCGCGTGCGACCGCGCCGCGGCCGGCCCGACCGCGCCGGCGGACGGGCTGTGCCTGGTTTCAGTGCGCTATAAGACCGACCCGTTCGCGCCGGCGGCCGTCCTGGCGGAGTGAAGCCCGGAGCTTGCGGAAGAAACCGGACTTGCGAGGGAATGCCTCTTGCGGGGTACCGACGCCGTTCGGGCCGGCGGTCGGCACGGGGCATTCCTGCACGTACTCTCAGTCCGCGCGGGCGTCGTCAGCCCCGACCGGCGCACCCGCGGCGGCGGCGGTCGCGTGCGCGCGGGCGCTGGCGACCGCGCGGGCGTAGGATGTTCCAGCCTGGGAACTGCGCGCGGCGACCAGCCTGGCGCGGCTGTGGCGGGACTGGCGCGGGTGCGATGCGACGGCCGTGCTGGCATCGGTGTACGAGCGCTTCTCCGAGGGGTTCGCGACCGAAGACCTCCGCGACGCGGCGGCGGTACTGGGCGCGCTCGGCTATCCCGGCCGGCGTTGACGCAGCGACGCCTGGCGGGGGGCGCGGGATGCTTGCGCGGGGGCGGGATTCCGGCCAGGAACGCGTCCATGACCCATGATTCCCCCGCCGGTACGACCCTGGGACGGCCCAGCTCCCGGCCTTCGACA
>JABBNW010000132.1 GCA_019352115.1 Pseudomonadota bacterium
CGCTTCGGCAACGTGCTCGGCAGCACCGGCTCGGTGGTGCCGCTGTTCCAGCGCCAGCTCGCGCGCGGCGGGCCGCTGACGGTCACGCACCCGGACATGCGGCGCTATTTCATGACGGTGCGCGAGGCGGTGGGGCTCGTGCTCCAGGCCACCGTGGTGCGACTCGCGGATGCGCCGCTGGCGGTGCCGATGGCGCTGGATGAACGCGTTGGCGCCGCCGCCGGCGAGCAGGGCGGCATCTTCGTGCTCGACATGGGCGAGCCGGTGAAGATCGCCGATCTCGCGCGGCAGATGATCCGCCTCGCCGGGCTGCGTCCGGACGAGGACGTGGAGATCCGCTTCACCGGCCTGCGCCCGGGCGAGAAGCTCTACGAGGAATTGTTCCACGGCCAGGAACCGCCGGTGCCGACCGGCTATCCCGGCCTGCTGATGGCCGCGCCGCGCACCGCCGACCCGGCGATCGTCGGGCGCGCCATGGACGAGATCGCGACCGCCTGCCGCGGCGGGCACACGCGGCTTGCGCTCGCGCTGCTCGGCCGGCTGATCCCCGAATTCGCCCACAACGCCGAAGGCCAGGACGTGGCCGCGACGCCCCCGATGACAGGTACGCCATGACCGCATCCGAACCGATCCCGTTCCTCGACCTCAAGGCGCAACAGGCGCGCATCGCCCCGGAGTTGCGCCGGCGGCTCGATGCGGTGCTGGCGCATTGCCAGTTCGTTCTCGGCCCGGAGGTGGCGGAGCTGGAAGCGGCGCTGGCCTCGTTCTGCGGCGCGGCGCATTGCGTGGCGGTCAGTTCCGGCACCGATGCGTTGCAGATCGCGCTGATGGCCGAGGGCATCGGCGCCGGCGACGCGGTGTTCCTGCCCGCCTTCACCTACACCGCGACCGCCGAGGTGCCGCTGCTGCTGGGCGCCACCCCGGTATTCGTCGATGTCGATCCGCGCACGTTCCAGATCGACCCGGCGCATCTGGCGGACCGCATCGCATCCGTGCGCGCCGCCGACCGGCTGCGGCCGCGGGCGCTGATCGGGGTCGATCTGTTCGGCCAGCCGGCGGACTGGCCGGCGCTGGCCGCGCTCGCGGCGCGCGAGGGGCTGTTTACCGTCGACGATCTCGCGCAGAGCTTCGGCTGCACCTTGCACGGGCGCGCGCTCGGCGCGGCGGCCGATGCGACGGCGACCAGCTTCTTCCCCTCGAAGCCGCTTGGCGCCTACGGCGACGGCGGCGCGCTGTTCACCGAATCGGCCGACCGCGCCGCCCTGTTCCGCAGCCTGCGCACGCACGGCGAGGGCACCACCCGCTACGAGGTCCTGCGCACCGGCATGAACGGCCGGCTCGATACGTTGCAGGCGGCGGTGCTGCTGGCGAAGCTGACGGTGTTCCCCGAGGAACTGGCGGCGCGCGAGCGGATCGCGCAGGTCTACGACCGCCGGCTCGGCAACCTGGTGGAAATCCCGGCGCGCGTGCCCGACAGCACGAGCGCCTGGGCGATCTATTCGGTCCTGCTCGCCGACGCCGCCGAGCGCGAGCGGGTGCAGGCGAGCCTGCGCGCCGCCGGCGTGCCGACCGCGATCTACTATCCGCGTCCGCTGCACCTGCAACCGGCGTATCGGGACGCGCACGACGGCGCCGCCCTGCCGGTGGCCGAGGCGCTGGCGCACCGCATCCTGGCGTTGCCGATCCACCCCGACCTCAGCGAAGCGGCGGTGGGACGCATCTGCGACGCCCTCGATGCGGCGCTGCGGCAATGAGCCTGTGGGCCGACTTCCTCCGCCACGACGACCGGCTGGTGCAGAAATGGGCGCATTATTTCCCGGTCTATGAGCGCCATTTCGGCCGCTACGTGAACCGCCCGCTGCTGTTCCTGGAGATCGGCTGCGGCAAGGGCGGGTCGTTGCAGATGTGGAAGCGCTATTTCGGCCCGCACGCGCGCATCGTCGGGATCGACATCCTGCCCGAATGCGCCGCGTTCGAGGAACAGCAGATCGCGGTGCGGATCGGCGACCAGGCGGACCCCGCCTTCCTCGGCCGGGTGCTGGAGGAGTTCGGCGCCCCCGACATCGTGCTCGACGACGGCGGCCACCTGGCGGTGCCGACGGTGGCGTCGTTCCGCTACCTGTATCCGCGGGTCGACCGCGCCGGCATCTACGCGGTCGAGGATTTGCACACGGCCTATTGGCCCGAATACGGCGGCGGCCTGCGGCGGGAGGGCACGTTCATCGAGCTCGCCAAGACCCTGGTCGACGAGCTGAACGCCGATCTGTCGCGCGGGGCGGTGGCGCCGACGGGGTTCACCCGATCGACCCTGTCCATGCATTTCTACGACAGCCAGGTGATCTTCGAACGCGGGCAGACCCTGGCGCGCCGGGACCTCCGCATCGGCGGCCGGCCGGGCGGACCTACGCCGCCTGCGGCAGCGCCGGGTGCCGGGTCCGCGGCGGCGCGGTCTCCGGCGTGATGTCGAAATAGTCCATGTAGGCGCGGAACTTTTCCTGCTCCGTCGCGGCATCCAGCCCGTGATCGGCGAAGCGGTACGGATCGTGGTCGTAATCGCCGCGCGGATGGCGGCCGATCATGCGGCCCATCGCGGCCGCCGCCGGCGGTTCCAGGGCCAGCCCGAAGTGGCGATACACCTGGCGCGCGGTCCCCAACGGATCGGCGATCAGCGCCGTGTGGTGCACATGGCAGATCGGCGCGGCGAAGCCGGCGCGGTCGGCGGCTTCCCTCATGCGCTGCGTGCCGAGCAGCCAACGGTCGCTCTCGCCGCGGCCGATTGCCAGCGGATCGATCGTGCGGGTGAACGGGCGGCGCAACACCTCGGTCAGCTTCGCGACCGACAGCAGGACCTTCACCGGATCGCGATGCACGAACACCACGCGGGCGTCGGGGAACGCCGCCCGCAGGTCGCGGAGCGCGAACACATGATCGGGGCATTTCAGCACCCAGCGGCGCGGCGCACCGGTCGCCGTGGCGCCGTCCTGGTGTTGCAGGTGCTGGAGGAAGCGCCGTTCGAACCGGTAGCCCTCCAGATGGCCCGCCTGGTCGAGCCAGCGCCGGTAGTCGGGGATCCGGTAGGTGGTATCGAACCGCAGGCTGCGGAACACATGCGCCGCGATTTCCGAGCACTCCTGCGGCGAGGTCGCGCGCAGCGGGTGCAGGCCCGGGAATTCGGGCGCGAGGCGGACGAAGGCGCGCAACTGCGAGTCCACCTGGGCGATCCTGCGGTCCGCGCCGGTGCGCGGCGGATAGGGCGCAATCGTCTCCCACACGCGCGGCGCCCGGTTGGCCGGATCTTCGAGCAGGACCCGGTGCAGGAAACTCGTGCCGCTCCGCGGCAGGCCGGTGATGAAGATCGGCTGGCGGATCGGCTCGTCGCGGATGGCGGGATCGCGGGTGTCCTCGTGCGCGAGGCGCAGCAGATTGCCGAGGAAGCGCAGGACGTCCCAGCGGGTGGCGATGCGCCCGACCAGGCTGGGGTCGGAGGTGGCGGCGCAGGCCTCAAGCAGGCGCGCCAACGGCTCCTGGAAGGGAATATCGCCGAAATCGGCGCTGGCTGCGCGGCGCACCGCTTGTGCGACGAGGGCTGCGGGCCGCAGCGGCCTTTGCAGAAAACCGCTCGCGCCGGCAATACGATCGGCGAGGCGCAGGGTCGCAGGGAGGGACAAAAGGGGCCTCCGATCGGCAGCGCGGCACGGAACAACTTCAGTGAAATAGGGGCCGAAGGCGGCGATTGCAGCCTGCTGGCGCGACAGGCGCGAGCTTGTTACAAATCTTGACGCGGGCTCCGGCGGCGACACCTGGGGCGACGGTCTCGACCGTCGCCGGTCGCGGCCTATATTCAGGTTTGCCACTGCGCATCCCGTCCCGTGCCTCGGTGCCTCACGCCGGCATGCGCCGATGGGCCGGCCGTGGACTGTCCGAGCCGAAGGAAGGGTCGATGGAGTTCTCCGTGTTTTCACGCCGCCGGATGGTGGGCCTGACGCTTGCGGCGGCGCTGTTCGCCGCCGGACCGGCCGTCGCCGCCCCGTCTGGAGGCGCCCCGTCCGGCGGTGCCCCATCCGGCGGTACCACATCGGGTGCGGGTGTTGCGCAGGCGCCGCTGGTGCCGATCCGCGCGCTCGACGCTGCGCTGCTCGACATCATGCGCGCCGGCAAGACCGCACCGTTCCAGAAGCGGTTCGACATGCTGGCCCCGGCGGTCGATCGCGCGTTCGACCTGCCGCACATCCTGCGCGTGTCGGTGGGGCCGGGCTGGTCCGAATTGAGCCCGACCCTGCAAGCGAGCCTGCTGGACGCGTTCCGGCGCTACACCGTCGCGTCCTATGTCGACAATTTCGACTCCTTCGACGGCCAGCATTTCGACTTGCAGTCGGACACTCGCGCGCTGCCGGACGGCGAACAGGTGGTGATCACCCGGATCGTCGCCCGGTCCGGCGAGTCGCACCAGTTGGACTACGTGATGCGCGAGCACGGCGGGGTGTGGAAGGCGGTGGACGTGCTGGCCGACGGGTCGATCAGCCGGGTCGCGGTGCAACGCTCCGACTTCCGCCACCTTCTGAATGAAGGCGGGGCGACGGCGCTGATGGCCAGCCTGCAGCGGAAGACGCGCGACCTGTCGCACGGGTGAGCGGGCGGGCGCGCTCCGCGCTGGCGGAGCGGCCAGGGGATACGCCCCCAGGGGAGACGCCCCCGGGGGTACGTGCCAGTGGGTAAGCGCCCCTTGGGCGGAGCGCGGTCCGGTGGCTACCGGTAGCCCGGTGGAGGCGGCGGATAGGCCGGTTGCTGCTGGTAGTAGCCACCCTGGTGGTAATAGCCACCCTGGGAAGGCGGATAGCCGGGTTGGCGGCGCTCATAGCCGTTCGACGGCGGCTGCGGGGTCGTGACCGCACCGCCGACGGCCCCAAGGGCACCGCCGATCAATGCCCCGGTCGCCGCGCCGCGACCGCCGCCGGCAAGGCCGCCGATCGCGGCCCCCGCCCCTGCCCCCAATACGCCGCCGCCCAGGGCGCGCTGGCCGGGGCTATAGGGATCGGTGCAGCCGCCGAGGCCGATCGCGAGGCACACGCAAAGCGCACCCAGCCCCGCGACCCGTGCGCCGCGCCTTCTGATCGCGTTCATCTAACGGACCCCGATGCCGATGCTGAGGCCGGGCGCATAGACGACCGGCGGCGGGGGCGGTGCGTAATACACCGGCGGCGGCGGGTAATAGACCGGCGGTGGCGGGTAGTAGGGCGGCGGAGGCCCGGCCACCACCCCCCAGGGACGGCGCCAGCCGGGATGGTGATGCCAATCCCCATGCCAACGCCCATGCCAGCCGTGATGCCAGTCATCCCGGTCGGCATGCGCCGGGGCGGCGGCCAGGACGGCCGAACCCGCCAGCACGAGCGCCACGACGGCAAAGCGAAACGAACGCATGTGACTGTCCTCCGGTCGTGCGTCGCGACGCGTGCGACGCCCATCCCATGAAGCCCCGCGATCATGGCGGGATCCCGGCGCCGTAAGGGCGAAACCAAGGGCGGTCGGCGGCCCTCGCGGGCCACTCCTGGGGCGGAAAATCGCGGTCCGGCGCGGATGCCGGCGGGGTGCGCGGCACGCGGCGCCGGCCACGCCCGGGCCCGCTCCGGATCACGTATCCGCGACCCCCGTGTCCGCGCCCCCGCATGTCCACGGCCGGGGCGGCGCGCGGCGGCGTCAGTCGCGGTAGATCATCTTCCGCGTCATCCCGCCGTCGGCGATGAACTCGGCGCCGGTGACGAAGCCGCTTTCCGGTCCCAGCAGCCAGGCGGCCAAGGCGGCGATGTCCCCCGGTTCGCCCACCCGGCCGGCGGGGTGGTCGGCGTGGTCCTCCGACCGCGGCGCCGGCCCCTTGGTCGCGATCCAGCCCGGGCTGATCGCGTTCGCCCGCACCTCCGGCCCCAGGCTGATCGCCAGCGCATGGGTCAGCGCGACCAGCCCGCCCTTGGAGGCGGCATAGGCCTCGGTATCCGGCTCGGACATATGCGCGCGGGTGGACGCGATCGTGACCACGGCGCCACGCCCGGCGCGCAGCAGCGGCGCGCTCGCGCGGGCCAGCAGGAAGGCCGAGGTCAGGTTGGTCGCCAGCACCGCGTTCCATTCGGCGAGGCTCAGCGCGCCAAGCGGCTTGCGGATCATGATCCCGGCGTTGCAGACAAGCCCGTCGAGCCGGGCTTCCTCGGCCGCGATGCCAGCGATCAGCGCATCCACCGCGGCCTCGTCGGCCACGTCGCAGGCGGCGAAGCGCCCGCCGGGCGGAGCGGCGCCGGCCGGATCGCGGTCGGCGGCGATCACCCGCCAGCCGTCGGCGGCAAGGCGGGCAGCGATCGCGGCGCCGATGCCGCGCGCCGCGCCGGTCACCAGGGCTGTCTTTCGGGTCATGCGGTTCCCTTTGCCTCTCCGCGCCGCCCCGGCTGCGGCGGCCGGCGCTATTCCTTCACCGCGCCCGCCGCCAGCCCGCCCACCAGATGGCGCTGGACGAAGAAGGCGAGCACGACGGGCGGCAGCCCGATCAAGGTAGCAGCCGCCATCAGCGCGCCCCAGTTGGTCACGCCCTCTCCCACGAAATTGAAGGCCGCCACGACCAGCGGCGTGGTCGAGAAGCCGGACAGCACCAGCGCGAACAGGAAATAGTTCCAGGCAAAGACGAAGCTCAGGATGGCGGCGACGGCGAGCCCGGGGCCCACCAGCGGCAACGCCACCCGCCACAACACGGCAAGATCGGAGCAGCCGTCGATCATCGCCGCCTCGATCACCGAGCGCGGCAGCGCGTCGAAGAACGGCAGCATGATCCAGAGCGCGAGCGGCAGCGTGATCACCGCGTGCGCCAGGATCAGCACCCAATAGCTGCCGACGGCGTGGATCGAGGAGAACATCACGAACCACGGCAGCAGGAACAGCGCGCCCGGCGCCATGCGCGCGGCGAGCATCGCGACCGCCGGCCAGGCCATCCGGTTCCACGACACCGCGAACGCCGCCGGCACACCGAGCAGCAGGCCGATCACGCTCGCACCGCCCGCGATCACGAAGCTGTTCAGGGCGTAGTGCAGAAACGGCATGCGCGCGAACAGGATTGCGTAGTTCGCGATCGTGGGATGGAACAAAAGGCGCGGCGGATAGGCGGTAACCGCGGCCGAGGTCTTGAACCCGGCGGCCACCATCCACACGATCGGGGCCAACAGAACGATTGCGGCAACGACCACCTGCGCGCCATCCAGCGCGGCCAGCACGCGCGCGCGGAGCGGGGCGTTCGCCATCCGGCTTCCCCTCACCACGCGACCGTCCTCCGCAGCCGCGCCAGCAGCCCTACCACTGCCAGCACGAGCACCGTGAGCGCGATCATCAGCGCGCAGGCGTAGCCGATGTTCAGGAACACGAACCCCTGGCGGAAGCCGTAGATGTTCAGCGTTTCCGACGCGTCGCCCGGGCCGCCCTGCGTGGTGACGTAGATCACGTCGAAGAAGCGCAGCAGGTCGACGCTGCGCAACGTGGCGGCCGTCACGATGCTGGGCGCCAGCAGCGGCAGGGTGACCCGGCGCAGCAGCGCGAACCCGTGCGCGCCGTCGATCGCCGCGGCTTCGAACACGTCAGCGGGCAGCGCCTGCAGGCCCGCCAGCAGAATCAGCGCGATGAATGGCGTCCATTGCCAGGTATCGATCAGCGCGATCGTCGGCACCACGAGCCCGGGCGAGGCGAGCCACAGCGACGGCGGCAGGCCGAGCGCGGTCAACAGGTAGTTGGCCGCGCCGATCGAAGGATCCAGGATCACCAGCCACATCAGCCCGACCACCACCGGCGGCAGCACGAAGGGCGAGATCAGCAGGGATCGCAGCACCTTGCTGAACCGCCGCATCCGGTTCAGCAGCAGCGCCAGATAAAGCCCGAGGACGAGCTGGGCTATGAGCGCGATCGCATAGAGATAGAACGTGATCCAGAGGCCGTTCCAGAACTTATCGTCGCCGAGCAGCAGGCGGTAGTTGCCGAGCCCCACCGCGTGCGGCGCGGCACCGAAATGGAAAGCGAAGCCCGACAGCCACAGCGTATCGACAAACGGAAACCCGACCATCACCGCAACGAACGCGACGGCGGGCGCGACCATCCACACGAAGCGGCGACGGCGCATCGGGCGGTGGGCCGTGCGGGAACGCGCCACCGTTCAGGGCGTGGCCAGCATCGTGGCGAGCTGCTTGTCAGCCGAGCACGCCGCGGCCTGCGGCTTGGCCTGGCCGAGCAGCACCTTGTCGACCGCCTCGCCGACGATCTGGCGTGCCTGCGCCTGGCGGCGGACCGGCGGTCCGACCTCGCCCGTGCCGGTGCTCGCCATGACGTCGATGAGCTTGGCCCATTGCGCACGCACAGGGTCTTGCGCGAGCCATGCGCGATACGCGGGCGACGCGGCGACCGAGCGGCGCGGCGGGGCGATGCCGCGCAGCGCGAGCTTCGTCTGCATCGCCTTGCTGGTCGCCCATTGCATGAAATACCAGGTCTCCGGCTTGGCCTGCGAGAAGGCCGACATCGCCAGCCCCCAGCCGATCACCGTCGGCTTCTGCCCGCCCGGGCCGGGCGGCAGCAGCATCAGGCCGGTGTCCTTCGCGCGGCCGGGGAATTTCATGATCGGGCCGAATTCGTTGCTGGATTCGAACGCCATCGCGGCGCGGCCGGCGCCATACAGGTCGGCGATCTGCACGAAGCTGTCGTTCACCGCGCCTGGCGGGCCGTAGTCGCGCAGCATGTCGGCGTACCAGGCGATCGCCGCGGTCGCCTTGGGCGCGCAAAGGTCCGGCCGGCGCGGTCCGGAGAAATAGTCGGCGCCGAAATTATGCAGCACGTTGCTGAAGGTATAGGGCAAGGCGGGCGCCAGGCCGCGGGTCACCCAGGGGATGATGGTGGGGTCGCATTTGTGGATTTTCGCCGCCGCCGCCTGCAACTCGGCCAAGGTCTTCGGCAGCGCGACGCCGCAGCGGGCGAAGATGTCCTTGCGGTAGTAGATCAGCGGGCCTTCGATGTTGACCGGGATGCTTTCCAGCTTGCCCCCGAACGTCACGGCCTTGCGCAGCGGCGGGCTGAAGTCCTTCACGTCGTAGCCCGGCATGGTGGCCCCGGGCGCATCCATGATCGGGCCGAGGTCCGCATACCAGCCGGCATGGGCGAACAGCGGGCCTTCCAGTGACGACAGCGACATGTATTCGTCCACGCCGGCATCGTGCGACTGGAGGATGGTCACCAGACGCTGGCGCATCTGCTGTTCCTCGAACGTCAGCACTTCGACGTTGATGCCGGTGAGCTTCGTGAAGGCGGGCAGCTCACGGCGCAGTTCGTTGGCCCAGGGATTGTTCTCGTTGAGGAAGTGGATCGTATGGCCCTTGTAGCGCTGCCAGTCGAAAGTGGCGGCATGCGCCCCGGCGGCGGCGCACGCGAACAGGACGGCGGCCAGCAGGCCGATGGCACGACGCATTCCATATCCTCCCGGGCACCGGCGCGGCCGGAGGCGTTCCGGACGTTCGTGCAGGTGCTTGCTGCGACGCTACCACGCGCCGGGGCGGCGGCGTCAAGGCGTCGGGGCAAGGGGGGCGACGCGCGCCCCGGTCCGCGTCTCGTGCCGCATGCCCCCTCACCCCGGCCCTCTCCCCCCGCAAGCGCGGGTGGAGAGGGGGAAGGGGGGCGCCCGCCATCGCCGGCTCCCCGAAGCAGGAGGCTACATGGCAGGAGGGGAGAGAGGGACTCCGCGCCTCAGGCGGCGTGCAGCGCGCGCCAGACCCGTTCCGGCGTCGTCGGCATGTCGATCTCGCGCACGCCATCTGCGGCCAGCGCATCGATGATCGCGTTGATCACCGCCGGCGGGCTGCCCACCGCGCCCGCCTCGCCTGCACCCTTCACGCCGAGCGGATTGGTCATGCAGGGCACTTCGACGAACGCCACCTCGATCTCCGGCATGTCGGCCGCGCGCGGCAGGGCGTAGTCGGTGAAGCTGCCGGACAGCAACTGTCCCGAGTCCGGATCGTACACCGTGCGTTCCATCGTCGCCTGGCCGAAGCCCTGCGCCACGCCGCCGTGCACCTGGCCGCGCACGATCATCGGGTTGACCGCCTTGCCCACGTCGTCGGTCACCGCGTAGCGGACCAGGTGGATGGTGCCGGTGTCCGGGTCGATCTCCACCTCGGCGATATGGCAGCCGTTGGGGAACGTGTGCGCCTTGATCTCAGCCACTTCCGCCGCATCCAGGATGATGGCCGTCTGCCCGGCGGCGGCCTTGCGGCGCTGGGTGGCAGCGAGTGCCACGATATCGATGCCGCGGTCGGTGCCGGCGATCGCGAACCTGCCGTCGGCGAACACGATGTCGCCCACGGCGGCTTCCAGTTCCTCGGCCGCGGCGCGGCGGCCCTTGTCGATCACGGTATCGGTGGTGACCAGGATCGCCTGGCCCTCCGAATACAGGCTGCGCGCGCCGCCGGTGCCGCCGCCCACGGGAATGGTGTCGGTGTCGCCCTGGCGGATGCGCACGAGGTCCGCATCGATGCCGAGCCGGCTGGAGATCAATTGCACATACGCGGTCTCGTGGCCCTGGCCGGTCGATTGGGTGCCGACATAGACATCGACGCCGCCGTCCTCGGCAAAGCGGATCTCGGCGCGTTCGGTGGGATCCCCGCCGGTCGCTTCCAGGTAGTAGGCCATGCCGATGCCGCGCCGCTTGCCCGCCGCCGCCGCGGCCTGCTGGCGCGCCGGGAAGCCGGCCCAGTCCATGGTCGCGAGCGCGGTGTCGAGCACGCGCGGGAAATCGCCGCTGTCGTAGGTCTTGCCCACCGGAGTCGCGTGCGGCATGTCGGCCGGGCGCAGCATGTTGCGGCGGCGGAATTCGGCGCGGTCATGGCCGAGTTCGCGCGCCGCCTGGTCCATCAGCCGCTCGACCAGGTAATTCGCCTCCGGTCGGCCGGCACCGCGATAAGCGTCCACCGGAACCGTGTTGGTGAACACGCCGATCACGTTGGCATACACCGCCTGCACGGCATACACGCCGCCCAGCACGCCGGTGCCGGCATAGGTCGGGATATACGGTGCGAAAGACGAATAATACGCGCCCATGTTGGAGATATTGCGCGTGCGCAACGCCAGCACGTGGCCGTCGGCGTCGATCGCGAGCTCGCCCAGGGTGACGTTGTCACGGCCCTGGGTGTCGCACAGGAACGCCTCGCCCCGGTCCGCCGCCCATTTCACCGGCCGGCCGAGCTTGCGTGCGGCGTAGCAGGTCAGCACGTGCTCGGCATACAGGAACAGCTTCATTCCGAACCCGCCGCCGACGTCCGGGGTGACGATGCGGAACTTGTCCGCCTCCACGCCGAAGACGCCGTTGATCAGCCCCTTCACCAGCCAGCCGCCCTGGGTGTTCGCATACAAGGTCCAGCGCCCGGTGACGGCGTCGTAATCGGCGAGCGCGGCGCGCGCTTCCATGGACGAGACGACAATGCGGTTGTTCACCACCGTCTGCCGGGTGACATGCGCGGCCTTGGCGAACAGCGCGTCGGTGGCGGCCTTGTCGCCGATCTCCCAGTCGAACGCGCGGTTGTCCGCGACGTCGGGCCAGACGCGCGGCGCGCCGGGTTCCAGCGCGCCGGCGGTGTCGGTGATCGAGGCCAGGTTGTCGTACTCGACGACGATCGCCTCGGCCGCATCGCGCGCGGCCTTCACGCTGTCGGCGACAACGAAGGCCACCGGATCGCCGACATGGCGCACCGCGCCCTGCGCCAGCACCGGATGCGGCGGCGTCGCCATCGCCGAGCCGTCGCGATTGACCAGCGCCACCGCACACGGCAGCGGCCCGATGCCGTCCGCGGTCAGATCGGCACCGGTATAGACCGCGGCAACGCCGGGCAGCGCGGCGGCCGCCGCGGTGTCGATCGACGCGATCGTGGCGGCGGCGTGCGGGCTGCGCAGCACGACGCCATACAGCATCCCCGGCAGCCGGATGTCGTCGGTATAGCGCCCGTGCCCCAACAGCAGGCGCGGGTCTTCCACGCGGCGGACAGGCTGGGCGAGGCCGAACTTGGTCATGGCAGGCGGTCTCCGGCTGGGTCGTGTTCAGGGCCGCAGCATGCCCGCATCGCCCCCGCGAGGGAAAGGGGTCCGCGCGCATCACGCCCCCGCGCCA
>JABBNW010000133.1 GCA_019352115.1 Pseudomonadota bacterium
GCGAAGCCGGGCCGCATGCCACCTCGGCGATGCGGTGTCAAATCGGACGGGGCGCCGGGGGCGTCGGGCCCGCGCGGCCATCGCCAGACACCCGGCCGGCGTGATAATCGCGCGCCCATGAATACCTCCGTCCCCGCCGGCCTTCGCGCCGCCGCCCCGTCTCGCCCCCTCGCCGGGCGCGTCACGGTTCCCGGCGACAAATCCATCAGCCACCGCGCCCTGATGTTCGGCGCCCTGGCGGTCGGCGAGACGCGCATCACCGGCCTGCTGGAAGGCGAGGACGTGCTGGCCACCGCTGCCGCCATGCGCGCCCTCGGCGCCGAGGTGGTGCGCGCGCCGGACGGCGCCTGGCGGGTCGCCGGGCGCGGCGTCGGCGGCCTGGTCGAACCCGCCGACGTGCTCGACATGGGCAATTCCGGCACTGCCGCCCGGCTGCTCTGCGGCATCCTCGCCACGCATCCGATCTTCGCGGTGCTGACCGGGGACGCCAGCCTGCGTTCGCGCCCGATGCGCCGGGTGACCGATCCGCTGGCCGCCACCGGCGCCCGCTTCGCCGCCCGCGACGGCGGCCGCCTGCCGCTCGCGATCGAGGGCGCGCATGCCGCCCTGCCGCTGGATTACCGGGTGCCGGTCCCCTCGGCGCAGGTGAAATCCGCCGTGCTGCTCGCCGGGCTGAACGCGCCCGGGATCACCCGGGTGGAGGAACCCGAGGCGACACGCGACCACAGCGAGAACATGCTGCGCCATTTCGGTGCGACGGTGACGGTGGAAGCGGCCGGCGCCGGGCGGGTGATCACCCTGGCCGGCCAGCCGGAACTGAGGGCCGCGGACGTGGTGGTGCCGGGCGATCCGTCCTCGGCCGCCTTCCCGCTGGTGGCGGCGCTGCTGGTGCCGGGCTCCGTGGTGACGATCGCCGGCGTCGGGCTGAACCCGCTGCGCACCGGGCTGCTCGACTGCCTGCGCGAGATGGGCGCGGAGCTGACGGTCGCCAATCTGCGCATCGAGGGGGGCGAGCCGGTCGGCGACCTCACCGCACGCTGTGGCACGCTGCGCGCGATCGACGTCCCGCCCGGCCGCGCGCCGAGCATGATCGACGAATACCCGATCCTCGCGGTGGCCGCGGCCGCCGCCGCCGGCACCAGCCGGCTGCGCGGGCTGAAAGAGCTGCGGGTGAAGGAGAGCGACCGCCTGGCCGGCACCGCGGCGCTGCTGGCGGCGAACGGGGTGCGGGTGGAGATCGAAGGCGACGACCTGATCGTGCACGGCACCGGCGCCCCGCCGCCCGGCGGTGGGCTGGTCGCGACGCAGATGGACCACCGGATGGCAATGAGCGCGATCGTGCTCGGTCTGGCCGCCGCGGCGCCGGTCGTGGTGGACGACGTCGCGTTCATCGACACGAGTTTCCCCGGCTTCATCGCGCTGATGAACGGGCTGGGCGCGACGCTCGTGCCGTCCGGGCCGGGCTGAACAGGGTGCAGGAGGGAATGTCCCAGGGGATCAGCCCCATCGCCATGCCACCGCCCCCTCTCCCGCTTGCGGGAGAGGGCTGGGGTGAGGGTGGTCGGGCGGCTCGGGCCACCCTCACCCCAACCCTCTCCCGCAAGCGGGAGAGGGGGCGTTGGCATGGCGGGCGGTGCGTTGCCGGCAATAGCGATCGCGCTGCCCAAGGAGCGCACCAGGCGGGAGGTGCCCGGGAGGAGCCCCAGCGAGGGCCACAGTCGGCGCTCCGTGGGACGTCCGATGACCGTCGGGGCGACCCTGCCGCCGCGCAACCGCCGGTAATCGCCATCGACGGTCCGGCCGCCGCCGGCAAGGGCACCCTTGCGCGCCGCCTCGCCGAGGCGCTGGGCCTGCCGTACTTGGATACCGGTCTGCTGTATCGCGCCGTCGGCCGGCGCGTGCTGGATGCCGGTGCCGATCCGGCTGACCCCGCCGCCGCTGCCGCCGCCGCGGCGGCGTTGCAGCCGGCGGACACGCGGCGCGCCGACCTGCGCGGCCCGGCTGCGGATGCGGCGGCGGCTTCGGTCGCCTCCATTCCGGCGGTGCGGGCGGCGCTGCTCGATTTCCAGCGCGGCTTCGCCGCCGCCCGCGGCGCCGTGCTGGACGGGCGCGACATCGGCACCGTGATCTTCCCCGATGCCCCGGTGAAACTGTTCGTCACCGCCAGCCTCGCCGCCCGCGCCCGCCGCCGCTGGGCGGAGCTGGAGGCCAAGGGCGTCGTCCATCCGCTCGCTCAGGTGGAGGAAGAGATGCGGGTCCGTGACGCAATGGACGCCGCGCGCGCCGCCGCGCCGCTGCGCCCGGCGGCGGATGCAGTGCTGCTGGACACCACCACGCTCGACCCCGACGCGGCGTTCGCCGCGGCCCTGCGGGAAGTGCGGGCGCGGTTGGGGGATTGACCAGACTATCTGGTCTGGTCTAATTTTTCGCCGCGGCCGTTAACCCCGCGGCAACCGGATCCGGCTATGACCGACATCGTGAACATCTACGACGCCAAGACCCAGCTTTCCCGCCTGGTGGACCGTGCCGCCGCGGGGGAGGACATCCTGATCGCGCGCGCCGGCAAGCCGGTCGCGCGGCTGGTGGCGCTGGAAGGCGCCGCGCCGCGCCAGCCCGGCCTGCTGCGCGGCCTCGCTGTTCCGGACGCGCTGTTCGCCCCGCTCGATGCGGACGAAACGGCGCTGTGGGAGTGATTGCCGGTCGCGGCGAGACAGCGGCAACGGGGGAACGCGGCGACGCGGCGGGCCTGCGGCTGCTGCTCGATACCCACGCGCTGGTCTGGTGGTGGACGGACGACCGGCGGCTGACGCCCGCCGCCCGCGCCGCGATCGCCGATCCGGCCAACACGGTCCTGGTCAGCGCGGCGAGCGCGTGGGAACTCGCGACCAAGCACCGGCTCGGCAAATGGGATGCGGCCGGGCCGCTGGTCGAGGGCTTCGACGCGCTCCTCCGCCGCTCCCGCTTCGCGCCGCTGCCGATCACCGCGACCGAGGCCCGTCTGGCCGGAGGGATGGACTGGGCGCATCGGGATCCGTTCGACCGCATGCTGCTCGCGCAGGCGCGCGACCAGGGCATGGCGCTGGTCAGCGGCGATGCCGTGTTCCAGGGCTGCGACGTGCCGGTGGTCTGGTAGCCGTCCGATCCGTGCGTGCGCGTGATGGGGGCCGACCGTCACCGGGCCGCGCTTGACTTCCGCGCGCCGGCGCGTATCTCCTGCGCCCGCCCGCCCTCGGCGTGCATATCCGCCTTCATCCGCAACCGGTCCGCGCGTCGTCGCGGGCAAGCCGTGTTCCGCCCCGGAACGCGCAGACCCATCGGACCCTCCCGCCTGCGCGCGGCCCGTCCGTCACGGAACACAACATCCTCATGGCAGCTTCTGCTTCTGTCCAAGCGTACGACGCCGGCCTCGCCGACGACCATTTCATGGGCGAGAACTTCGCCTCCCTGCTCGACGAAACCCTTGGCCGCGATTCCGGCTTCGAGGGTTCGGTCGTCACCGGCCGCATCGTCCGCATCGATGACGACTTCGCCGTGGTCGATGTCGGCCTGAAGTCCGAAGGCCGGGTGGCGATGAAGGAATTCGCCCCGCCCGGCGCCAAGCCCGAGATCAAGCCCGGCGACCTCGTCGAGTTGTATGTCGAACGCTACGAGGACCGCGACGGTTCCATCGTGCTCTCGCGCGAGAAAGCCCGGCGCGAGGAAGCCTGGACCAACCTCGAGAAAGCCTTCGAGACCCAGCAGCGGGTTACCGGCACCATCTACGGACGGGTGAAGGGCGGCTTCACCGTCGATCTCGGCGGCGCGGTGGCGTTCCTCCCCGGCAGCCAGGTCGATATCCGTCCCGTGCGCGACGTCACGCCGCTGATGGGCAGCCCGCAGCCGTTCCAGATCCTGAAGATGGACCGCGCGCGCGGCAACATCGTCGTCTCCCGCCGCGCCGTGCTGGAAGAAACCCGTGCGGAGCAGCGGTCCGAACTGATCCAGGGCCTCAAGGAAGGCCAGATCCTGGACGGCGTGGTGAAGAACATCACCGACTACGGCGCCTTCGTCGATCTCGGCGGCGTCGACGGCCTGCTGCACGTGACCGATATCGCTTGGCGCCGCATCAACCACCCGAGCGAGGCGCTGCAGATCGGCCAGCAGGTCAAGGTGCAGGTGATCCGCTTCAACCCGGAAACCCAGCGCATCAGCCTCGGCATGAAGCAGCTCGAGGCCGACCCGTGGGAGGGTGTGACCGCGAAATACCCGCCGGGTGCGAAATACACCGGCCGCGTCACCAACATCACCGACTACGGCGCCTTCGTGGAACTGGAACCGGGTGTCGAAGGCCTGGTCCACGTCTCCGAGATGTCCTGGACCAAGAAGAACGTCCACCCCGGCAAGATCGTCGCCACCAGCCAGGAAGTGGAGGTGATGGTGCTCGATGTGGACGGCGCCAAGCGGCGCATCTCGCTCGGCCTGAAGCAGGTCCAGCGCAACCCGTGGGAGCAGTTCGTCGAGGAGCACGCGATCGGCTCCGAGGTGGAAGGCGAGATCCGCAACATCACCGAGTTCGGCCTGTTCATCGGCCTGACCGCGGACCTCGACGGCATGATCCACATGTCCGACATCTCCTGGGACGATGCGACCGAAGCCGCGATGGCGCCCTACGAGAAGGGCGCGATCGTCAAGGCCAAGGTGCTCGACGTCGATGTGGAGAAGGAGCGCATCTCCCTCGGCATCAAGCAGCTCAAGGACGATCCGGCGGCCTCCGTGCTGGAATCCGTGCACAAGGGCACCGTCGTCACCTGCGTGGTGACCGCGGTGCAGGCGAACGGGATCGAGGTGCGGGTGGACGACGTGCTGACCGGCTTCATCCGCCGCTCGGAACTCGCCCGGGACAAGTCCGACCAGCGCCCCGACCGGTTCGCGGTGGGCGAGAAGGTGGACGCCAAGATCACCGCGGTCGATCGCGCCGCGCGGCGTCTGCAGCTCACCATCAAGGGCAAGGAAGTGGAGGAGGAGAAGCAGGCGATGGCGGAATTCGGGTCCTCGGACTCGGGCGCCTCGCTCGGCGATATCCTGGGTGCGGCGATCCGTCGTCGCAACCAGCAGGCCCGGACGGAAGACTGAGGCCTGGCCTACGTGCACCGCGGCCGGAGCGTTGCTCCGGCCGCGGGACGGCGCTTCCTCGGTAAGGTGTCCCCGTGTCCCTCGATGCCGACCTGCTGATCGACCGGCGGCGGCTCAAGCGCCGGCTGGTCTTCTGGCGCCTCGTTGCCGTGCTGGCCGTGCTGGCGGCGATCCTCGCCGGGTTGCATGCGCGCGGCGGTGCGTTCGGCGGCGGGCCTTATGTCGCAAGGCTGACGGTGGACGGCATCATCGGCAGCGACGACCGCCTGGCCGCGCGGGTGCGCGACCTCGCGGACGATCCCCAGGTCAAGGCGCTCATCGTCGCGATCGACAGCCCCGGCGGCAGTGTCGGCGGCGGGGAGGGGCTGCACGACGCCATCGCCGCGGTGGCGGCGAAAAAGCCAGTGGTCGCGGTGATGGGCGGCATCGCCGCCTCGGCCGGCTACATGATCGCCGTGCCGGCGACGCGCATCTTCGCCCGTGCGGGCACTTTGACGGGATCGATCGGGGTCTACCTGCAAAGCGTGGAATTCTCCGGCCTGCTCGCCCGGCTCGGCATCGACGCCGAGGTGGTGAAGTCCGGCCCGCTCAAGGACGAGCCCAGCCTCACCGAACCGCTGAGCCCGGCCGGCAAGCAGATGCTGCAAGGTCTGGTCATGGATTTATACGACCAGTTCGTGGCGATGGTCGCGCAAGGGCGGCACATGGACCCGGCGATTGTGCGGCAACTGGCCGACGGGCGGCCCTATACCGGGGCGCAGGCGCTGAAACTGCACCTGATCGATGCGCTCGGGGGCGAACACGCGGCCCGGCGCTGGCTCGCGACCGCCCGCGGGGTGCCGGCAAGCCTGCCAGTGCGGGCCGTTACCCTCCCGGAAGGCCTGGCCCAGCGGGCGCTGGCCGCGACCTTCGGGCCGATCGTCCAGGGATTCTGGAAAAGCGTTCTTTCCCAAAGCGTTGGTCTTGACGGGGCGTGGTCGCTCTGGCAGCGTTCCATTCGCTGAGCCTGGAGCGGCAGGGAGGCCGGCACCACCATGACAAGATCCGAGCTGATGGCCGAGCTGGCCACGGCGAACCCCCATTTGCGTGCCAGCGATGTGGAACGCATCGTGGCCACCGTATTCGACGAGATCACCGATGCCCTGGCCCGCGGCCAGCGGGTGGAACTGCGCGGCTTCGGCGCCTTCACCGTCAAGCGCCGCGAAGCCCGCACCGGCCGCAACCCGCGCACCGGCGAGGCCGTGCCGGTGGACGAAAAATCCGTGCCGTTCTTCAAGGCCGGCAAGGAACTCCGCGAACGGGTGAACGCGGGCGGCCCGACGCAGCCGGGGACCCGGCCGGCATAGGCTGCGGCGGCGCCCGACAAGGATCGCTCCTGTTCCGCGCCGTCGCGCTGCGCGCCTTCCCAGGTGAGCCGTCCGGTTCGTCCACCCTCGGGGGGCGCCTTAGCGTTTCGGAAACCGTTCGGGGCGATGGTCGACGCGCCATTGGGCTCGGGACGGATGGATCGCGCCGCTTCAACGCAGAGATCGCAGAGGGCCAGAGATCGCAGAGCAGAAAGCGAAGCGGGCGCCGACGCCGCGCTGACCGGGCGGATCATCCAGCTTGCCATCAAGGTGCACCGCCGGCTCGGTCCCGGGCTGCTGGAATCGGTCTATGAAGCCTGCCTGTGCTGGGAGCTGGAGCAGGCGAAACTGGCGCATGAGCGGCAGGTCCCGCTTGCGGTGTGCTACGAGGATGTGCGTCTGGCATGCGGCTATCGGGCGGGTATCATCGGCGCGCAGAACGTGATCCTGGAAATCAAGTCGATCGAGCATATCCGGCCGTTGCACGAGGCGCAGGCGCTGACCCATCTCCGCCTGAGCGGCTGCAGATTCGGGTTTCTGCTGGATTTCAATACCGTGTTGCTGAAGGATGGAGTACGGCGCTTCATCCCATAGGCATCTTGCCTTCTCTGCGCTCTCTGGCCCTCTGCGACCTCTGCGTTGAAGCGAAGGGTGGGCCAGCGCGGAACCTCACGGATGATACGATCTGTTATCGTATCGATACCGCACCATCGTTCACGCAGCATCCGCCGGCCCACGCAACCCCGGTCCATTGTTATGCGGTAGGTTGACGGTGTGCCGGCCCGAACAGAGCCCCTGGCCTTAGCTTGCCTGCGGTCAGGCCCGCTTACGCCGACCAGCGCGCCGCGGCATCGGTATCCGTCTCCCGTGCCTCGACCCAGGTGGCCGCCCCGTCGGCAAGTTCTTCCTTCTTCCAGAACGGGGCCTTCGTTTTCAGCCAGTCGATCAGGAACGCGGTCGCTTCCAGCGCCGCCTGCCGGTGCGCCGAGGCCGCCAGCACCAGCACGATGTTCGCCCCCGGCGCCAGCCGCCCGACCCGATGGATCACGGTGCAGCCCAACAGCTCCCAGCGCCGCTCCGCCTCCGCGGCGATCGCGGCCAGCGCCCGCTCGGTCATCGCCGGGTAGTGTTCCAGGGTCAGCGCGGCGATCTTCCGGCCAGCGGCGGTGTCGCGCACCGTCCCGACGAAGCAGCCGATCCCGCCGATATCGCTGCGCCCGGCGGTCAGGCGGCCCAGTTCTGCCCCGGTGTCGAAATCCGCCGTCTGCACGAGGATACGCGCCATCTCGCCCGTCCTTCCGGGGTCAGCCGCCGGTGACCGGGGGGAAGAAGGCCACCTCGTCGCCGGCGTGCAACGGGGTGGCCGGATCGGCAAATTCCTGGTTCACCGCGCAGCGCACCACCGCCCGGTCGGCGAAGGCAGCCGCGTGCCCGGCGCTGCGCCCGGCCAGCCAGTCCACCAGGGCCGCCACATTGGCGATGCCGGGCGGGGGGACCACGCGTTCCTCGGCCACCCCGGTGCGCTCGCGCAGCCAGGCGAAATACAGGACAGTCAGGGGCAGGGCGTCGCTCATACGCCCTTATTTGGGTGTGGCGACCGTTTCCACACTCCCGTCCGAGCGGATGATGGTGCTGGTCCCGTTGCCGTTCGGCACGACGATGCCGGTGCCGCCGCCCGGCAGGGTCACGGTCCTGTAGGCGGAGGTGCCGCCGGTCGGCGTCGCCATGCCGCCGCGCACCGGGAAGGCTGCGCTCGGGGCGGGAGGCGGCGCGGCCGGCGCCCCGGCGACCTGGGGTATCGGAGGGATGACGGGGAGCGGTTGCAGGTCCGGCGGCGGGGTGGACGACCCTATCGCGCCCGGCAAGGCGGGCGGCGTCGCCTGATTGGGGAGCTGCAACTGCTGCTGCTCCAGGCTTTCCAGGGTGGGCTCGGCCTGCACCGGGCCGGGCCACACGTCGCCGGGGGCCTGGTGCAACGCGGCGACCGTGGGCACGCGCCCCTCCACCCGCTGCATGGTTTCGCTGTCGCCGGCCGGCTGATACGGGTCGGGGCCGGCGACGAAGGGCAGGTGGTTCTGCAGGCCGCAGCCCGACAGGACGAGGCACAGCAGGCCGAGCAGGGCGGGACGCCGCATCAGAAGGCTCCGGAAGACGCAGGGCGGACAAGGGATCGGCGGACCCGAACCCGGAGGCCGGGCCGTGGGCGCGCAGGCAGGCATGCACAGGCGCAGGACACACGCAAACGCGCAGCGGATCGGCGCCTGCGCGCGCAACGGTTCGCCGCCGGCAGTTTGCCGCCTCCCGGCGCGCGGCTCAAGCGCCGATCCGGGCGCGCATCCACCCCGCCACCGCCGCGGGGTCATCGAGCGCCAGCAGCGGCGGCCGGCCGGGCGCCTCCGGCGGCGGGGCATCGACGGCGAGCGCCACCACATCCTGCTCCCCGGGCCAGATCGGCGGCTTGCCGAGGCTGGGGCGGAAGACTTCCAGCTTGGGGAACGGATGGGTCTTGAAGCCCTCGACCAGCACGAGGTCGACCGGCTCCAGCCGCGCCAGCAGCGCCGGCAGGGCAGGGGTCGGCCCGGCTTCCTCGTGCAGCAGCGCCCAGCGGGTGCCGGAGACGACCAGGGTTTCCTGCGCGCCCGCCGCGCGGTGGCGGTAGCTGTCCTTGCCCGGCCGGTCCATGTCGAAGCCGTGGTGCGCGTGCTTGACGGTGGACACGCGCCACCCGGCGGCGCGCAGCAGTGGCAGCACGCGCTCGATCAGCGTGGTCTTGCCGCTGCCCGACCAGCCGACGACGCCGAGCACGTTCATCGGCGCGCCGGCCGGCCAGGCGGCGGGTTCACGCCGTGGCCGGTTCCACCGCCTCGTACGGGCGGCGCTTGACCTTGTCCATGTTGATCCCCTCGATCCGCAGCAGCACGGTCGCGGCGTCGCGGCGCGGCGAGTGCAGGTCGCCTTCGTTGTACAGATACGCCATGCCCGGGGTCAGCGCGTAGTCGCGCTTGCGCGCCGCCTTGCCGGGCGCGGTCTCGGTCGGGCGGGCGAGGCACTCCCAGTCGGTCATGATCGTCTCGCCGGCGGCCTGGCCGTAAATGGCCCAGGACGGACCGTGGTCGTGCGGCTTGGAGTTCTTGGCGCCCTTGTAGGCGTGCGCGAGCACGGTGAAGCCGAGTTCGGGGTCTTCGTACAGCACATGCCGCTCCGGCCCGTCGGCATCCAAGGTGGCGGCGACGAAGGCGGGATCGCTCAGCGCCTTCTGCACCAGGGCGCAGACCTTCTCCCGCCCCGCGGGGCCGGGCTCGGCCTTGAGCAGGCGGTGCGCGTCGGCGGTGAACTGGTCGAGGGTCATGGGCATGGGCGTTTCTCCTTCCCGGGGATCAGCGGCGATAGGGGTAGCAGCGGGCGCGATCGAGGGCGATGGCGAAATGCGCGGCGAGCGCGCGGATCGCCTCGGCGTGGTCGGCGTAGGGATCGGCGTTGGCGGGGCCGACGATGATCGGGCTGAAGCCGCGATCAGACTGGCCGCCCGACGGCAGCATGGCGGTGGCGAGGCCCTTGCCGTCCATGTCGCGCAAGGTCAGGAACAGCGGCATGCTGCGGCGGATGTGGTCGGCGAGGCCGATCGCCTGCTCGATGAAGACGGTGGTGGGCGGGCGGTAGGAGGCTTCGGCCTTCTCCCATTCGCGCCGGAAGTATTTCTCCACCGCGTGGCGGAGTTCGCGCGATTCCGCCGCCGCCTCGCCTTCCGTGACGATACGGAACCAGGTGAGGTCGCCCGGCGCGTCGCAGACATACTCCATCCTCGTCCTCCCGGCTCCGCCTGCCGCAAGGCCCGGGGCGAACCCCGCGCCGAGGCCCCCCCTAGGTCCTGCCCCTGAAATGCCTTCCATTTCAGGGACCAGCAGGCCACTGAAAACAAAGAGCTAGTGTCCCGACGCATGATGACGATATTTGCGAGTCGGGACACTAGCGTTGTCGCCCGGGGCGCGGATGGCAAGGGGCGGCAGGGTGAATGATCGGATGGGCACCCTCCGACGCTTCCCCCTGCGCGACCGCCGCGTTCAGCCGTCACGTCCGGCCAGCGCGGCCAGGAACTGCTCGGAAAACCGCCGCGCGGTCGACGCCCAGACCTTCTCGCGCAACGCGCGATGGCGCGCCTGACGCTCCTCCAGCCGCATCGTCAGCGCCGTGTGCATCGCATCGGCGATCTCGTCGGGGTCGAACGGATTGACGATCAGCGCCTCCGTCAGCTCCTCCGCCGCGCCGGCAAAACGCGACAGGATCAGCACGCCCGGATCGCGACTGTCCTGCGCGGCGACATACTCCTTCGCCACCAGGTTCATCCCGTCGCGCAACGGCGTCACCACCCCCATCCGCGCCACCCGGTAGAACCCGGCCAGGGTGCCGCGCCGCAGCGGCCTTGTCATGTAACGAACCGGAACCCAATCGAATTCGGAATATTGCCCGATCGTGTCGCCGACAATCCGGTCGAGCGCGATGCGCAGCTCCTGGTACTCGTTGACGTCCTCCCGCGACCGCGCCGCAACCTGCAGGAAACTCACCCGCTGGCGATGCTCGGGATGCTGCGCCAGCAGCCGGCCGAACCCGTCCAGCCGCTGCACGAGACCCTTGGAGTAGTCGAGCCGGTCCACCCCGATCGCCAGCGCGCGCCCGGCCATGCTCGCGCGCATCCGCCGTACCTCGTTGCCGCGCCAGGCCCGTTCGGCCGCCGCGGCAAACCCCTCCGCATCGATCCCGATCGGATCAACAATCGCCTGCGCGCGCCGTCCGCCCATCGTCACCCCGTGATCGGCATCCGGCGCCAGGCCCAGGATGTCGTGCACGCAGCGCAGGAATCCGCGACGGAATTCCTCGGTATGGAATCCCACCACGTCATAGGCGCACAGGCTGGCCAGGATCTGCTCGGCGCGCGGCAAGGCACGGAATACCTCCGGCGGCACGAACGGCGTGTGCAGGAAGAACCCGATCCGGTTGGTGACCCCGCGCGCCCGCAATTCCTCGCCCAACGGGATCAGATGGTAGTCGTGTACCCAGATCACATCGTCCGGACCGAGCAACGGCGCCAACGCCTCGGCAAAACGCCGGTTGATCGCCCGGTAGCACTGGTACTCCTCGGAACGATAATGCACGAGGCCAAGCCGGAAATGCAGCAAGGGCCACAACACGCCGTTGCTGAACCCGGAATAGAACAAACGATATTCGTAGTCGGACAGATCGATGGTGGCATAGGAAATCCCGTCCGCCTCCGCCAGAACCGCCGGCACCGTCGCCGCCCGGGCGGTCCGCTTCCCGCTCCAGCCGAACCAAAGCGAGCCAGGCTCCAACGCATCCGCCATCGCCACCGCCAACCCCCCCGCGCGCGGCCCACGCTCGGTCGGCACCGGCACCCGGTTCGATACGATAACCAGACGGCTCATGCTTGGCTCCGGGGGGGCTGTGGGCAGGCAAGCAAGGCCAGGGGGCGCTGCCCCCTGGACCCCCGCCAAGGGCAGTGCCCTTGGAACCCATCCGTTGGTTCCTCGCGTGTGGGGGGTGGGGGGGGGGGGGGGGGGGGGGGGGGGGGGGGGGGGGGGGGGGGGGGG
>JABBNW010000134.1 GCA_019352115.1 Pseudomonadota bacterium
AGCCCCGAATTCCCTCAATGTGGCCCCTTCGGCGCGATAACCGCGCTTATCGCGCCGAGGGAAATTATCCGACTTGCTCTCGCAATCCCAGGCGCGGATCCGCCGCCGCGTCATGGCCGACCGGCCACGCAATCCCGCTGCGGAGGGTTCGTGCCCGGTGCGCTCCCAGCCAAGTATGGCGCGATGGCCCTGCGCTCACTCTCTCGGCCGGCTTGCCCTGGCGGAGGGGCGGTCGCTTAGTGTGCTTCTGCTCTGCTCCCGGTGGAAAATCCGTGTCGCGCAACGGTGTTCGCAGGCCTGACGCTGACCCGATCCGCAAGGTGCGCTTCCGCGAGGCGGCCCGCGAGATCGTGGCCAAGGACCGTCACGACAGGAAGTACGGCTTCGCGGTGGACACTGCCGGGGCCGTCGCGCGCGCGCTGGAGCGGGCCTACCGCCAGGGTTTTGTGGATGCTCAGGGCGAACAGTCCATGCCGGCGGCGGACGACATGCAGCCGGGCGAGCCCATCGACTGGGCCTTGATTCCGCCGCGGCCGCGCGCCGCATTCTGGACCATCTGCCTGTTCATTCTCGGCAAAGGCGAGCGGACAGGCGGGGCAGGGCATCTTGTGCCCGCGACCACCGAGCGGGGCACGGCGGGCTGGCAGCTGGTCTTGCCGAGCGGGCATTCTGAGAAGAACCCCCTTGCGGAAAAGACCCTTGTGCCGCTGGTGCGGCTCGGGCTTCTGGAGCTGGCGGACGGCGCGCCCGAGCGCTTGCGGGTGTCGGCCCGCGGGCGGGCGACCTGGTGGCTGTTCCTTGAGCGTGGCGGCCAATACCCGGAGGATTTGACGCTCGTTTGACTCCCGCCAACACGCCGGGTCTTGACCGGCTTGGCGGCTGACGCGGCGCTCGCGCTGGCGGAGCCTATCGCGGACACTGGCGCCATGGTCGGTCGTCCGCGATCCCGTTCCGAGGTGTTGGAGGTGCTGCGCGCGCATGAGGCGGAGTTGCGGGCGCGCGGCGTCGCGACGCTGACACTGTTCGGATCGCTGGTGCGTGGCGACGCCACGGGCGGCTCGGACGTGGATTTGGCGGTGCGTCCGGGGGTCGGATTTTCCGCTGGCGGGTTCGATCATTTTGGGCGACTGGACGCGCTGCGCGATCGCCTGAGCACGTTGTTGGGGTGCGACGTCGACCTCGTCGAGGAGATGGCCGCGCGCCCGCGTCTGCGGCAGGTGATCGAACAGGAAGGTGTGCGTGCCTTCTAGCCGGCCGGCCACGCGCTTTCTGGATATCCTGGACAATATCCGGCGGATCCTGAGCGACCTTCAGGGCATGGATCGTGCGGCGTTTGCGGCCGACAGCCGCACGCGTGATGCGGTGGAACGCTGCCTCGAGCGCCTGAGCGAGGCGGCGACCAGGCTGGGCGCGCAGGCCGACGAGTTGGCGCCGGGCTTGCCGTGGCCGGCGGTCAGGGCGTTCGGGACCGTCCTGCGTCATGCTTACGACCAGGTCGGTCCGGCGCGGATCTGCGAGATCGCGACCGGCGACCTGCCGCGGATGGCGGCCGCGGCCGAGGCGGCCCTTCAGCGGCGCGACAAAGCGCAGGACTCGTAGCCGTCGCGGGCCTACAGCACGCCGCTGAGCGGATGGCCTTCGAACAGGTCGCCGAACTCGAGGTATTCGCCGAGCACGTCGAAGCTCTTGTGGCGGCCGAGCCGCTTCAGCTTGGCCGGATGGATGCCGCGCTCCATGCCGGTGGTCAGCGCGCCGCGCTTGAGGCTGTGGCCGCCGAAGTCACGGGCGCCGAACCCGGCCGCGGCCGCGCGGGCCTTGACGATTGCGGCGATCGCCCAGGGCGTGATCGCCAGGGCGCCGATGCGGGGCAGGGGAGGGGGCGCTCCCGGCCGCGTCTTTTTGGGCAGCCAGATGCGTCGGAAGACCGGGCCCTGGGTGATGCCGGCCGCCTGCTGCCAGGCGGCGAGGGCGCGCACCGGGCAGAGCTCGGTCTGGCCGTAGGGCAGGGGGACGATCACGGCGTCGGTCTGCGAGCCTTTGGTGTGCGGCAGGGTGAGGCGCAGGCCGCGCGCGGTCTTTTCGAGGTGTTCGGCGCGGATCACGGCGAGTTCGGAGCGGCGCAGCGCGCCGGCGAAGCCAACGAGCAGCAAGGCGCGATCGCGCAGGCCGCGCAGGTCGCCGGGGATGGGGGCCAGGATCTGGCGCAGGATGGCGGCGGTCGCCGCCACCTTCTTGGCGGGCAGCTCGCCGCGGCGGGCGGCGTCGCGGCGGATGCCGGCGACGGTCTCCGAGACGCAGGCATCGTCGGTCGGGACCGGGCAGCCGGCGGCGCGGTGCAGATAGCGGATCGCGGCGCGGCGCAGGTCGATCGTGTTGGGGGCGAGGCCGCGCCCGCGCTCGGCGGCGAGGAAGGCGGCGACGTCCGGACCGGCGGCGGGCAGGGCAGGGACGCCGCGGCGGTCGCACCAGGCGCACCAGGCGCGCACGGCGGCGCGGTAGGCGGTGCGGGTGTTTGCCGCCTTGGCCATGCGCTGGAAGGCGGCGGCGGCGGCGCGCTCGGCGGCGAGCGTGCCGTCCAGCACGGGGGCGAGCGCGTCGGCCGCGGCGTCGAACCAGGCGCGGATCGCGCCGGCGCCGCCGCCGATCGGGGCGGCCGGGAGGGGCAGGGCCGGGGGGAGCACCGTGAGGGCGCCGCTGGCCGGGTCGTTTGCTGGTGGCTCCGCCGCGTCCATGCCGTCCTCCGATCGCCCGTGTCGCGCGCCCTAAATTCTGATCAGCCATTATGAACCTTTTCATACACTTGGCTGCGACTCGGTTGGCAAGAATGTATCCTGGTCGGCGACAAAAGTGTCCGGGTTGGCGACTGAAAATGTCGGAAAACGTGAATTGTGGCAGCCGTGCCGTGGCCGCAGGGCGATCCCCGCTTGGCGTTTCGGAAGCAGCCTGGGCGGAGGCCGTTCGCCGTGAGACCGTGATAAGGCCACTCTGTGGGGCAGAGCGCCTCGGTAAGGCGGCGGTGGCTGCCGCGGTGCGCGACCTGGGGCTCAGTGCGGCGCGTGTCTACGCCCTGGTCCGGGCGTTCCGTCAGCGGCCGGTGACGGCCGCGTTGGTGGCGGCCACGCCCGGACCTCGGAAGGGTGGGCGGCGCCTTGATCCCGGTATCGAGGCGCGGGTCGACCGGGCAATCGAGGACGTCTACCTCAAACCAGAGCGGCCGACCCTGAAGCGGGTGTTGATCGAGATCCGCCGCAATTGCAGCGCTGCCGGGCTGAAATCGCCCTCGATGAAGGCGCTCAGGGCCCGGGTCACGGCGCGCAGCCTGCGCGAGCGCGTGAAGGCTCGGGAGGGAACGGTGGCCGCCGGGAATCGCTTTCGTCAGGTCAAGAGCGGCTTGCGGACCGAGCGGCCGCTGCATGTGGTCCAGATCGACCACACGAAGGTCGACATCATGTTGGTCGACGATGTGACACGGGCCTGCATCGGCCGGCCCTGGTTGACCCTCGTTCTGGATGTGCATACGCGCATCGTGCTCGGTCTGTATTTGTCGCTCGACGCCCCGAGCGCCACATCGGCGGCCCTCGCGGTCGCCCAGGCGGTACTGCCAAAGACAGAGTGGCTCGCGGATCGTGCCATTGGGCTGGCCTGGCCGGCGCACGGCCTGCCGGAAACCATCCATGTCGACAATGGCCGTGAATTTCACTCGCGCGCATTCGAGCGCGGGTGCCAGCAGCACGGTATCCGGATCGCGTATCGTCCCCCAGCGACACCGCGTTTCGGGGGCCATATCGAGCGGCTGATGGGAACGCTGATGGGCCGCGTTCAGGCGCTACCAGGATCAACGTTCTCCAGCGTTGCAGCGCGCGGTGCCTATGACGCCGAGGCGCAGGCGGTGCTTACGTTCCGGGAGTTCGAGCGCATCCTGACTTTGGAGGTCCTGGGTCCCTACCACAACGAAATCCATGCCGCTCTTGGCCGCACGCCGGGCTCGGCCTGGACGGATGGTGCGTCAACTGCGACCCGACGTGATGCCGTCGAGGCGGCCGCACTGCTGCAGGACTTCCTGCCGTATGAGGAACGGATTGTCCGCCGCGATGGCGTCCGACTTTTCAACATCCGCTATCAGGACGGCGCGCTGGCCCATCTGGTGGATCATGGCGTTGGCAAGCTGCGGGTGAAATACGATCCGCGGAACCTCAGCGCCGTGTTCGTCGAGTTGCCGGCTGGCGCGCACGTCCGGGTGCCCTATGCCGATCTTGGGCGCCTGCCGATCACGCTTTGGGAGCATCGCGAGGCGACCCAGCGGCTCCGCGCGGAAGGGCGCCGGAGTGTCGACGAACACACGATTTTCGCGGCCGTCTCGGAGCAGCGTCGGGTGCTGATGGAGGCGCGGTCTCGCAGCAAGGCGGCGCGCCGGGCGGTCGCGCGGATCGACGGTGCCGATCGCGCCACGGCGATGCCGAAGCCGGGCGGGGAAGGGCAGGGCGCGGGCATCCAGGATGCCGAGGCGAAGGTGCCGATGCCCCGGGATGGCCAGACCAGTGGCGTCGAGTTCTGGTGACGGCGGTGGCCGAGTTCGGGCACCTCCCGCAGGATCTGCGGCCGGTAGCGGCGCTTGATGCGGAGGCGCGCATCGCGCACATCCGCGCCGAACGATGGGTGCAGCATGGCGCGGCCGATCGGGTCCTGAGCTACCTTCATGAGGCGTTCGAACAGCCGCCGCGCGAGCGGATGGAGAACATCCTGCTTGTGGGCGAGAGCGGCATGGGCAAGACGATGCTGGTGCGAAAGTTCGAGCGTCAAACGGCGGTCCCCTTCGATGAGCGAGCCGGCCTGCAGCGCCGGCCGGTGGTGGTGATGCTGATGCCGCATCAGCCGACCGAGGCACGGTTTTTCGATCAACTGCTGACCGCGCTGAACGCACCATCGGCCGGTCATTTCGCCCGTGGCTTCCCGGTGCAGGAACCAGCGGTTCGGCTGTTGCGGGAGCTGCGGACGCGGGTGGTCGTCATCGACGAGCTCAACTCGTTGCTGGCTGGCACGCCACGTCAGCAGCGGGTTTTTCTGCAGCTGCTGCGCTTTCTGTCCAACGAGTTGCGGCTCGCGTTCGTCGGTGTCGGCGTGCCGGAGGCGCGCCATGCCCTGTTGTCCGACGGCCAGCTGCGCAGCCGGTTCACCGACGTGGAGCTGCCGCCGTGGTCGCTGGGCGAGGATCTGCGCGACTTTATAGTGCGGCTCACCTGGAGTTTGCCGTTGCGCGCGCCGTCGCCGGTGGACTCACCGAAACTTCGTCGCCTGCTCTTGGATCGGACCGGCGGCATTACGCTCGGGCTCTGCAAGGCGTTCGAACGGGCGGCGGTGGCGGCGATCCGAACTGGGCGAGAGTATATCGATTTGAGCAGCTTCGAAGATACCGAGATCTGGCGCGGCGTCGCCACGCGGAGCCGGAATCCCCATCCGCAGCCGCGCGACCACGCGAGGCGCGAGCCCGCGTGACGCTGCGGTCACTCCCCCTGGCGCCGCGGCCATATGCCGGTGAAGCCCTGTCGTCCTGGGTGCGGCGGATTGCCGCGCGCTACGACATCAGGGCCGACGACCTGCTGACGCACGTACTGGACTGGCGACGGTCCACGGTCGGCGCTGCATCGAGACTCGATTATCAGGCCGATCCCGAGTTGGAGGCCGCGCTGGCAGCGGCGGCCCGGGTTGCCCCGGCGACGATCAGCCATTTGCGCGCCGCCGGCGGAGTTGGCAGCAGCGCGTGTTGGCAACGGACGATCGTGGCCTGGTGTCCGGAGTGCATCCGCACCGACCTTGCGCAGCGCGGAGAGGTTTATGAGCGTGCGATCTGGCGGCTTGGCTGCTGCGTGGTGTGTCCGGAGCACAAGGTCCAGCTCGAGGACACGTGTCGCCGCTGCTCCTTCGACGACCGGTGTCATTTTGAATGCGCGGACGGGCTGCTGAGGCTGGTCTGCAATAGCTGCACAAGGCCGGTCGATCCGGCCAGACGCCCCAAGCGCGGGTGGTGGGACGACGGCCGCGCTGGCGCTTTTGGAGCCTGCGCCAGCCCGTTGCTCACGCGGCTGGTCGGGACTTTGCAGACGGATTTGCAAGCCGCGCTCGCCGGCTCCCGGCCAAGGCGTGCATGGGGGTTCGTGCGGTCTGCCGAGGGGCTCGTGACGGCCGTTCTCGACCTGACACTCTGCCTGGTTTTCGCGACCGGAGTGCGTTGTGAGCCGCGGATCATCGTGCCCGAGTGGCGGCCGGGAGAACCGTTTGCCCCGGCCCGCGAGCCGATCACGCCGGCCGCGCTCTCGGCTTATGCCGGCTACGGTGTGCTTGCCATTGCGGCTGCTGCGCTGCGCAGTCTCGAGGGCCGAGGGCAACGCCATCATTGGCGGCCGGACGGTGACAAAGTCCGCATGGACATGTCTTCGTTTGTGGCATGGCTGCCAGCCGGCATCCGAAGATGGCTGGGCTCGCGGTCCGCAACCTGGGAGCCTCCGGCGGGTGACGCTGTTCGGACGGTGATTGCCGCGGTGGAGCGTGCTGGGTGATTTGTCGCGGGGGATCACGCCGACTCAAGGCCGGACGCCTGGCCCGACCTTTGCCGACGCGGTTCCAGCCACACCGAGAGGCTCCGCCCGGGTCAGCAAATGCTTGACCGACGATGCGTGCCATCGCGTGCCGCCGCGGGGCGTTCGTTCGCGCATGGCTTCAAGTTGGGCGGCGATCTGCTGCAGCGTACGATCGGGCGCGGCCGCCTTGATGCCGGCGACCAAACGAACCAGCCGGTCGTCGCCCCGCTGTGGCCTGGCACGGTCCAGCAGGCCGGCCTCGAGGATGCCTTCGTCGGCCAGCCGCCGCACCGTGCGGCGCAGCCGCTCGACTGTCCAGGCGGCCGCCGGATTCTGGTTCAGGACGCGCACGACGTCGCCCCAGGGTTGGTCCGGGCGCATCCGCCGCACGGTCGGCAGCCACGCGTCCAATTGCGCCAGGATACCGTCGAGATGTGCGGCATCACGACGGGCGCGAACCTTGCGGATGGCGTCGGGATCGCCGCTCCGCAGGCCAGGATTGCCGCCCACGCGGCCGCGCTTGCGGGCGGCGAGCAGACCGGCTTTCGTGCGTTCGGCGATCAGTGCCCGCTCAAGCTGGGCGACGGCGCCCAGCACTTGCAGCGAGAACATGCCCTGCGGGGTGGTGGTGTCGATCGGGTCACGCAGGCTGCGGAAATGCGCGGCGTTGGCTTCCAGTTGCTCGATGACGGCCAGCAGATGGCTGACCGAACGGGCGAGGCGGTCGAGGCGGACCACGACCAGGGTTTCGCCGGCGCCGATGTCGCGCAGCAGGCGCGCCAGCACCGGCCGGTTGCGGTCGGCGCCGGAGGCACGCTCTTCGAGCACGGTGCCGCAGCCTGCCGCGCGCAGTTCATCGCGCTGCGGGTCGGTGCCCTGGTCCTCGGTGGAGACCCGCGCATAGCCGATCAGACGGCCCGCGGGGGTGGTTTTCGGGGCTTTGGGCGGCATGGCGGCGGGCACCCTTGTTCTGCGGCCCGTTTTTACAGATCAATAAGATGTCCGTAAACGGTCGTTTGCAGAGGTGGCCAGGGCCGTGTGGGGCCACCCTTGGGCGCAGCGGCTGCCGGATCAGACGGGCATCGGATGCCGTCGTCGCGCGGCCGTCTGGTGATCCAGGGGATTCTGTATCGCGGTCTAGGGGCGAATTTGGCGCGATCTACGGCGCAAAGCCGGCTCTAGGTCGGCCTGGGGCGGCGGATTCTCGCGATCTCGGACCCGCGACAGCCCGGAACGCGTTTCGCACGGCGGCGGGGGGTTTGGCAAGCTAGCTTCGACAAGAGCCCTTATCGGAGGTAACGCGCATCAAACCGGCGGGGCAGGGGGCCCCAAAGGAATAAAATGGTTATTTGACGGATCAGCGCATTATCTGTCACTCTACGTCTATCACGTTGATATAACGGAGTCCCTTGCGTGGCCACGGCGTGTCGTCATCTTCCTTCCGGTCGCCCGACCGCCACCCGGCGCCACCCCTGATGGCGGCGGACGGATCCGACCGGACGCCGCTCGACGGCTTGACCCGCACCGAGCCGGCCGACCCCATGGTGCTCGCGGGCGCGCTCGCCGGCGCCGCGGCCGCCATCGCCCGGCTCGACCAGGCGCTGGCCAGCCATCCCCTGGCCCAGGCCTTCCTCTACCGCACCCGTCTCGAGTCCGTCCGCCGGCAGGCCGCGGTCGACGGCCAGCTGATCGACCCCTGGCACCTCGCCGCGGCGATCGAAGGCCTGCGGCTGCGCATGGATCCGTATCTGCGTATCATCGACCGCGGCGAGATCCTCGACAAAGCAAAAGCCGCGCTGATCCTGCATCAGTGGATCGTCGAGCCGGATTTCGATCAGGAAGGCGAAGTGCAGCGCGCCGAGGCGATGCTGGCGATGCAGCCGGCGTCGCTGCCGCCCTTGATCGCCGCGGCAAAGGGCCTCCGGGAATGGATCGAGACGGGCGAAACCCGCCCGGCCATGCGCTCGGCGATGATCCGCTTCTGGCGCAAGCGCCGCCTGTTCCGCCTGCCCGTGCCGCTGACCGGTGCGGCGGCGCTTGGGTCCGAGCAGAATTGGGACCTGGACCAATGGCTGCCGGCCTTCCTGCGGGCCATCGAGCGCGAGGCGGCCGATGGCCTCGATCTGCTCTACACGATGGAACGCGCCTGGTTCGAAGCCCGGCACGCCATCGCCGGCCGCCGCAAGGATTCCCACATCACGTCCGCCGTCGATCTGCTGGCGGCGGCGCCGGTGCTCTCCGCGACCACACTCGCCCGCATTCTCGGGATCGCGGTCAAGAACGCGATCCGGATTCTCGATGAACTGGCCAAGGCCGAGATCGCGATCGAGGTCGCGCATCGCGCGAAGCGGCGGCTGTTTGTGCTGCGGGGCCTGGCCCCCCTGCGTGACGCCGTGCGCCCACCCTCCCGCCCTGACCCAAACCGCGCCCGCGGCCGGCCGCGCCTTGAGATCGACGAGGATGTGCCGGAAGAAGCGCCGCCGCCCCTGCCGCCGCTGACCCCGATCGAGCGCAGGGTCTTCAATTACACCGCGCTCGAAGAGGCGATGGCGCATCTCGATGCCGTCGTCCGCGCATCCCAATTTGCCTTGCGTTCAATCGCCGATGGCACGCACAGCGCCGGCGTAAGCCCCTCGCCAAGCCGTGCCGAAGCGGCGCCGGACTGCTAGCGTCAGTCCATGACCGAGCCCTTGCCGACGCCGCAAACCTATCCCGACTTGCTGGCCACGTTGAAAGCGCGGATCCGCGATGCCCGCCTGCGCACCGCGGTCAGCGTCAACCGGGAGCTGATCCTGCTCTATTGGGAAATCGGCCGCGACATTTTGCTCCGGCAGTCGGCGGAGGGTTGGGGGACCGCTGTCGTTGACCGTCTGGCTCGCGACTTACGGCGAGATTTTCCCGACATGGCCGGCCTCTCCCCGCGCAACCTGAAATACATGCGGGCTTTCGCCGAGGCCTGGCCGGACCGGGCAATCGTGCAACAGCTTGTTGCACAACTTCCCTGGGGCCATAACATCCGCCTGCTCGAGGCCCTCAAGGCGCCCGACGAGCGCGCCTGGTACGCCAGCCAGGTGGTCGAGCATGGCTGGAGCCGGGCCGTCCTGGCGCATCAGATCGAGGGACGGCTCATCGATCGCGCCGGCAAGGCGCCGACCAACTTTGCCCAAACCCTGCCGAGCCCGCAATCGGACCTGGCCCGCGAGCTGCTGAAGGACCCGTACGATTTTGAGTTCCTGGCGGCCGCGGCGGACATCTCCGAGCGGGAACTCGAGCGCGGGCTGCTCGACAATCTGCGGCAACTCCTCCTCGAACTCGGCAAGGGCTTCGCCTTTGTCGGCAGCCAGTATCACCTCGAGATCGGCGACCAGGATTTTTACCTCGATCTGCTGTTCTATCACCTGCGCCTACGCTGCTTCGTCGCCATCGATCTCAAGGTCGACGACTTCAAGCCCGAGTATGCGGGCAAGATGAATTTTTACCTGTCGGCCGTCGACGACCTGCTGCGCCATCCCGACGATGCCCCGACGATCGGGCTGATCCTGTGCAAAGGCCGGAACGAGGTCATCGTCGAATACGCGCTCCGCGATAGCGCCAAACCCCTTGGCGTCGCGGCCTATCGCGTCTCGCCGCAACTACCCAAGCAGTTCGAGGCCGACTTGCCGACCCAGGCCGACCTCGCCCGCGAGTACCCACTCATGGCGCTGGTCAAGCTACGGATCGACATAGAGCGCACCCTGCGCCAGTTGGCGCAGCAGCAGGGCGTATCCGACGGCCCGCCGGCCCTGGGGCTGGGGCCGACGCTGCAGCGCCTCGCGACGGCCGGTGGCTTGCCGCCAGCCGCCGCGGACTTTGGCGAGACGCTGCGCGCACTGGACGCGGCGGCACATGGCGCGGATGTTTCAGTGGACGCGGCTGCGACGGCCTTGGACGCAGGCACGCGCCTCCTCGCCGCGCTCCGGCGGCGGTTGGAGGATCCATGAGCGACGAAGGTGAGCCGAGCAACACCGCCGTCTGCGAGGCGTGCGGCACGGCCGTCCCCACCTACGATGTCGTGAGCTATGGCTCGATCGAGCGCGGCTACCGCGAGCTTTGCACAAGCTGCTTCAACGCCGCGGTGGCCAGTGCGTTGGGGCTGGAGCAGTTCGAGAACGTGCGGCTCGAGCCGGTGGTGATGATGGACTGCGCCGGGGACCAGCACGAATTCCATTTCGGGATCAGGCTGCTCGGGGATGTGATGGCGCTCAAGGCTTTCGAGCTCAAGGCCGGTGTGCCCGGTGGCTACCAGTTCGAGATCCTGGGAAAACCGGACGATGATCCGTTGCCGCTGCTCGGCAGACTGATCGAGCGGATGCGCCGCAGCCTGTCCGTCCGATATCTCGATAGGAGCGAGGACGGCGCCTGCATCGCGGATCAGACGGTCTGTGGCCGGATCGACTGGGACGAGTCCGGAGACGGCCGGACGCCTCTGCTCGTCATCGACGGTCGCGAGGTAGCGTGGGACGAATTTGGGCGCATGCTGATGAGTTTCGAGGGGTGGCAGTTTCAACTGGCAATCCGCGATCGGAGCGAGGACGTGTAGGCCTTCGCAGATGAGGCCATGCGGAACGCGCGGCGGGTGTTCGGCACACTGCAGCAGCGGCCGCCAGCCGGCTCCGCCGTTGGCCATGACGTCGCCGAAGATGGCGGAGACGGGGCGAATTCGGTAGCGTCCATCCGCGACTCCAAGGCCCAAGACATGGCGTGGCCGTAAGCGGGCGGTGCCGACAATTGGCCCGCCGTGCGCGGCGGCGAGCATTTGCGCGATACGGTGCCCAGCCCAAAATTGAACCAGGAAACCCGCTCCGTGCGCCCGCCCGACCCTTCAACCCCAGTTGCCGGCAAAAGCCAGAACGTCCGCTACGACTGGCAACGCTTCTGGATTCCGCAGACCGGCCAGCTCGACCTGTCCGACGCAGGCTTTCTGCGTGACCCCGTTGGGGAGTATTTCGGCCGTTCGTTAGAGCGGAATCCGATCACTCTGGATCGTATCCGGCGGCGGCGAACATGTTGGCGCATTCGGCGGGGGTGATGAGATCGATGAGGCGACCGATGGCACACCACAGAGCGTCGACGGTGCGGGCGCTTTCCTTTCGCAGCAGCGCCTTGAGTTTGGCGAAGGCGTTCTCAATCGGGTTGAAGTCCGGGCTGTAGGGCGGAAGATATCGTAGTTCGGCGCCTGCGGCCTCGATGAGGGCGCGCACGTGCGGCCCCTTGTGGCTGGCCAAGTTGTCCATCACGACCACATCGCCCGGCCGCAGATCCGGCACGAGGACGCGCTCGACCCAGGTTTCGAAGACGGCTCTGGTGCAAAATGGTGGCTCGGGTATCGTGCCGGGCCAACCGGTAGCTTTGAGGGCGGCGCGATGGCCAGGTTCCTGGGTTTGGGTGAGCTGTTTGAA
>JABBNW010000135.1 GCA_019352115.1 Pseudomonadota bacterium
CCGCTTTTCGGACGCTAGGTTCGGCGCGGGGTTTCGCACGTCCATTTCGTTGCCATAACGAAATGTAATCGCCCACCCAACGCCGGAAACTGCCCGGGACGGCGCGGGGACCGCCGGATCCACGGCAGCGCAACCGCTCTCGGCCCCGAGGGCCGCAGCCGGGACGGCGCCTCCCGGGATAGAGCCAACCGATGCGACCGCCACCCGGCGCGCCCGCCACCCAGCCGCCGGTAGCTCGCAAACCGGGCCGACGGACAACCCGAATCAGCGCGGCCCTAACCCTCCCCCGTCTCCCCCAGCAACCGAGCCGCCTCCGCCCCCCGCACCTTCGCGATATCGTCCTGGTATTTCAGCAGCGCCCCCAAGGTCTCGTCCACCACCCCAGGGGTCAGCTCGGTCTGATCCAGCGCCCGCAGGGCGTTCGCCCAATCGATCGTCTCCGCCACGCCAGGCAGCTTGAACAGCTCCTCCCCGCGCAGCCGCTGCACGAACGCCACCACCTGCGCCGCCAGCGCCCCCGGCACCTCCGGGGCCTTGGCCGCCAGGATCGCCCGCTCCCGCGTCGCGTCGGGGTAGTCCACCCATTGGTACAGGCACCGCCGCCGGATCGCGTCGTGCACCTCCCGCGTCCGGTTCGACGTCAGCACCACGACCGGCGCCACCTTCGCCCGCACGGTCCCGTATTCGGGCACGGTGATCTGGAAGTCCGCGAGCAGTTCCAGCAGGAACGCTTCGAACGGCTCATCCGCCCGATCGAGCTCGTCGATCAGCAGCACCGCCGGCGGCAGGTCGGGATCGATCGCCGAGAACAGCGGCCGGGCGGCCAGGAATTCGCGCGTGTAGATGTCGCGGGCCAGCGCGTCGCGGTCGGTCTGCCCTGCCGCCTCGGCCAGCCGGATCGCCATCAACTGCCGCGCGTGGTCCCATTCATAGGCGGCGGCGGCAAGGTCCATCCCGTCGTAGCACTGCAACCGCACCAGCCGGCGCCCCAGCCCCGCGGCCAGCACCTTGGCGATCTCGGTCTTGCCGGTCCCGGGCTCGCCTTCCAGGAACAGCGGCCGGCGCATCGCCAGGGCGAGGTGGATGGTGGTCGCCAGCGCGCGGTCGGCGATATACCCCTGGTCGGCCAGCAGCCGGGCGGTTGCGTCGACCGAGGCCGGCAGCGAATCGCCCGCCATTACAGCAGCGGCACCACGATCAGGTACAGGATCACCAGCCACAGCAGCCCGCCGATCCACAACGCCAGCGGCAGCCCCATCGGCTCGCGCGGCACCATGGCGAGCCAGTTCACGCTCGGCGCCGGCGGCGGCGCGGAAACCCGGGACGGGGCGGCGGCTTCGGGGGTCGGGACCATGACGGGGGCAAGCTCCTTGGCGAAATTGTCGAAAAAGGCGTCGGCCATCTGCTTGGCGGTCGAATCGATCAGCCGGGCGCCGAGTTGGGCGATCTTGCCGCCTACCTGGGCCTGCACCTCGTAGCTGAGAAGGGTTCCGCCGTCGTCGGCATCCTTCAGGTGCACGGTCGCGCCGCCCTTGGCGAAGCCGGCGACACCGCCCTGGCCCTCCCCGCTGATGCGGTAGCCGTTCGGCGGGTCGATGTCCGACAGTTGCACCTTGCCGTTGAACCGCGCGGCGATCGGGCCGATACGGATCGCGGCGGTGGCCGCCATTTCGGTGGGGGAGGACGCCTCCAGCTTCTCGCAGCCCGGGATCGCCGCCTTCAGCACCGCCGGGTCGTTCAGCGCGTCCCACACCTTCTGCCGCGGCGCCGGGAGGCGCCGTTCACCGCTCATGTCCATGCGTTCTGGGTCCCCGTTGCGCGCGGCGGACGTTACTTGCAGGGTCCCCGTCATGCAACCGAGCACCGGAGCGGTTTCGTCAGGCCAGGTATCGGTGGTGCACGTGCCAGCGGCGGCAGGGGTGCTCGCCGCCGGCCCTGCCCCCGGTCTCGTCTGGGCGCTCCCGTTCCTCGGCCTGCTGCTCTCCTTCGCGCTGCTGCCGATGCTCCTGCCGCGGTGGTGGCACCGGCGGCAGACCTGGGTGACGCTCGGCTGGAGCCTGGCGCTGCTGCTCCCGCAGGCGGCCATCGCCGGCCCGGCAGCGACGGCGGCGGCGGCTTGGCAGGACATCCTGGGGTCCTACCTGCCGTTCGTTACCCTGCTGCTGGCCCTGTATGCGGCCGGCGGCGGGGTGCTCGTGCGCGGCGGGTTCCGCGGTACTCCGGGTGGCAACACCGCCCTGATGGCGGTCGGGACCGTCGCCGCCGGGATCATGGGCACGATCGGGGCAGCGATGGTGCTGATCCACCCGTTGCTGCGCGCCAACGCGCACCGCCAGCGCAAGCTGCACCTCGTGCTGGTGTTCATCGTCCTGGTGGCCAATGCCGGCGGGGCGCTGTCGCCGCTGGGGCCGCCGCTCTACCTCGGGTTCCTGCGCGGGGTGCCGTTCTTCTGGCCGCTGCTGCGGCTCGGCCCGGCGGTGGCGCTGATGTCCGGCCTGGTGCTCGGTGGGTTCTGGCTGCTGGATCGCCGGTTGGCGCGCGCCGAGCCGCTGCCGGCGCCCCCGCGCGAGCGCTTTCGCCTGCGCGGCGCCGGCAACCTGGTCCTGATCCTGCTGGTCGCGGTCACGGTCTTCGCCGAGGGCATGTTCGATGCCGGTACCCTGCGGCTGGCCGGCGCGACCATCCCGCTCGCCCGCTTCGCCGCGATCGGAGTGTGCATTGCGGTGACGGCGCTGTCCGCCGCGACCACCCCCGGCGCGGTGCACGAGGGGAACGATTTCTCCTGGGCGCCGATGGCCGAGGTCGCCTGGTTCTTCCTCGCCCTGTTCCTGACCATGGCGCCGGTGCTGCGCATGCTGGCCGCGGGACCGGCCGGGCCGTTCGCCCCGGTCCTGGCACTGGCCACCGACCCGGCCGGGCAGCCACGGCCGGCGGTCCTGTTCTGGCTGACCGGCGCGCTGTCCGCCGTGCTCGACAATGCGCCGAGCTATCTGATGGCCTGGGGTCTCGGTGGGGTGCGGCCGGCGGCGCTGGCCGGGGGCAGCGGGCGGGCGCTGGCGGCGATCTCGGGCGGGGCGACCCTGTTCGGCGGCCTCACTTATCTCGGCAACGCGCCCAATCTGATGGTGCGGGCGATCGCCGCGCATCGCGGGGTGCGGATGCCGGGATTCCTGACCTACGCGGCCTGCGCCTCGGCGGTCGTGCTGCCGCTGTTGCTGCTCCTGACGGCCGTCTGGGTGTGACCCGCCCGCCCCGCCTAGGCCGCCGCGGCCAGCCCGAACGCCTGCCCGGCCTGGGCCAGGAAGGCGGCGAGCGCGGAGGAGGCGAATCCGTCCCGCCGGCGCAGGAACACGGTCTCGACCGCCGCCTCCGCCGGCGGCAGCGCCAGTACTGCGACCCGTCCGGACGCGCACACCCCGCCCACCAGTGCCCGCGGCAGCAGGGTGATCCCAAGCCCCGCCGCCACGCAGGCGAAAATCGCTTCCAGGGTGCCGAATTCCATCAGCCGCGGCGCCGGCACGCCGCGGCGGGCGAGCACCGCCTCCAGCCGCAGGCGGTAGGAGCAGCCGGCGCGCAGCACCACGATCCGCAAATCCCCGGCCGCGATCAGCCCCGGCAGGGACGCCGTGCCGGGGGCGGCGAAGATCGCCAGGTCTTCGCGGAACATCGGCCGCGCGTCGAGTTCGGGGTCCACCACCGGGCCGCAGACGAAGGCGCCGTCCACCGCGCCCTCCCGCACCGCCGCCACCAGCTCGCAGGTGGTGCCGGGGCGCAGCACGAGGTCGACCTCCGGGCAGGCGCGGGCGAAGTCGGCGAGCAGCGGCGCGAGCCGCAGCGCCGTGGTCGTTTCCAGTGCGCCGATCGCGAGCCGGCCGCGCGGCGTGCCGTCGTCGCGCGCCGCCAGCGCCGCGTCGGCGAGCAGGCGCGGGATGCGCTGCGCATAAGGCAGCAGCCGACGGCCGGCGTCGGTCAGGCTCACGCCGCCGGCATGGCGGTCGAACAGGCGGCAACCCAGGCTGTCCTCCAGCGCGCGGATGCGCGCGGTGACGTTGGACTGCACGGTGTTCAGCTCGACCGCCGCCCGGCCCATCACGCCGAGGCGGGCGACCGCTTCGAACAGGCGCAGATCTGCGACATCCATGGGCGGGTCTCCGCATCGGGGCATCTGCCGAGGCGATCGCCGGGATCACAAACAATCGCTTCCCCGGATGATCGCCGGCGCACATTCTCCGCCGCCACCGACCGGAAGGCAACGCCATGGCCCATGCGACCGCCCTCGTCCATCGTCCCGCGCGACCGGTTCGCGCGGCGCTCGGGGGGCTCGTAGCGCTGGCGGTGGGGATCGGCATAGGGCGGTTCGTCTATACGCCGATCCTGCCGCCGATGATGGCGGCGCTTGGGCTGTCGCCCTTCGCAGCCGGGCTGGTCGCCTCGGCCAATTTCGCCGGCTACCTGGTGGGCGCGCTGCTCGCTGCGGGCGGGCGGCTGCCGGGCGGGCAGCGCGCCTGGCTGCTGGGCGGGCTCTGGGCCAGTGCCATCACGACGGCGGCGATGGGCCTCACGCGCGCGCTGCCGGCCTTCCTGGCGCTGCGGTTTGCCGGCGGTGCGGCGAGCGCGGTGGTGCTGATCCTCGTCTCCGCCGTCGTGCTGGAGCGCCTGGCCGAGGCCGGGCGGTCCGACCTGTCCGCCCTGTTGTTCGCCGGCGTCGGCACCGGCGTCGCCGCCTCGGCAGTCCTCGTCTCGCTGCTCCGCGCGGCGGGAGACGGGTGGGCCGCGCTGTGGCTGGCGAGCGGGGGGCTGTCGGCGGTGGGCGCCCTGGCGGCGGGATGGCTGGTCCCGGCCGCGGACGCCCGCCCCCCGGCCGCCGCCGCCCGGCCGCTCGCCGGCGAACCGCCTCCCCGCGACCGGCGCCTGCTCCGCCTGGCCTTGGCCTACGGGCTGTTCGGCTTCGGCTACGTCATCACCGCGACGTTCCTCGTCGCGATCGTGCGCGGCGACTCGGCGCTGCGCCCGCTGGAACCGGTGGTCTGGGTCGTCTTCGGTCTGGCGGCGGCGCCCTCGGTCGCGCTGTGGACCGCGCTGGCGCGCCGGACCGGCATCCCGGCGGCGTTCGCCCTCGCGGCGCTGACCGAGGCGTTGGGCGTGCTCGCCAGCGTCACCTGGCCGAGCAGGGCGGGCGTGTTCCTCGCCGCCGTCCTGGTGGGCGGGACGTTCATGGGGCTGACCGCGCTCGGCCTGGTGCGCGGCCGGGAACTCGCGCGCGGGGAGGCGCGGCGGGTGCTGGCGCTGATGACGAGCGCGTTCGGGCTGGGGCAGATCCTGGGCCCGACCTTCGCCGGCGCCCTGTCCGACCGCCTGGGCAGCTTCCTGGTCCCCTCGATTGTCGCGGCGGCGGCGCTCGCGACGGCGGCCGTACTGGCGCGCCGGTAATCCCGGCTCGGATGGCCCCCAGGCCGAGGCCGGCCACGCCCCTGGCACCGCTGCCTCAGTGCGCCGCGTTCAGGGCCGCCAGCCGGTCGCGCAGCCAGCCCCGCGGCATCCCATCCAGGAAGATGGTTTCCAGCCGCACCCGCTCGGCCGGCGTGATCCCGACGTCGCTGGCGCGGAAGAACTCGGGGTTGCGGGTGAACATCAGGTAGGCCTGCATCTCGTTCACCACCAACTCATGGACGTGGATGTCGTATTCCTCGGAGGCGAGGAATCGACGCACGCCCGCGCGCTGGGCCGCGGTCAGTTCCCGGTCCCAGAATCGCTGCACATAGGCGGCATAGGCCGGGTTGCTGAAATACTCCCCGTGCGACAGTTCGTGGGTCAGGATGGCATCGTCGGCCGCCATGCTGACGTAGCGGTTGGCGCCGACCCGCGGCAGGGTGATCATTCCGGCCACGACTCCCGGCCGTAGCCAGCCGAGTTGGTCGAGCAGCGCATGCAACCGCTGCTCCTCCGGATTGAGCCGACGATGGTCCCGTTGCGCCAACGCGAAGAAGCGGGCCAGCGCGGCGGCGGAATAGTCGTGGCCGTAATAGTAGGTGGCAACGGTGTCGCCGCGGGCGTGGATCACCGCTTCCAGTTCTGACCAGGACACCACCCGGTTGCGCGGCAGCCCGGCTTTCTCGACCAGCGCGGCGACCCGGTCGAGCATCAGCCCTTGTTCGCGCAAGGTGGGAAAATCCAGCACCACGATGTTCGGGTTGTGCGCGTAGCGGAACACCGCGAGGGTGGTCGGCGTCGCGGCCAGGATCTGCCGCCGGGTTGCGGTGCCGACCACGAACGGGGGCGCCGCTGGGGGTGCCGCCCCGCCGGCCTGCCCGCCCGCCACAGGAGATGCGGCGACGGGTGGTTCGGCAACGGATCTCCCCCCAGGGGATGTAACGCCGGGGGATGTAACGCCAGGGGATGATCCAGCGACAGGCGCCACCGCAGCAGGCGGTTTCGTGGCCGGCGACACGGCCGCGGCGGGCGGCCGGAACGACGCCGGATGTGGCGGCCGCGGCTCCGGCCACAGCATCCACGCCAGCGCCGCCGCCAGCAGCAGCCCGAGTGCGCCCCCTCCGATCCAAGGCAGCAGGGGCGCGGCGGTCCCGGCACCGGCCGCGAACGGCCGCTTGATCCGTACCGTATCGTCCGCAGGGTCGGTGGGCGGCACCCGAGGCCGCACCGCCCCGCCCGCACGCCGGATCAGGCGCGCGTCGGCCGGGTCGTTCGGGTTATGCACGCGTTCGGAATCCGGCGGGCCGTCAGGTTCCCAGATTGATCACTTCGACCCGCCGGTTGCGCGCATCCGGCGTTTGCGGCGGGGTCGGGACCAGCAGCCCCTGCTCCCCCATGCCGATCGGCTGCAGACGGGAGGGTGCGATGCCGTAGGTGCTTTCGAGATACGCCGCCACCGCCTGGGCCCGTTGCTGCGACAGGCTGAGGTTGGCCTGTGCCGAGCCCACCGTGTCGGTATGGCCTTCGATCCGGAACCGGTATTTCCCGAGGTCCTGGCTGCTCAGCGCCTTGCCGAGCTGATCCAGGGTCTGCCGCGCCTGCGGGGTCAGCTCCGCCGAGCCGGTGGCGAAATCGACCGTCAGGTTCACCGACGGCGCGCCGGCCGACCCGCCGGTCGCTACCGAGGCGCGGTGGGCCATGTGCGCCCCTCCCGACATCCCCGCTGGCATCCGGGCCGGCACCTGCGACATCGCCACCGGCTGCGCCGCGGATTGGCCCGGTGCAACCAGGCGGATGCCGCGAGTCCCGCCGGCGGTCAGATTGCCGTGCGGCTTGAGAGAATCGATGATCTGGCTCGCCGACGGCGCGTTCTGCGCCAGCGCCGGCACCGTTGCCAGCGCCAGGGGTGCGACCAGCAGAGACAGTACGAACGCGCGCACGGGCGCTCCCTCCAAAAGTGATCGGATCGGCGCCCCTATAGCATGGCACCTTGCAAGATGTGATGAAAAAACGACCCGTTTTGCACGCATCCGCACGGTTCCGCGATCCGATCGGACTACGGCGGCCTCAGACCGGGGCGGCCTCAGACCGGGGCGGACTCACACCGGGTCGGGCCGGTGCGTCTCGCGACAGGCCACCAGCAGCCGATCGATCGCCGCGGCCGCAAACCGCAAGGTGGGTTCGTCGACCAGCCGCCCGTCGCGGATCTTCTCGGCGATGTTGCCGATCACCACCTGCGGCCCCGTCACGATCCGCGCCTGGCACGACAGCAGCGTCTCGTTCGCCTGCGCCTGCGCCCGCGCGCCGCCGACGAATCCGGGGGAGGTCGTAATGATCAGCGCCGGCTTGCCGATCAGGACGCAGGCCCCGTACGGCCGCGATGCCCAGTCGAGCGCGTTCTTCAGGACCCCCGGAATGCCGTGGTTGTATTCCGGCGTGACGATCAGCAGCCCGTCGCAGGCGGCGATGGTCTCGCGGAATGCGCGCACCGGAGCGGGTGTCGCCGGGCCGTCCTCGTCCTCGTCATACAACGGCAGCCGCAGGTCGTGGCTGTCGAGCATCGTCCCGACCGGCAGCATCGGCGCCAGCCCATCCAGGACCGCGCGCGAATACGACTCTCGGCGCAGGCTGCCGCACAGACCGAGCAGCCAGGTGCGCGCGATCGGCGTGTCCATTCGTGTCACTCCCCCCCTCTGCCCCGCGGCGGCCGGGACCGGCCCCGCCGCCGCAACGCATGAGACAAATCAGATCCGGAACGCCCGCGTCCCTAAAGCCGCTGTGCAGCTTACCGGCGTTCAGCGGGGCGGCGCGAACGGTCCGCTCCCCGCTCCGGTCTGCTGAAGGGCGTGGGCGACGGCGTCAAGATCATTCTGCGTCAGCACGACCCGCGCGGCGTCGATCCAGCCGTCCACCTGCTCGGGGCTGCGCGCGCCCACGATCGCCCCGTTCACCCCCGGCCAGGCGAGGGTCCAGGCGACCGCCACCGCGGCGACGCTGGTGGCGTGGGCCTCGGCGATCGGCCGCAGCGCGTCGGCCAGACGCAGGTTCCGCGCCAGTTTCTCGCCCGTGTACTCGGCGTTGCGCGAGCGCCAGTCGTCTTTCGGCAACGCGCGCGCGCGGGCCTCGGTGAAGCGCCCGCTCAGCAGGCCGGACTGCATCGGGGAATAGACGATCACCCCGGTGCCGTGCGCGGCGCACCACGGCAGCTCGGCCGCGGCGACGGCGCGCCGGATCGCCGAGAACGGCGGCTGACCGCGGCGGGCAAGGCGCTGCTCGGCAAGGCGCGGGCGGCGCTGGAGGCGGTGCGGGACGCGCGCGACGCCGTCGCCGCGGTGCAGGGGCTCCGGCGCGGCAGCCTGGCCATCGGCACGGTGCAGAGTCTGCCCGCCTTCCTCGACCTGCCGCCGCTGCTGGCGCGCTTCCATGCCGCGCATCCGGAGGTGGAGGTCCGACTGTGTCAGGGCAGCGCCGAGGACCTGCTGGAGCGAGTGCGCAGCGGCCGGCTCGATCTCGCGTTCCTGCCGCTTGGCGCGCCGGCGGCAGACGTTGCCACCCGCCTGATCGCCTGCGAGGCGCTGGTGGTGGCCTGCCCGCCGGGCCATCCCCTCGATGGCCGGCGGGACGTGCCGTTGGCGGCGCTGCGCGACGCGGCGTTCGTCGATTTCGAGCCAGCGTGGGGGACCCGCCGGCTGGTTGATCGGGCGTTCGCGGAAGCCGGCGTGGAGCGCCGGATCGCGTTCGAGGTGAGCGACCTCGGCACGTTGCTCGATCTGGTCGGGCGCGGCCTCGGGATCGCCGTGGTGCCGGAGGCGGTCGCGCGCGCCCGGCGCCCCGCGGTCGGCGTGGCCGAACTCGCCGGACCCGAAATGTGCTGGGAGCTGGTGGTGGCCTGAACGGCCGCCACCGGAGCCGCCACCGGGGTGGCCGAGCCGGTCCCTGCCGATCCCGCGCCCCAGGCCTTCCTGACCCTGCTGAACGCCGTCGGGCGGCCGGCGGAAGTGTCCGTTTCCTGACGGGACAAACCGCGAGTGCCTACCGTGCCTCCCCGGCGAAGCCGGCCCAGAGCGCCGCGGTCCGTTCCAGCGCCGCCGCCGACAGCGGTCCCTTGGCCACCGCGGCGAGGGCGGCGGCGAACTGCTCCACCGTTGCGATCCCGATCAGCGCCGTGCCCAGCGCCGGCTGCGCGATGACGAAGCGCAACGCCGCTTCGGCCAGGCTCGCCGCATGGCCTTCCGCCACCAGCGGAGCGAAGCGGCGCGCCCGGGCAAGGTCCGCGTCGTAGCTCTGTGCCGAGCCGATCGGCGCCGGCGGCGGGCTCGCGATCGCATGGCGGACCGCGTCCCCGCTCAGTGCGCCGCCGGCCAGCGCGCGGATGCCGATCGCGCCCATCCCGGCGGTCGCCATCCGGTGCAGCAGCAACTGGTAGTCCTGTGCCGGGAAGCCCGACGGCAGCGGGTAGCCGGCCGAGGGGTTCAGCAGATTGTAGCTCACCTGGCCGGTGAACATCCGCCCGGAGTCGACCACCCGCAGCACCGAAGGCGTCTCGCCGATCGCGGTGATGCCGAAGAACCGGGTCTTGCCCGCGGCGACCAGGCGTTCGAAGGCCGGCACGACTTCGTCCAGCACGCGCGTCGCCGCCAGGGTGCCGGGGGCGTCCACGTCGGTGATCGGGTTGTGCAACTGGAACAGATCGACATGGTCACGGCCCAGCCGGCGCAGGCTCGCCTCCAGCGAGGCCGTCACCGCGGCGGCGATATCGGTGCGGTCGGCATCGGCGAGCCGCACCTTGGTGCCGACCCGCACGTCCGGCTTCAGCTTCGCCAGCACCTGGCCGAGATGCGTTTCCGAAACGCCGTCCCCGTATTGCGGGGCGGTGTCGAAATAATTTACCCCGGCTTCGAGCGCCATCGCCACCGCGCGTTCCCGGTCGGCTTCGGTGCCGCGGACCATCAGCCCGCCGACGGCACCGCAGCCGAAGCCGAGCACGGAGACGGAGAGGCCGGTTCGGCCCAAGGGACGCATATGCATGGCGGTTTCCTCCTGTCGCGGCACGCGCGGCCGCGGATCCGATCCGATGGCGTATAGCACGCCGGCGCCGCGAACGCGCGACTCGGCCGGCCGGATTGCAACCGTTCGGTTACCAGCATGAGGCTACCCGGGGTCACATCATGAAACCCATCGCCCTCCCGGCTTACGAGTCCGAGCGCCTGGCTTCGGTGCGCTCCTATGACGTTCTGGAGACGGCCGCCGGCGGGGGGTTGGAGGACCTCGCCTCGGTCGCCGCGCGGCTGACCGGCTGCCCGCTCGCGCTCGTTTCGATGATGGATACCGACCTGCAGTATTTTCGCGACCGCTTCGGCGCCGACCTCCCGCCGACCCCGCGGGAGAGCGCCTTCTGTGCCCATGCCCTGGCCCAGCCCGGCTGGCTGCTCGTGGTGCCGGACGCCGCCGCGGACCCGCGTTTCGCCGCCAACCCGCTGGTGAGCGGGCCGCCCGGCATCCGTTTCTATGCCGGCGCCGCGCTGCTCGATCGACACGGCCATGCGCTCGGCACCTTGTGCGTGATCGACTACCAGCCGCGCGAGCTGCCCGCCGATCAGCGGGAGGGTCTGGCCGCGCTCGCCCGCGCGATGGCGTCGACCCTGGAATTGCGGCAGGCGGCGGGACGGTTGCGCGAGATGGCGCTGACCGACGCGCTGACCGGGCTTGCCAACCGGCCGGCGTTCTTCGGCGCGCTGGACCGTGCCATCGCCCGCCAGCGCCACGGGGCGGAGGGGTTCGGTCTCGTGTGCGTCGATCTGGATGGCTTCAAATCGATCAACGACCGTTACGGCCACAGCGCCGGCGACGTTGTGCTGGGCGCCGCCGCGCAGTCCCTGCTGGACTGCACCCGGCGCGAGGACGTCGTCGCGCGCATCGGCGGCGACGAGTTCGCGGTCCTTGTCGTCGGCGGCGATGGGCGGGATGTGCGCGGGGTGGCCGAGCGCATCCGGCTGTCGATCCTGCGTGCCACCACGGCGAGCGGAGCGGCGGTGTCGGCGTCGGTGGGGGCGGCCATGTTCGACCGGCCGCCGGATGATTCGGTGGCGGCGCTGGTGGCCGCGGACCGGCTGCTCTACGCGGCGAAAGGGGCCGGCAAGGACCGCACGGCCTACGGCGAGATCGCGGGGCGGTAGGCAGCGCGCACGGGCTCGGCCCGCCCTGGCCGGTGCGCCCCGGGCCGGCGGCCGATTGGGCGCGGCGTGCCGGGCCGAGGTATGGGGGCGGCGGCTTGACCGCTGCGTTTCTGTCGCAGCGTCCGGGCGGTCGTGCCGACTGCGGGCGGGCGCATGGGTGGGGATCGGGGGTGGGGCCCCTGCGGTGGGTGCGCCGCTGTAGTCCCCGCGCCGTTCCGAGGGTTTCCGGCGCTGAGGGGACGCTTGCCGGGGTGGTTATGTTCCGATATCGTAACGATATGGACGTGCGAAACCCCGCTCCGCTTCAGCGGTCGAAAGTCGAGGGGCGGTAGCCTTGCGGGCCAAACTCGCGGGCCGCCGCGGCGTCGGACAGCCGGCGCCGGCGCGCGGCGAGCCGGGC
>JABBNW010000136.1 GCA_019352115.1 Pseudomonadota bacterium
GGTCCAGGGGCAGCGCCCCTGGCCTTGCTTGCTCACCCCCAAGCTCCCCCCGCGTCACCCGCCTCATCCCGCGCTGCTCGCCGCGGCGAGCGCGGCCATCCAGGGTTCGACGAGGTTGAAGTAGGCGAGGCGTTCGGCGAAGCCCGGGCGGGCGCGGCTGGCGACATAGTGGCCGGCGAGGCGGCCGTCCGGGCGTTCGCCGGTGGTTTCCAGGCGGAAGACGTCGTTCATGATGACGACGTCGCCTTCCATGCCGCAGATTTCGGTGACCTGGATGATGCGTCGGCCGCCGTCGCGCTGGCGTTCCACTTGCACGATCAGGTCGACGGCGCCGACGATCTGGGTGCGGATGGCTGCGGCGGGCAGGCCCATGTTGCCCATCTGCACCATGTTCTCGATGCGGGTCAGGGCGTCGCGGGCGGTGTTGGCGTGGATGGTGGACATGCTGCCGTCGTGGCCGGTGTTCATGGCTTGCAGCATGTCGAAGGCTTCGGCGCCGCGCACCTCGCCGATGATGATGCGGTCGGGGCGCATGCGCAGCGCGTTGCGCACGAGGTCGCGTTGCGTGACCTCGCCTTTGCCTTCCAGGCTGGGCGGGCGGGTTTCCAGCCGCACGACGTGCGGTTGTTGCAGCTGCAATTCGGCGGCGTCTTCGACCGTGACGATGCGTTCGCCGTGGTCGATCAGGCGCGACATCGCGTTCATCAAGGTGGTCTTGCCCGAGCCGGTGCCGCCGGAGATGACGATGTTGAGGCGCGAGCGGGCGGCGATCTGGAGCACCTGCGCGACCGGTTCGCTCAGCGCGCCGTAGCCGATCAGGCGGGCGAAATCGATCGACTTCTTGCCGAACTTGCGGATCGACAGGCATGGCCCGTCCAGCGCCAGCGGCGGCAGCACGATGTTGACGCGCGAGCCGTCCTTCAGGCGCGCATCGACCATCGGGCTCGATTCGTCGACCCGGCGGCCGACGGCGGCGGCGATGCGCTGGCAGATCGCGGTGAGGTGCGCGGAATCGCGGAAGCGCACGTCCGACAGGGTGACTTTGCCGCCGCGCTCGATGAAGACGCGGTGCGGGCCGTTCACCATGATGTCGGCGATCGCATCGTCTTCCAGCAAGGTTTCGAGCGGCCCGAGGCCGAGCATGTCGGCCACCAGCTCGCCCGCCAGGGCGCGTTGTTCGCGGGCGTTGAGTTGCAGCCGGCGTTCGGTGGCGATGTCCGACAGCAGGCGTTCCACCTCCGGGCGCAGCCGGTCGGGCGGCAGGGCGGAGACGGCGGCGGGTTCGAGGCGGGCGAGACACTGGGCGCGCAGCTCTGCGATCGCTTCCGGCGGCGCGGCGGTGGGGGGCGGGCTTGCGGCGGCGGCGCGCGGCTCGCCCGGTTCTTCGGCGCGGCGGCGGCCGAAGGTGGGAAGGGTGACGACGCCGCTCATTGTTCAAGGTCCGGGGGCACGGGGAGGTTCATCGGGTGGGGTTTCATCCGGCGGGATGCAGTAGCCGGCGCAGACTGAAGCGGGCGGGTACGGCCGCCGGCGTGGGTGCGATGTCGGCCAGGCGCACCGGCGCCGCCTGGCGTGCCAGCTCACTGATCGCGGTGCGGAAGCCGGCGTGCCGGCCGAGCGCGGGCTCGCCCAGGGTGGCGGCGCCGGCGACGTGGCGCGGCAGGTTCGGGATGGCGATATCGACGGTGAGGCCGAGCGCGTCCTCGATCTGCCGGCGGGTGATGCCGCCGGTGCTGGAGGCGCGGTTCAGCACCACGATCGCCCGCCGCGTCTGGCCCATTGTGGCGGGCAGGGCGAGCAGGCGCAGCGCGTCGCGCACGGAGGCGAGCGTGGGTTCCATCACCACCACCCGCTGGTTCGCGAGGTCGAGCAGGTCGCGATGCAATGGTTCCGGTCGGAATGGCACGTCGGCGACGATGAAATTGTAGCGTCGCCGCAGCGCCTCCAGCAGGGCCGTGGCGGTGTGCGGGGCGTAGGTGAGTTCGGTGGTGAGCTTCTCGTGGCCGGCGAGCACGTGCAGCCGGTCGGCCGCCGGGATCGCGGCGCGTTCGGCGAGCAGGGAATCGATCCGCTCGGGCGCTTCGAGCGCCAGCCGCAGCCCGGGTCCGGGGCGCAGGTTCAGCAGGAACGCGGCGACGCCCATGTGCAGGTCGGGGTCGAGCAGCACGGTGTGCCGCCGCGCCAGCACGCCGAAATGCCAGGCGAGGTTGAGCGCAATGGTGCTGGCGCCGGTCCCGCCGCGGGCGCCGGTGACGGTGATGACCTGGCTGCCGAGAACGCTTTGTTCCGACACCGCCTGGCCCGACACCACGGGGGCGAAATGCAAGGCCACCTTGTCGCGGGTGAGCGGCTTCGGCAGGTATTCGCGCGCGCCGAGCCCGCGGGTGATGGCGCGGTAGAAATCGAGGTCGCCCGGTTCGCCCACGACCAGCACGACCACGTCGGGTTCGGTCACTTCGGCGAGCGCGCCGAGCGCGCCGAGCGGTTCGTCCTGGCCGCCGATATCGACGATCAGCACCCGCGGCGTGGCCGATTTCTGCATCGCCGCGATGGCGGCGCGGATGCCGCCGCGGCGGATGTCGAGGGCTTCGGGCAGCGCCTCGGCGAGCCCGTCGCGCAGCGCGATTTCGGTCTGGCCGTCGGCGGCGAAGGCGATCATGGGCGCGCGGTCGGGGCGCCCTTGGGATGCGGCGACGGCGGCGATCGGGGCGTCGGCCATCAGGTGCCGCCCGATCCGCCGGCGGTGGGCAGGACGGGCGTGGCGAATCCGGACGCACCACCGCTTGCCGGAACGCCCGAGGTCCCGCCTCCGGGACCGGCGGGATTGGGCTGCGCGGCGTCCCACACCCGTTCGATGGCGCCCGCGGCCAACGTGCCGTCGCTGCCGTGGCTGCCGCGGCCGTGCAAGAGATCCTCGGGGTTTACGGCCATCGCGGCGATGTTGGCCGCGTTCGCCGCGTCCGGATGCCAGGTGCCGGGCCGGCTGTAGGTGTCCGTCGCGGCGCATCCGGCGAGCGAGCCGAGCAGCAGCAGGCTGCCGGCCGCGGCGCGGAGCGGGCGTGCAAGCCGGGCAGACACCGTGGGCGCGCGGGCGCTCATTGCACGATGAATCCCGCGTCGCCCGGGATATGCCTCGGGGCGGACGGATCTTTCGTTTCGATCTGCCGCATCCGCAGCAGCCGATCGAGATCGGACGGCGCCTTGAAGTTCTCCGCCGGCACGTGCAGCGCCGCCGGATCATCCACCGGGCGGACGATGATCGGGGTGACGATGATCACCAGCTCGGTCTGCTGGCGATTGAACGTGTCGTTGCGGAACAAGGCGCCCAGGATGGGGATGTTGCTGATGTTCGGCACGCCGTTGGCGCCATCGTTGATCGTGTCCTGCAACAGGCCGCCGATCGCAAAGCTCTGGCCGGAGCCGAGTTGCACCGTCGTCTCCGCCCGGCTGACCGTGAGGGAGGGGACCACGAAGGTCGCGTTGCTGCCCGGGCCCGCGGAGATCGTCACCGCGTTGGCGCTGCTGATCTCGCTCACTTCCGGGGCGACGTGGATGGAGATGCGGCCGTCGCTGAACACCGTGGGGCGGAAATTGAGCGACACGCCGAAATTCTTGTAGGTGATGGAAACGCCGCCCGTCGTTCCGGCCGGGATCGGCACCGGGAATTCCCCGCCCACCAGGAAGCTGGCCTTCTTGCCGCTCATCACCGTAAGATTTGGCTCGGCCAGGATGCGCACCAGGCCGTCCTGGGCGAGCGCATCCAGTGCGCCGCTGATGTTGACCGATCGCAGGGAATAGTTGCCGGCGTTGCTGAGCGCCTTGGCCGGGATCAAGCCGTTGGTCGCGAGCGCGACCGCCCCGCCCCCGGTCGCGGCCACGCCGGCCCCGATCGCGCCGATGCTGCCGATCGTGCCCAGCGCCGACCAGTTGATGCCGAGCTGGTCGCTGATGGTGCGCGACATCTGCACGATCCGAACCTGCAACGTCACCTGGGTCGAGGCGCGCACGACGATCTGGTTGTCGATCGCGTCCCCGGCGGCGGCAAAGCCGCGCGCCACCGCGACGGCGCGGGCCGCGTCGGCCGGGGTGGCGACGGTGCCGGTCAGCAGCAGTCCGTTCGCTTCCTGCGCGATGTGCACCTGTCCGCCCGGGAGCAGCCGCGCCAGCGCGGCCATCGCCTGGCGCGCGGCAAAGCCGGAGGCGCTGACCGAAACGTGGACGATCGCCACCGGTTTGCCGGTGGCATCCAGCGCCGCGACCACGGTCTGGCCGGGGCCGACGCCGAAGATGAACAGGCTGGTCGGGCTGGCCGGCCGCGCGTCCGCCACCTTCGGGTTGGCGACGAAGACGTTCGTCACCGGAGCGGACAGTGCCACGACCTGCCCACCGCCGGCTTCCAGGCTGATCGCGCGGCCGGCGGCGCGGCCGGTGGCCGGCCAGGTCATCAGCAGGGCCAGCACCCAGACTGCGAGGCCGCGGATACGCATCAGAACCGGATCTCCTTGCCATCGGCGGTGCCTTGCCAGACGCGCACCGCGCCCGCCGGGGCCGGTACGGGGCGAATCGCGAGGGATTGCGCGACATCGCCCGCCCAGACCGCCGCCGGCTTGCTCGCGCGTCCGCCGGGCGCAGCGGCTTCGGCGGCCCCTGCGCCGGGGGCCGGATCGGCGGCGCGAACCGATAGCGACAGGCGGCCGAGCCTGGTGGCGACGGCCACCCGCTCGGCTTCCTCGGCGGTCACTTCCAGGGTCACGGTGTGGACGGCGTGGCCGGCCGGGCTGCCGGGCTTGGCGCCTTCCACCAGGCGCTGGTCGATCGCGATCACCCGCACGTCGGCCAGCACGGTCTCGGCGGAGACCCGTCGATCGGGCGGCACGGCGGGGTCCGCGGTGGCCTGGGTCAGGATCAGATCGACCCGGTCGCCCGGCCAGATCAGCCCCGCCGTCCCGCTCACCAGATCGACGCCGACGGTGATCGCGCGCATGCCCGGTTTCAGCACCGCGGCGAGGAAGCCGTGATCGCCCGGGCGCAGCACATCGGGCGGCAGGATGATCTCGTTGGGGCCGAGGCTTCGGCGCACCATCGCCCCGGCGAGCGCGCGCCGTCCCTTGGGCGTATCGATCAGCGCCCCTGGCGGCGCGACCCCGGGCAGTTTGCGCGCGGCAAGGTCGTCGGGCTTCAGCAACGCGCCCGGCTGCACCGCATGCGCGGCGGCCAGCACGATCACATGCGGCGCCTCGGCCTTGCCCGCGGCGGGGTGCGTCGCCACCCAGGCCAACAGGCCGAAGCCCAGCAGACCGGCCGCGATCAGTCCGACCAGGGTCAGGCGCAGGATCATGCGCGGGCTGTCCGCGCGGCGGCCCAGGCGATCGCCGGACCGGCCGCGGCCGTGGCCGGGTGCGGCGCGGCGCCGGCGTGGGGGGGCGGCGCGCGCAGCGCCGCGGCGTGACCATGGGCGGGCAGCAGCGCGACGGCGGTGCCGAGCGCGATCGCCACCGCGTACGGCAGCGGGCCACCGCGGGCTAGCCGCCAACGCTCGGCCCGCGCCGCGCGGGCGAGCAGGCCCATGGGGCGGCTGCCGTAGGACGGGTGGATCCAGCGCCGGGCCGCCACGAAGACGAGCGCCAGCCCCGCGCCGGCGATCGCGGTGCCGGCCAGCAGACCCGGGACCGCGTGCGGCGGCACCACCAGCGCGCAGGCGGCGAGCAGCTTCACGTCGCCCCCGCCCAGCCAGCCGCGCCACCAGCACAGCGCCGCACCCAGGAACACGAGGCCGGCGGCCATCGTCGCCGCTTCGATCTCCCCCGCCATGCCCCGCGCCGCCAGACCGAGCACGGCGATGGCGAGGCAGAGCCCGGTCGGAACGGTGCGCGCGATCACGTCGTGCGCCGCGGCGGCGAGGATCAGCAGCAGGCCGGCGAGGCCGAGCATCAGGATCATCGGGGCATGCTTTGGTTGGAGGACGCGGCAGGCGTGGCGGCCGGGCGGGAACGGAGCGGCCCGTTGACGTTCACCGCGCCGATCCCGCCCGCCGTCCGGCGCGGGCTCAGCCGCCGGGAATGCTGCCGGCGACCGCAGTCAGCGCCGCCGAAAGATTGGTCCCGAGCAGGGTGAACGCGGTGACCAGCACGGTCGCCAGCACGCCCGCGATGAGGGCGTATTCGAGCGCGGTCACGCCGCGCCGATCGGCATTCATTGCCCGCAACAGGGTCGCGATATGCGTCATGGCCGGATGCTCCTTGGACGGTGACCGCGACCCGTGCGGCTGGCACGGGGCGGTGTCTCCGCCGTCCCAAAAATCGGTCCATTTCGTTAAGGAAGGGTTGAAACGGCATCGGGTGCATCCGCGGCGGGTGCGGACCTTGGCGCCGAATCCTTTCGCCCTGATGAATCTTCCTTGCTTGCGAACGGTCCGGACGCGGCAAGGCCGGCGCCCGATCGGGCGCCGGCCCTGGTTCCAATGAACCGGGATAGGCGGGTCAGGCGCCGGGGATGTGGGATGCGAGGGTGGAAAGGGCGGTGCTGAGACTGGTGCCCAGGGCGGTAAACGCGGTGACCAGGACCGTCGCCAGCACGCCGGCAATCAGTGCATATTCCAATGCCGTCACCCCGCGCCGGTCGCCATACAGCGCCCGCAGCAGCTTCAGATATTCGCTCATGGTCGGTGCTCCTTCGAGCCGGGTTGAGGGTCCGTTGCCGGCCGGGGCCGACAGGGGCAGGGCGTCTCTGCCGTCTCAAATTCCGTCCGAATGCTTAATGAGAGGTTGATGCCGGGCAAAAATTTCCGCCCGGTCGGATTTGCCGACCCGCTCGCCGTCCTCGCCCGGGCCGCGATACACTCCCCCGATGCTCGCCCTCTCGCCCGCCGTCTGTGCCGCCTGGATTGCTGCCCGCGGCTGGTCCCCGCGCCCGCATCCGTTCGCGATGTGCGACGCGGCGCGCGCCGGCGACAGCGTGCTGGTGATCGCGGCGGCCACCGACGCGGCCCCGCCGGAACCTGCCCCGCAGGCGCGTCAGGTTCCCGCCCGCCAAGGCATCGCCCATCGCGGATCGTTGTTCGGCGCGTTGTTTCCGGCATGAATGCCGCCCCGATCCACCTTGCCGGCGAGCGGTTGATGCTCGATCCCGCCGGCGCGCTGTTCTGGCCGGCGGCGCGGCTGCTCGCGGTGGCCGACCTGCACCTGGACAAGGGCTCCGCCGGCGCCGTCGGCAGCAGGCTTCCGCCGCGGTGGGACAGCCGGGCGACCCTCGACCGGCTGTCGCTGCTGCTGCGGCGCTGGAGTCCCGCGATCGTGCTGGTGCTGGGCGATTCGCTCTACGACTCCGCCGGCGGCGTCCGGCTGCCGGGCGTGGAGGCGGCGCGGCTGCGCGCGATCACCGCGGCACACCGTTTCGTGTGGATCACCGGCAACCCCGATTCGGCGCCGCCCGACGGGCCGGGCGAGGAAAGCGCCGCGACGTTCGCGTCCGGCAAGCTGGTATTCCGCCATCAGCCGGCACCCGGCGCGTCCGGCGAGATCTGCGGCCTGCTGCACCCGAGGGCCACGATCGCCTCGCGTGCCGGCCCGGAGCGTCGCCCGTGCTTCGTCGTCGACGCACGCCGGGTGCTGCTGCCGGCGTTCGGCGCCGATACCGGCGGCCTGGACCTGACCGATCCGGCGATCGCGAGCGTGTTTCCGCGCGGCGGCCGGGTGTTCCTGCTGGGCGAGCAGCGGTTGTCCAGTTTCCCGCTGGCAGCTTTCTCCCTGGCGGCCTCGCGCCGGCCGGGCGGTGGCGGCCCGGCGCGGATGTGATCGGGGGATGCCGGCGTCCGTGTCGCTCCGGCGTGCCGGAGACTCGGCGCCGGACCGGGGCGCGCGATTGCCCGCAGTGGACTTGCTCCGCGGCTTGCGATACCCAGGCCGTCATGCGCCCCTCCGCCGATGTCGCCAGATGAGCGCCCGCTCCGCCACGTCCGAGCTTGAAGTCGCCCGGCTGATCGTCCAGGCCCTCAACCTCGACCTCGCGCCCGAGGCGATTGCGCCCGACGCGCCGCTGTTCGGCGAAGGGCTGGGCCTCGATTCGATCGACGCGCTCGAACTGGCGCTCGCCATCTCGCGCGAATATGGCCTCGAACTCCGCTCGGACGATGCGCGCAACCGGCAGGTGTTCGCCTCCCTGCGCAGCCTGGTCGCGTATATCGACGAGACCCGGGCCCGGTAGCCTCCGATGCCGGTGCCTGCGGGACTTGCGGTCCCTTTGGTGGCCCGCCCGCCCGGGGCGGTTCTGTTCCATCGCCCTGACGGTCCCGTGACCGCCGCCGTCTTTCTGGCCGAGGCCGTGCGCCTGGCTGCGATCCTGCCCGAGGCGAAGGCGGGGCCTGACGCGACGGCGGGGCCGGTACTCAATCTGTGCGCGGATCGGTACTCCTTCGCCCTCGGTTTCGCGGCCTGCCTGCTGCGCGGGCGGGTGAGCCTGCTCACCGGCGATCGCTCGCCGGCCTGGCTGGCGGGGCTGGCGGAGCGGTTTCCGGGCCTCGTGGCGCTCAGCGACCGCACGGCGGCGGTGGTGCCGGTCGTGCCCATGCCGATCGTGCCCATATCGGCGGTCGCGCCGCCGCCCGAGGGCTGCGAACTTGCCGGCGTTGCAGTCCCGACGATCCCGGCGGACCGGCTTGCCGCCATCGTCTTCACCTCGGGCAGCACGGGCGAGCCGGTCGGGCACCGCAAGTGCTGGGGCGCGCTGGCGGCGCGCTCGCGCGACGCCGGGCGCCGCTTCGGCCTGCTCGCCGCGCAGCCCGCCGCCGTCGTCGGCACCGTGCCCCCGCAGCACATGTACGGGTTCGAGACGACCGTCCTGCTGCCGTTCCACGCCGCGGCATCGAGCTGGTGCGGGCCGGCGTTTTACCCCGTCGACATTGCCGCCGCGCTGGCGGCCTGCGCCGGCCCGCGGGTGCTCGTCACGACGCCGCTGCAATTGCGCGCGCTACTGGGGGCCGACAGCGCGCCCCCGCCGCTGGCGCGGGTGATCTCGGCGACCGCGCCGCTCGATCCGACGATGGCCGAGGCTGCGGAGCGGCGCTGGGGCACCGAGGTGTGGGAGATTTTCGGGGCGACGGAGGTGGGCTCGATCGCCAGCCGGCGCACCGTCGCCGGGCCGACATGGCGCTGCTATCCGCGGGTGCGGCTCGATCCGATGCCGAAACCGGGAGCGTCGGACGCGGCCCCATCCGACGCGGCCCCATCCGACATAGCCCCATCCGACATGGCCCGATCCGACGTGCCCCGATCCGACGTGCCCCGATCCGACGCGGGGCCGGTGGGCCTTGCCGCCGACCCGGTCGCGGCCAGCCCCGTCGCGCCGGGCAGCCTCGTCGTCGTGCGCGCGCCGTTCAGCGCGCCCTTTCCCCTCAGCGACCGGCTGGAGCTGCTGGACCCGATTCGGTTCCGCCTGCTCGGGCGGAACAGTGACATGGTGAAGCTCGGTGGGCGGCGGGCCTCGCTCGCCGGCCTTACCCGGGTCCTGACCGGCATTGCGGGGGTGGAAGACGGGATTTTCATAGCCCCCGACGATCTGGAAACGCGCCCGACCGCCCGGCTGCTTGTGTTCGCGGTGGCGCCCGACCTGTCGGCCGAGGCGATCCTGGCGGCGCTGCGCACCCGCATCGACCCGCTGTTCCTGCCGCGGCGGGTGATCCGGCTCGACCGGCTGCCGCGCGATCCGCTCGGTAAGCTGCCGGCCCGGGCGCTGGCCGGGCTGCAGACTCGACCTGCGGGCGGCGAGACCCCGTGACCGTCCCGCCGCCGGGCGCTGTGGGCGGGGGAGGGGAGGTCGTGCTGCGCGTCGCTGCGGACGATCCCTGCCTCGCCGGGCATTTCCCCGGCCAGCCGATCCTGCCCGGCGTGCTGCTGCTCGACGCGCTGACCGCCGCGCTGTGCCCGGCGCCGCCGGCGGAGATGGTGCTGGAGGCGGTGAAGTTCACCGCCCCCGTGCGGCCGGGCCAGGTCGTCACCTTGCGCTGGCGTGAAACCGCCCCCGGGCGGGCGGCATTCGAGGCCGAGGCGGACGGCGCCCGGGTGCTCTCCGGCCGGGCGATCTGGCGCGCCGCGCCAGCGGATCGGCAGCCATGACCGCCGAACCGGGCCGCCCGTCCCCGGGCCATCCGCCCTCGAGCCACCCAATGTCGGGCCACTCAGCGTCGGGCCACTCAGCGTCGGCCCACCCAACGTCGGGCTATCCCACCGGGGGCCGCCCGCTCCCCGCCTGGAACCATCGGGCCGAGCGCGGCAATGCCCTGCTGAGCCGGGTGATGGTCTGGCTGGCGTTGCATCTGGGCTGGCGTGCGGGACGGCTGCTGCTCTACCCGATCACGGCCTATTTCTTCGTCGCGGCCCCGATGGCGCGCCGGGCCTCGGCCCGCTTCCTCGCCCGCGTCCTGGGCCGGCCGGCCGGAGCGGGTCTGGTGTTCCGCCATCTGCATGGTTTCGCGGCCATGCTGCTCGACCGGGCGTTCTTCCTCGCCGGCCGGACCGGGGATTTCAGCCTGTCGGTGACCGGGCTCGCGCAGCTGGACGCGGCGATCGCGCAAGGGCGGGGCGTGGTGCTGCTCGGTGGCCATCTCGGCAGTTTCGAGGCCTTGCGCGCCTTCGGCCGCACCGCGCCGGTGCCGGTGCGCATGCTGATGTACCGGGCCAATCGCGGCGCCTTCAGCCAGGTGATGGAGAGGCTGGACCCGACGCTCGGCGCGGCGGTGATCGAGATCGGCGCGCCGGAGGCGATGCTGGCGGTGCGGGAGGCGATCCTGCGCGGCGAGATCGTCGGCATTCTTGCCGACCGTGCGCCCGAACCGGCGGCCCGGCCAGAGGGGGCTCGGCCAGAGGTGGCCCCGCCAGAGATGGCCCAGCCTGGGGTGGGGGGCGCGAACGCCGGTGGCGCGGCCCGCCGCGTGCGGGTGCCGTTCCTGGGCGCGGAGGCCGACTTCCCCGCCGGGCCGTTCCTGCTCGCCGCCGGCCTCGGTGCGCCGGTCCTGCTGTTCTTCGGTCTCTGCACCGGTCCCCGGCGCTACGAGCTGCGGTTCGAGCCCTTCGCAACCCGCCTCGACCTGCCGCGCGCCGATCGGGCGGCGGCGCTGCGCCAGGCCGTGCTGTGCTATGCCGAGCGGCTGGCGGAGCGGGCGCGCGCCTATCCGCTCCAATGGTTCAATTTCCACGACCTGTGGGGTCCACCCTGGGAGGCTCCGGCGGATGCACGCCCGTCTGCGACTGCTGCTACTCGTCCCGTTCGTGTGGCCGAGGCTGGCCCGGGCGAATGAACCGGTGCCGGGTGAGGGGGACGCGGGGAGCGCCGACGCCCGGCGCGCCGCGGCGATGCGCACCAGCGGCGTTTCCGCGCCGGCGGGGGGCGCGCCGTCCGACGCGGCCTTGCTGGCGACCGTGATGCGCCGCCTGGCCGCCGTGCGGGACAGCCGTGCGGAGTTCACCGAGGAGAAGACGATCGCTGCCTTGCGCGCGCCGCTGCGCAGCTCGGGTCGGCTCGCCTATCGCCGGCCGGATCGGCTGGAGAAGATCACCGAGTGGCCGCAAGTGGAGGTGCTGGCCGTGCACGGCGGCACACTTTCGCTCACCGACAACGGTGCCACCCGCACGATCGTCCTTGCCTCCGAGCCCGCGATCGGCGCGTTGGTGGAAGCGATCCTGGGCACCCTGGCCGGTGATCTGGCCGGGCTGCGCCGGTGGTACCACGTCGGGGCGACCGGCACGCCGGCGGCCTGGCGGCTGAGCCTGCGTCCGCGCACGCCCGCCCTGGCGAAGTTCATCCGCGCGGCGGTGATCGACGGCGCCGGTGCGCGGATGACCCGGCTGCGCATGGTCGAGGCCAATGGCGACACCTCCGTCATGACCATCAGCCCGGCATGAGCACGCTTATAGCAATCTGCGGAATGTCTGACTCTTCGGAAGCAAGGCCAAGGGGCTTCGCCCCCTGGACCCCCACCAGGGAACAAGTCCCCTGG
>JABBNW010000137.1 GCA_019352115.1 Pseudomonadota bacterium
CCCCACCAGCACGGAACCTAACGGAAGGGTTCCAAGGGCGATGCCCTTGGCGGGGTCCAGGGGCAGCGCCCCTGGCCTTTGCCGCCCAGAGTCGAAATCCACGCCGATTGGCATGCCCTTGTGACCGCCGTCGTATCGTGCGCGCCGGTTTATCCGTGGGTCAGGGCGCGGTCATCTCGCCGCGGGTGACGCGAACAGGCTGCCCCAGCCGCGCACGCGCGCGGGATCGACGCCGGCGAGACGCAGCGATTTCCAGAGCGCGGTCGCCACCGTGTCGAACACCGGGATGCGGAGCGTCGTCTCCAGCCCCGCGACCAGCGGGGCCGCGCGCATGTTGGTGCAGATGACCGCGATCGCGTCGGGTTCCGCCGCCGCGACCTCGCGCGCCATCGCCGCGATCGTCTCCGCCGGCACTTCGGAGAAGGAGAAATTGTCCTGCAGCCCGAGATGGCGCTCGGCGACACAGGTGAACCCGAGCGCGGCGTAGTTGGCGACGATGCGCGCCTGCACGTCGTCGAGATAGGGGGTGACGAAGCCGATCCGGCGCACGCCGCGTTCCGCCAGCACCTCGTTCAGCGCCAGCATCGAGGTGGTGGCCGCCGCACCGGTCGCCGCGGTGATGCGTTCGCACAGGCGCTCGTCCGCCGCGAACCCGAGCCAGCCGGAGGAGGTGCCGTTCCACGCGATCACGTCCATCCGCGCGTGGGCGAGCAGTTCGGCCGCGCGCAACAGCGGTGTGTCGTCGAACTGCGCCAGCGCGCCGCCGGACAGCGCGATCTCAGTGACCGGGAAGCGCTGGAAATGGACCGAGACTTCATCGAGGCCGGCCAGCATCTGCTGGCTGACCGGTTCGAGCACGGTGTTGGACGACGGCGTGAGCATGCCGATGCGGACACGACGGGTCATGGGTTTCCTTCATTCATTCGTGGACCGGCGATCATTGATAGGCCGGCGATTTCATGGGCCAGCGATCATTCGTGGGCCGGCGTCAGGCCGGAACGGCAAGGCTCGCCGGCAGGCTCCCTGCCTCCTCGCCGCGGAGCAGGGACAGGAGGTGGCGCTTATAGTCGTTGAACCGCGGGCTCGTCACGTCGCGCGGGCGCGGCAGGTCGACCGGCAGCAGCGCCTTGATCCGTCCCGGCCGCGCCGACATCACCGCGATATGCGTGCCCAGGGTCAGCGCCTCGTCGATGCCGTGAGTGACGAAGACGATGGTGCCGCGGTGGTGTTCCCAGATACGGACAAGCTCGGTCTGCATCTCCATCTTGGTCTGTTCGTCGAGCGCGCCGAACGGTTCGTCCATCAGGATCACGCGCGGGTTCATCAGCAACGCGCGCGCGATGCCGACCCGCTGGCTCATCCCGCCGGAAAGCTGCGCCGGGTAGTGGTCGGCGAATCCGGTGAGGCCCACCATGTCGATATAGGTGGCGGCGGCTTCGCGGCGGGCGCGCCGGGAGGCGCCTTTCAGCCGCAGGTGGAAGGCGACGTTCTCCCACACCGGCAGCCAGGGCATCAGGGTCGGCTGCTGGAACACCATGCCGCGGTCGGCGCCGGGGCTGCTCACCGCCTGGCCGTCCACCGCGACGGTGCCGGCGGACGGCGTCTCGAACCCCGCGATCATGTTGAGCAGGGTCGATTTGCCGCAGCCGGAGGGGCCGAGCAGGCAGAGGAAGTCGTTGCTGGCAACGGCAAGGTCGATCCCCTCCAGGGACACGAGTTCGTCGCCGGAGGTGGCATTGCGGAAGACCTTGCGGACGCCGGAGATTTCGATCGCGGCCATGGTTCAGCCCTGCCTGCCCTGAACGGTGGTGCTCTGCTGCCAGTGCAACGTCGCGGTCATCAGCGCCTTCACCGCAAGGTCGGAAGCGTAGCCCAGCAGTCCGATGCTGGCCATCGCGGCCAGCACCAGGTCGTAGCGGAAGAAATTGTAGGAATCCCACAGCACGTAGCCGAGCCCGTTCTTCACTGCGATCATCTCCGCCGTCACGGTCAGCATCCAGGCGCTGCCGATGCCGATGCGCAGCCCGGCGAAAATACTGGGCAAGGCTGCGGGGAAGACGATGAAGCGCAGCAACTGGTGTTCCCGCCCGCCCATCATCGCACCGGCACGCACGAGGTTCGCATCGACGGTACGCACGCCGTGGATGGTGTTCATCAGGATCGGGAAGAAGGCGCCGAGGAACACCAGGAAGATCGCCGGCTTGTTCGCGATGCCGAACCAGATGACCGCGAGCGGGATCCACGACACCGGCGGGATCGGGCGCAGCATCTGCAACGTCGGTTCCATGGACGCCTCGGCGACGCGCGACCAGCCGATCGCGATCCCGGCCATGATGCCGGTGACCGCGGCGAGGGTGAAGCCGGTGAACACGCGCATGCCGCTGGCGGAGGCGTCCATCAGCCAGGTGCCGCTGTCGCTGCCGGCGCTGTGGTTGAAGCCGAAGATCCAGTCCGCCCAGGCGTACAATACGGCCGAGGGCGGTGGCAGCAGGTTGCGGGGCAGGAAGCCCGCGCGCGAAAAGGCCTCCCACGCCGCAAGCAGGCCCAGCGGGACCAGGATCCGAAGCGCGCGCCTCCCGTTGGACCGGAACATGACCGTCAGCCGCCCAACTGCTTCTCGGTCTTGCCGGTTGCCTTCATCAGGAACCGGTAGTCGAGGTGGGCGGACACCGCCTTGGTATCGTCGTTCTGGATGTAGCCGAGCGTGTGCATCTCCTGCGCGATCGCGAGCACCCGCGCCCGGCTCATGGCGACGTCCGGATAGAGATTCTTGATCGCGAGCTTCGAAAGGTGCAGCGGCAGGCCGGTGACCTTGGTGATGACGGCAGCCCATTTCGCGTGATCGGCCATCATCGCATTGTTGTCGGCGATCACCGCGTCCACGGTTGCCTGCACCAGCGCAGGATGGTCGTGGATCATCTTCGGGCTGGTCAGGATGACGTTGGCGAGCTTGCCGCCGGCCTGGTCATACGGATAGGCGAAGAACGTGCCGGTCTTGCTGGCGCGGATTTCGGTCGCGAAGGGATCGACCGCGCAGATCATGTCCGCGCCACCGTCGGCGAGTGCGGTGCTTTCGGTCGCAGGATCGGAGATGTTCACGAACTTGACCGTCCCACCCACCTTGATCCCGTGCTTCGCGAGCACGCCGCGCATGTCCATGTCCTGCGGGCTGCCACGGCTGGCGGCGATGGTGAAGTGCTTGCCTGCCGCCTTGGCCTTGGCGATCGCGGCCTTGAGCGCGGTCCAGTCGCCGGCGGGGACGTGCAGGGACGGCGCCAGCACGATCTGCGAGCCGCCGCCGATCTGCCCGGCGACCGCGACCACATGGAAGCCGCGGTCGATCGCGGTGATGTAGGCGACATAGGTCACCTGGGCGATCTGGATGCTGCCCGACAGCAGGGCGGTCAGCACGTCGTTGCCGTTGGTGAACACGGTCGGCTTGATGGTGACGCCCTTGGCATAGTCGGGCAGCAGCACGAGCGGCACGCAATGGGCGCATTTCGCCAGGCCGAAATCGACCGTGGGCGGTGCGGCGGCGGCACCGCGCGCGGTGCCGGCCGCGAGGCCGAGCGCGCACAGGAGGGGGAGCAGCAAGCGTCGCATGTGAGTCTCCGGAAAGGGGCGACCGCAGTGCAGCAAGTGGCGTGCCAATTGCATTATGAATGCAATCTGGCGACACAAAGCGGACGGACCAGGGCAATCTCCTGGCTACCGCCGGGACCAAGGGAGCGATTCTTGACCAATATGCTTAATATGTCGGCAGATATGCCTATGGAACAGACAATCGCGCCGGCACCGGCCCTCGCCCTGCCGCGCATCTCCCTGCACGGGCTCATCGTCCCGCGCATCCGCGCCATGATCCTCTCCGGCGAGCTGCCGCCGACCGCGCCGATCTCCGAAGCCGAGCTCAGCCGGCAGTTCGCGGTCTCGCGCACGCCGCTGCGCGAGGCGCTCAAGGTTCTCGCCGCCGAGGGGCTGGTGGTGCTGCGCACCCACCGCTCCCCCATGGTCGCCGGCGTCGACCCGGACGAGATCGCCGCGACATTCGAAACGATCGTGCCGCTGGAGGCGCTGGCCGGCCGGCTCGCAACGGAACGCGCGGACGCGGCGGGTCGGGCGCAGCTGACGGATATGCACGCGCGCCTGCTCGGCCTGCACGCGGCGGGCGACCGCACCGGCTACTTCCGCCTCAACCGCGATTTCCACCTGCAGTTCGCCGTGCTGTCCGGCAATCCGGTGCTGCATGCGACCCTCGCCGACCTGCTCGGCAAGACCATGCGCGCGCGCGCCAGCGCCAACCTCGATCGCGGCCGGTGGGCCGCGGCAACCAGCGAGCATCGCCATATCCTGGCCGCCTTCGCCGCCCGCCAGCCGGACCGGGTCGCCGCCTTGCTGACCGAGCACGGCCAGCGCACCGCCGCGGCGGTGCTCGCGACCCTGGCAGCGGGACGCGCGCAGGCATGACACCCCAGATCGCCTGCGACATCCTGTTGCGCGCCGGCGCTGCCGTGCTTGGCGACGACACGGGCGGCGTGCTGCGCGATGCCGCGATCGCGGTCGATGCCGGGCGCATCCTGGACATCGGGCCGCACGACGTGCTGGCCCCGCGCTACGCCCCGCGCCGGCGGATCGGCTCGGCCGCGCATATCGCGTTGCCCGGCCTCGTCAACACGCACAACCACACGCCGCTCGCGCTGGTGCGCGGCCGGGTGGAGGATCGCGGCTTCGCCCCCGCCTATCTCGCCGGCGTGCCGCAGGGCGACGCGCTGTCGGCGGAGGAGGCCTATCTGCTCGCCCGGCTCGGCGTCTATGAACTGCTGCGCTTCGGCACCACCACCCTGGTCGATTTCTACCGCCATCCGGAGGCGCTGGCGCGCGCCGCGGCGGAAGCCGGGCTCCGGGGCTTCATCGGCGGGCGGATCATGGATGTCGATACGACCCGGCTCGGCCACGGCGAACGCCGCCACGACCCGGCGCTGGGCCGGGCGATGCTGGCGGAGACCGAAACCTTCCTCGCCGGCTGGACCGGGCGCCATCCGCTGATCACGCCGGCGCTCGGCCCGCACGCCGCCGATACCTGCTCCCCTGCCCTGCTCGCCGAAGTCGCCGCCCTTGCGCGTGCGACCGGGCTCGGCGTGCATACCCATCTGCACCAGTCGCCGGGCGAGGTGGAGGTGGTGCAGGCGCGCGACGGCTGCCGACCGGTGGAATTGTTCGACCGGCTCGGCCTGCTCGGGCCGCGGCTGCTGGCCGGGCACTGCATCTGGATGCAGCCGGACGACATCGCGCGGGTCGGCGCATCCGGCGCCGCGGTCGCGCACGCGCCGATCGGCAATGCCGCGCATGGCGCGATCGCGCCCGCCCTGGCGCTGGAAGCGGCCGGCGCGTGCATCAGCCTGTGCACCGATACCAAGTCGGGCGATATGTTCGAGGCGATGCGCTGCGCCGTGCAGGTCGCGCGCATTCGCGGCGCCGGGTTCGGATTCGGCGCCGCGGATGCGTTGCGCTGGGCCACGCGCGGCGGCGCCACGGCGCTCGGGCTGGATGACGTGGGCGCCCTGATCCCCGGCTGGCGGGCCGACATCGTGCTGCTGGACGCCACCATGCCCAACCTGCGCCCGCTGTCCGACGGGCCGGGCCTGATCGTGCACAGCGCCAACGGTGGTAACGTCGATTACGTCGTGGTGGACGGCGCGCTGGTCCTCGACGCCGGCCGCCCGTGCCGGTTCGATGCGACGGAGGTCATCGCCGCCGCACAGGCGGTGACCGAACGGCTTTGGCAACAAGCAGAGAGGACGTGATGGAAGACTACGATCTGGTGATCCGCGGCGGCACGGTGGTAACGGCTCTGGAACAGTTCCGTGCCGACATAGGCATCCGCGCCGGGCGGATCGCCGCCATCGGCACGGGCCTGGACGGCGCCGCGCGCATCGATGCCGACGGGCTGCTGGTGATGCCCGGCGGCGTCGATACGCACTGCCACCTGGAACAGCTTCGCCCCGAAGGCGGCGCCGACGAGGAGAGCTTTGTCACCGGCAGCACCTCCGCGCTCGCCGGCGGCACCACCAGCGCGATCAGCTTCGCCGTGCAGTTCAAGGGCTGCGGCCTCGGCGCGACCCTGAACGAATATCGCCGGCGCGCCGCGGCGGCGATGATCGACTACAGTTTCCACCAGATCATCACCGACCCGACCGAGGCGGTGGTGGCGCAGGAAATTCCCCAGGTGGTGGCCGCGGGCATCCGCAGCCTGAAAGTGTTCCTCACCTACGACGCGCTGCGCATCGACGACCGCGCCTACCTCGCCGTGCTCGCCGCCGCGCACCGCACCGGGGCCCTGGTGACCGTGCATTGCGAGAACTACGACGCGATCGCCTGGCGCACGGCGGCCTTGCTCGCCGACGGCCACACCACGCCGAAATACCACCCCTGGTCGCGGCCGGAGGTGGTGGAGCGCGAAGCGACCTACCGCGCCATCGCGCTCGCCGAACTGGTCGACCAGCCGATCCAGGTGTTCCACGTCTCCTGCACCGAGGTCGCGGAGGAAATCGCCCGCGCGCAGGCCCGCGGCCTCAAGGTCTGGGCGGAAACCTGCCCGCAGTACCTGCTGATGACCGAGCACGACATGGACCGCCCCGGCTTCGAGGGCGCCAAGTTCATGTGCAGCCCGCCGCCGCGCGGCCCGGACGCCGCCGCCGGGCTGTGGGAGCAGATCCGTCGCGGCACTCTGGACGTGATCTCGTCGGACCACAGCGGCTACAGCTACGACGGCCCGGCCGGCAAGCGCATCAACGGCGCCGAGGCGTCGTTCCGCGACATCCCGAACGGCATCCCCGGCATCGGCTCGCGCCTGCCGATCCTGTTCAGCGAGGGCGTGTCCAAAGGCCGCATCACGCCGAGCGACTTCGTGCGCCTGACCGCGTTCAACCCGGCGCGGCTGTTCGGCCTGGCGGAAAAGGGCCGGATCGCGCCGGGCGCGGATGCCGACCTCGTGCTGTGGGACCCGGCGCGGCGGATGACGATCACCAATTCCCTGTTGCAGCACCGCATCGACTACACGCCCTACGAAGGGCTGGAGGTCACCGGCTGGCCGGTCCTGACCCTGCGCCGTGGCGAGGTCGTCATGCGCGACGGCGTGGTGCAGGCCGAGCCCGGCAGCGGGCGGTTCCTCGCCCGCGGACCCTACGACTTCATCCGCCCGCTCGGCCGCCTGCCGCACGGGTACGACGCCGCCGCTGCGCCGGCCTGAAAGGAAAATGCCATGTCCCTCCCCGCCCCGGTCCGCCTCGTCGATCTCAGTCTGCCCATCCGCAACGAATCCTTCGACCCGCAGGAACAGCGGATCGAGTATTTCGACCACCGCCAGGTGGCGCGCGGCCGGGCCAAGGCTTACGGCATCCAGCTCGACGCACTGCCGTTGCCCGGCGTGCATTCGGCGATGGAACGGGTGACGCTGTCGACCCATGCCGGCACGCATGTCGATGCGCCGATCCACTACGGCCCGACATCCGAAGGCAAGCCGGCGCGCACGATCGACCAGATGCCGCTCGAATGGTTCTACGGGCCCGGCGTGGTGCTCGATTTCTCCGATTGCGCCGCCAACTACGTGATCGTGCCCGCCGACCTGGAAGCGGCGCTGGCGCGCATCGACCACCGCCTCAGCCCCGGCGAGATCGTGCTGATCCGCACCGATCGCTGGCGCGATTTCGACCGGCCGGATTTCGCCCTGCGCCACCCAGGCATGGGGCGGGAGGCGACCCTGTGGCTGGTGGAACGCGGTATCCGGATGATGGGAACCGACGGCTGGGGGTGGGACATCCCGATCCCGACGATGGTGGAGAAGCTGAAAGCCGGCAACCAGGCCGCCTTCTTCCCCGGCCATTATGCCGGGCGGGAGCGCGAATACTGCCACGCCGAAAAACTCGCCCGCCTCGACGCCCTGCCCCCGACCGGTTTCCAGGTGGCGCTGTTCCCGGTGCTGATCGAGGGCGCTTCGGGCGGGTGGTGCCGGCCGGTCGCGTTCGTGCCCGCAGAAGCATCATCGCGCACGTAAGCAGTCTGCAAGGCCGCCGCGCCACTCCACCCGGCGCGGCGTCTCCTGTATGACTTCGTGTGTCAGTCGGACGTGACCACGCCGAAGATCCTGGCGCGAGGAACCCGACATGACCACGACCGCATTTCCTCTCGGCGCCTATCTCGGTAATCCCAACGGCAACGACGCCGCGGCTGAGGCTGCGTTCGAGGCGCAGTACAACGCCTTCGTCCGGGACATGGGCGGGGCCCGGCCGCAGTTCGTGGACACGTTCACCGATTTCACCCAGGCGCCCTCGGCCTGGGGATCGAACGCGGCGTGGGACGCCTGGTCCTGGGCGCGGACGGGGGCGGCTGGGCCAATGTCGACACGTTCTACCAGCAGATCGTCTCCGGCATGTACGATGCCGACGACAAGGCGATCGTCGACGCCCGGGCCGGCAACGTCTACAAGGCGGTGCGGTTCCGGATTAGCTACCAGTTCAACAGCAGAACGACGTGACCCGGGCGGTGATCTTCGCCGGCAGCGGCACCGTCACCACCGATGGCGGAACGGACACCTTCGTCGCCGGCAGCGGCAGCCTGACGGCCGCTTCCGGCGGGGGCGCGGATACCTTCGTGTTCCATGCCGGGGCCGGGCTGATGATCAGCTTCGGCACCGATGCCACACACGGCATCCTGCTCCAGGGCGCCACCAGCCTTGGCCAGACGGTCCTGCACCCGATCTGATCCCGCGCACATCCCGGTGGGGTCCTTGACAACCCCGCCACCCGCCCCGACGTGCCACGCTGCGACCGCGAAAAGGGTTGGACCATGCGCCGGCTGGCCGTGGGCGCACCCCCGCGCCACGAGCATGGAGAACGCCTTTGCCGGCCGCCCATCTGAACCGGATCGGCACGGCGGTGCCCGATCACGACGTCCATGGCGGGTTCGTCGAATTCGCGCGCACCCTGCTGCCGGACGCGCGCGCGCAGTACGTGTTCGAACGGATGGCCGAACGCTCCGCCATCGCCCATCGCTACTCCTTCCTGCGCCCCGGCGTGCTCGCCGCGGGGGAAGTCGACGCCGACGGTTTCTACCGGCGCGGACAGTTCCCGACCACCGCCGAACGGATGGCGCTGTATGAAACCCAGGCGCAACTGCTGGCGATGCGCGCGATCGAGGCGCTCGACCTCGGCGACGAGCGCACGCGCATCACGCATCTGGTGGTGGCGTCCTGCACCGGCTTCGCCTCGCCCGGGCTCGATATCCAGCTCGTGAAGATGCTGGACCTGCGCGCCGACGTGAAGCGCACGATGATCGGCTTCATGGGTTGCGCCGGCGCGGTGCCGGCCTTGCGGGCCGCGGCGGAGGCGGTGCGTGCGGACGCGCATGCGCGCGTGCTGGTCGTGAACGTGGAGCTGTGCAGCCTGCACATGCAGGAAACCTCCGACATCGCGACGATCCTGTCGTTCCTGCTGTTCGGCGACGGCTGTTCGGCCGCCCTCGTCACCGCGGATCCGTGCGGCCTGGCGCTCGGCGTCTTCCACGCCGCGCTGATCCCCGACAGCCAGGATCTGATCACCTGGCATATCGGCAACCACGGCTTCCGCATGCATCTGTCCGGCCGCCTGCCGGCACGCATCGCGCGCGCCTTGCAGGCCGCGCATGCGCGCGGCGACGCGCACGGCATGATCCGTCCCGACGATCCCGCCGCGGTGGACCTCTGGGCCGTGCACACCGGCGGGCGCACCGTGCTCGATGCGGTCGAAGCGAGCCTGGGGCTGCCGCGCCACGCCCTGCACCATTCGCGCGCCGTACTGGAAGACTACGGCAACATGTCCTCGGCGACGATCATGTTCGTTCTGCAACGGATGCTGCGCGATCCCCGCCCCGGCGCGCGCGGCCTCGCCATGGCGTTCGGCCCCGGCATCGTTGCCGAGACGTTCCGCTTCGTCCAGGTAGGCTGAGCCGATGCGCCTGTCGCAGCGCAGCGTCGCACCGGAAGTGATGGATTCCGACGCCGTCGATGCGGCCACCTACGCGCGGTGCCTCACCGATCTCGGCCGGCTGAACCGGCTGACCCTGACCCATCGGCCCACCCTGCGCTGGCTGGACCGGGCGAGCCGCGACCTGCCGCGCACGACGCCGATCGCGATCCTGGATGTCGCCTGCGGCGGCGGCGACCTGCTGCGCACGATCCAGCGCTGGGCGGACCGTAGCGGTCGCACGGTCTCCTTGCAGGGGATCGACCTCAACCCGCGCAGCGCCGTCGTCGCCAGGGCCGCAACGACCCCGGCGATGGCGATCAGCTACGTCACCGGCGACGTGTTCGCCTACGACCCGCAGCCGGCGCCGGATTTCATCGTCTCCTCCCAGTTCATGCACCATTTGTCGGACGACGAGGCGGTGCGCTTCCTGCGCTGGCTGGACGCGCACGCCGCCCGCGGCTGGTATGTCGCCGACCTGCGGCGCCATGCCGTGCCCTATTACGGATTCCGGTTCCTCGCGACCGCGGCGCGTTGGCATCCGATCGTGCGCTCCGACGGCACGATCTCGATCGCGCGTGGCTTCCGTCCGGCCGAGCTGCGCCGGCTGGTCGCGGCCGCCGGCGTGCCGGCAGAGGTCTCCGGGCATGTACCGTTCCGGGTCGGAATCGGACGGATCGGATGACGGACGTCGTCGTGGCCGGCGGCGGGCTCGCCGGTGCCGCCGCCGCCTGCCTGCTGGCCCGCGCCGGCCGCCGGGTGCTGGTGCTGGAGCGCGAAAGCGGCCCCACCCACAAGGTCTGCGGCGAATTCCTGAACGCGGCCGCGCAGCGCTACCTGGACGCACTCGGCGTCGATCCCGCGGCCCTCGGCGGCCACCGGATCGGCGCGCTGCGCCTGGTGCGCGGCACCCGGGTGATCGAGGTGCCGCTGCCCTCCGCCGGCATGGGCCTGTCGCGCTTCCGCCTGGACGAGGCGCTGCTCGCCCATGCCGCCGCCGCGGGCGCCGAGGTGCTTCGCGGCCAGGCGATCACCCAGGCACGCAGCGACCCCGACGGCGCGGCGCCGGCCATCGCGCTCGATCTCCCCGGGCGGGCCGGCCTGCGCACGGACACGCTGTTCCTGGCCACCGGCAAGCACGAGTTGCGTGGCTTGCGGCGCACCCAAACCCGCGCGCCGGAGGACCTGGTCGGGTTCAAGGCCCATTTCCGCCTCGCCCCCCACGCCGCGCGCGACCTCGCCGGCCATGTCGAGATCATCCTGTTCCCGGACGGCTACGCCGGGTTGCAGCCGATCGAGGACGGCCGCGCCAACCTCTGTCTGCTCACCAGCCGCGCCCGGCTCGCCCGCTGCGAGGGGCAGTGGGAGAAGGTGCTGGCCGACCTGCTGGCCGAGGCCCCGCACCTGCGCCGCCGGCTCGACGACGCGACCGCGCTGATGCCGCGCGCCGCGGCGATCTACCGGGTGCCGTACGGCTTCGTGCACGCGCCCACCGCGGCGGATGCGCCGGGCGTGTTCCGCCTCGGCGACCAGGCCGGCGTGATCCCGTCCTTCGTGGGCGACGGGATGTCGATCGCCCTGCATAGCGCCGCGGTCGCGGTGGATCACCATCTCGCCGGCCTGTCGGCGGCGGCGTACCATCGCCGCCTGCGCCGCGACATCGCGGGGCGGATCCGGCTGGCGGGGGCGTTCTACCGGTTCGGCCGCTGGCCCGGCGGCCAGGCGATCCTGATGGGGTTGGCGGGGGCGTGGCCGGCGGGCGCCGCGCTCGCGGCCAGGCTCACCCGGCTTCCTCCGCCCACCGCGGAGCAGGTCGGGGCGTAATATCAACCTGCCAAGAGACTGACGGACTGCCGGCCTCGGCCCCCCTCCCGTCATGGCCGGCCCCTGAGCCGGCCATCTGCGCACGGACGATCGGGG
>JABBNW010000138.1 GCA_019352115.1 Pseudomonadota bacterium
GCCTTGCTTGCCCGCCCCCCCAGAAAGCCCCGCCCATGACCCCAGTCCCCGTCCACGGCGCCCCGGAAGGCTGGGACGCATTCCTGCTGGCCAGGCGCCGGCGGGAGTTCGCGGGCCCGGTGTTGCATGTGGCGCGCGATGACGCGCGCATGGCGCGGCTGGCGGAGGTGTTGGCTTTTGCGATGCCGGAGGCCGAGATCCTGCGGTTTCCCGCCTGGGATTGTCTGCCGTATGATCGGGTATCGCCCAATCCGGCGTTGGTGTCGGAGCGGATTGCGACCTTGGCGCGTTTGTTGGAGGCGCCGGGCCGTCCGCGGGTGCTGCTGACGACGGTGAATGCGCTGGTGCAGCGCGTGCCGCCGCGGGCGGCGTTCCAGGGTGCCAGTCTCGATGTGTCGGTCGGCCGCGACGTGCGGCCGGAGGTGCTGGCCGGATTCCTGGAGGCGAACGGCTACGGCCGTGCCGGCACGGTGATGGAGCCGGGCGAATACGCGATCCGCGGCGGCATCATCGACATCTTCCCGGCCGGCGAGTCCGATCCTGTGCGTATCGACCTGTTCGGCGACACGATCGAGACGATCCGCGCTTTCGATCCCGCCACGCAACGGAGCCTGGCCGAGGCTGCGTCGCGCAAGCGCCTGATGTTGCGGCCGGTGTCGGAGGTGCCGCTCGATCGCGAGGCGGTGGCGCGATTCCGGTCGGGGTGGCGGGAGGCGTTCGGTCAGGGCGCGGCGGGCGATCCCATCTACCAATCGGTCTCGGACGGTCGGCGCCATCCCGGCATGGAGCATTGGCTGCCGCTGTTCCACGACCGGCTGGAGACGTTGCTCGATTATGTTCCGGGTGCGTCGGTCAGCCTCGATCACCAGGCGGACGAATCGTTGACGGCGCGGCTGGAGATGATCGCCGATCATTTCGCCGCCCGTCGTGGCCCGGCGCGCGAGGGCGAGGTGCCGTATCGTCCGCTGCCGCCGGATCGGTTGTATCTGGATCGCACCGGGTGGGAGGCGATGCTGGCCGGCGGGCCGTGTTTTGCGTTCTCCCCGTTCGCGCATCCGGAGAGTGGTGCGGGCGTGGATGGCGGTGGCCGGCCGGGGCCGATCTTCTTCGGGACGAGCCCGGGTGCGGGCAATGCGCTGGACCAGTTCAAGGCGCAGGCGGCGCGCTGGGCGGACGAGGGCCGGCGCATCGTGGTGGCGGCCTGGACGCGGGGGTCGCGCGATCGGCTGGCCAATCTGCTGCGCGAGCATGGCGTCGCCGACGTGGCGGCGGAGGAGGATTGGGCCGCGGTGCGGCGCAAGCCGGCCGGGTCCGTGTCGCTGGTCGTGCTGGGGGTGGAACGGGGGTTCGTTTCGCCCACCGGCGGGGAGCGGATGGCGCTGGTTGCCGAGCAGGACATGCTGGGCGAGCGCATTGCCCGCCCGCCGCGCCGGCGCAAGCGTGCCGATCAGTTCATTGCCGAAGCGACCGAGCTGGCCGAGGGCGACCTGGTGGTGCACCAGGAATACGGGATCGGGCGTTACGAGGGCCTGGCGACCTTGACGGTGTCGGGTGCGCCGCACGACTGCTTGCGGTTGCTGTATGACGGCGAGGAGAAGCTGTTCCTCCCGGTCGAGAACATCGAGATCCTGTCGCGCTACGGCAGCGAGCACCAGGGCGTGGCGCTCGACAAGCTGGGCGGCACCGCCTGGCAGAACCGCAAGGCGCGGATGAAGACCCGTATCCGCGACATGGCGGGCGAGTTGATCCGCATTGCCGCGGAACGAAAAATCCGCGACGCCGCTGCGCTGATGCCGCCGGAGGGTAGTTTCGACGAATTCTGCGCCCGTTTCCCGTTTGCCGAAACTGAGGACCAGACCCGCGCGATCGCTGACGTGCTGGAGGATCTGGCGTCCGGCCGGCCGATGGACCGGCTGATCTGCGGCGATGTGGGGTTCGGCAAGACCGAGGTCGCGTTGCGCGCCGCGTTCGTGGCCGCGATGGCAGGCTCGCAGGTGGCGGTGGTGGTGCCGACGACGTTGCTGGCGCGCCAGCATTTCCGCACGTTCTCGGAACGTTTTGCCGGCCTGCCGGTGCGGATCGCGCAACTGTCGCGCATGGTGAGCGCGAAGGAAGCCATCGAGGTGCGCAAGGGGCTCGTCGACGGGACGGTGAACATCGTCGTCGGCACCCACGCACTGCTGGCGAAGTCGGTGGCGTTCGCCGATCTCGGCCTGCTGATCGTCGACGAGGAGCAGCATTTCGGCGTTGCACACAAGGAGCGTCTGAAAGCGCTGCGCGCCGACGTGCATGTGCTGACCCTGACCGCGACGCCGATTCCGCGCACCTTGCAGCTCGCGCTGACCGGCGTGCGGGAAATGAGCCTGATCGCGACGCCGCCGGTGGATCGGCTGGCGGTGCGCACCTTCATCATGCCGTTCGACCAGGTGGTGATCCGGGAGGCGATCCAGCGCGAGCGTTTCCGTGGCGGCCAGATTTTCTGCGTCGTGCCGCGCATCGAGGATCTGTCGCGCATGGCGACCCGGCTCGCCGAGATCGTGCCGGAAGCGCGCATGGTGCAGGCGCACGGGCGGCTGGCGCCGACCGAGCTGGAACGGGTGATGACCGAGTTCGGCGACGGCAAATACGACATCCTGCTGTCGACCAACATCGTCGAAAGCGGGCTCGACATGCCGGCGGTCAATACGCTTGTGATCCATCGCGCCGACATGTTCGGGCTCGGGCAGTTGTATCAGTTGCGCGGCCGGGTGGGACGCGGCAAGCAGCGCGGCTACGCCTATCTGACCTGGCCGCAGAACCACCGGCTGTCGGCGGCGGCGGAAAAGCGGCTGACGGTGATGCAGACGTTGGATGCGCTGGGCGCGGGGTTCACCCTGGCCTCGCACGATCTGGATATCCGCGGCGCCGGAAATCTGCTGGGCGACGAGCAGACCGGGCATATCCGCGAAGTGGGGATCGAGCTCTACCAGCAGATGCTGGAAGACGCGGTAGCCGAGATCCGCGCCGGCGAGGGCCGCCGCGCCGATGCGGATCGCGACTGGACGCCGAACATCGGCCTCGGGCTGCCGGTGCTGATCCCGGAGACCTATGTGAAGGACCTTCCGGTACGGCTCGGCCTGTACCGCCGCATCGGCGCACTGGGGTCGGATGCCGAAACGGAAGCGATGGCCGCGGAGCTGGTCGATCGTTTCGGTCCCTTGCCGAGCGAGGTGGACAACCTGCTGGCGGTGGTGGCGCTGAAGCGCGCCTGCCGCGAGGCGGGGGTGGAGAAGCTGGAGGCCGGGCCGAAGGGCATGGTGGTCACGTTCCGCCGCAACGTTTTCCGCAATCCGGCTGGGCTGGTGGCGTGGCTGGGGTCCAAGGGCGGGCTGGTGAAATTGCGTCCCGACCACAAGCTGGCGATCGTGCGGGAGATGGATCTGGCGACCCGGCTGCGCACGGCGCGCGACGTGCTGGCAAGCCTGGGCAGGATCGCGCAGCAGGCGAAGGCGGCGTAGTCTCGCAACAAAGGATCGGAGGGGCCCGTGACCAGGATCGCCGTGATCGGTGCCGGCCTGATCGGCCGCGCCTGGTCGATCGTGTTCGCCCGTGCCGGCTTCGACGTGGCGTTGTGGGACAATGTCCCCGCCGCGGTGCCCGACGCGCGCGCGTTCATCGCCGCCCGCCTGCCGGAACTGCGCGAAGCCGGCCTGCTCGCCGACCCGCCGGACGCCGTCCTTGCCCGCGTGCATCCCGCGGCGAGCCTGGCCGAAGCGGTAAGCGGTGCGGTGCATGTCCAGGAGAACGGTCCGGAAGATGCGGCCGCCAAGCAGGCGCTGTTCGCCGAGCTTGACCGCGCCGCGGCGCCCGAGACGGTGCTCGCCAGCTCCACCAGCGGCATTCCCGCCAGCGCCTTCACCGAGCACCTGCCCGGCCGCGCCCGCTGTCTGGTCGCGCATCCGGTGAACCCGCCCTATCTCGTGCCGCTGGTGGAGCTATGTCCCGCGCCCTGGACCGATCCGGACGCGGTGGCGCGCACGCGGGCGCTGATGGAACGCGCCGGCCAGGTGGCGGTGACGGTGCACCGCGAGGTCGCCGGCTTCGTGCTGAACCGCCTGCAAGGCGCGCTGCTGGCCGAGGCATTCCGGCTGCTCGCGGCCGGCGCGATCTCGCCCGAGGACCTCGACGCCACGGTCAAGCATGGTCTCGGCCTGCGCTGGTCGTTCATGGGACCGCTGGAAACGATCGACCTGAATGCGCCGGGCGGGCTGGCCGACTACTGTGCCCGCTACGGCGCGCTCTATGCGCAGATGCAACGGGAAATGACGCCGATGGAATGGGGTCCGGCGCTGGTCGACCGGCTGCACGCGGCACGCCGGGCGGCGCTGGCGGAGGCCGATGTTCCGGCCCGGCACGCCTGGCGCGACCGGCGGCTGATGGCGCTGGCCGCACATAAAACCGCGCAGCCGGAGTGAAAATCCGTTCCCCTCGGCCGCAATCCGCTCTAGCGTCGGCGATCGGGTTTCGAACCAGGGAGACGCACCCCATGACCAACCGAGTAAGCCGACGCGGCCTAGCCGCCGGTGCGGCGCTGTTGCCGGCTGCCGCGATGATCGGCGCATCCCGCGCGCACGCGGCGGACAGCGCGGACTCAACCTATGCGCGCATCCAACGCACCAAGACGCTGCGGATTGCCGCCATCACCGGTGCGCTTCCGTATTTCAGCAAGGACCTGACCACCGGCACCTGGACCGGTGCCTGCGTGCCGATGGCCGCCAGCATCGCCAAGGTGTTCGGCGCCAAGGTGGAATATGTGGAGGCGACCTGGGGCACCGCCGTGCTCGACCTGCAAAGCAACAAGATCGATATGAGCTTCGCGCTCAACCCGACCCCGGAACGGGCGCTGGCGATCCGGTTCACCCATCCGATGATCATCCATCCGTTCGGCTGCATCGCGAAGCACGGGTTCAACCCGACCACCTGGGCCGATATCAATAAGCCGGACATCCGCATCGCCTACGACATCGGTTCGTTGCACGAAACGGTGGCAAAGCGGTTCGCGCCCAAGGCGCAGCATGTGGGATTCGCGCAGCAGGACCAGGGCATCCTGGCGCTGCAATCGGGGCGGGTGGATGTGGTGATCCTGGCCGCGCTGCTCGGGCTGGGGGCGGTGGGGAAGAATCCGTCGCTCGGGCCGTACCACCTGTTGAAGGACCCGGAGGTGGCGCTGCCGAGCTGCCTCGGCATCCAGCAGGAACCCGACAACCGGTTCCGCGACGTGCTGAACGCGTGGCTCGATTTCAACCGCGGGCTCGGCATGATGCGGGAAGACATCATCGAGGGGCTGGCGAAGGAAGGCGTGAAGCGCAGCCAGATTCCGGCCACGCTCAGTTTCTGACCCGGCGGCGCGCGCGGGCCCGGCCATGGCGTACCACTGGGACTTCACGCCGGTCCTGCGCTACGCGCCGCTGTTGTGGCGCGGCGCGCTGGTCACCCTCGCGTTCACTGCCGCGTCGGTGGCGCTCGGGCTGCTGATCGGCCTGCTGATCGGGCTCGGGCGACTGACGAAATCGCGCCTGCTGAACATCCCGCTGATCGCGCTGACGGAGGCGTTCCGCTGCACCCCGTTGCTGGTGCAGATCGTGTGGTTCTACTACGCGCTGCCGGTGCTGCTGCACGTGCAGATCCCGGCCGACGTGGCGGCACTCGCGGTGCTGTCACTCTACACCGGCGTGTTCTACGCGGAGATATTCCGCGGCGGCATCGTCTCGATCGAGCGCGGACAATGGGACGCGGCCCGCGCGCTCGGCTTGTCGCGCTGGCAGGTGATGCGCCTTGTGATCCTGCCGCAGGCGATCCGGCGGATGGTGCCGCCGTTCGTCAACCAGTCGGTGACGCAGCTCAAGAATACCTCCCTCGTTTCGGTGATCGCGGTGCCGGACTTGCTGTACCAGGGCACCACGATCACCGAAACGACGTACCGGCCGCTGGAGGTCTATACCGTCGTGGCGCTGATCTATTTCGCGCTGCTGTTCCCGTCCACCCTGCTGGCCCAATGGTACGAACGGCGGATGGCGCGGGGCCGCTAGCCGTTCGTCAGGAAAGCACGTCGCGCGACGCAGTATTCGATATCGAACCATCTCCGTGCGCCTTGAACGCCTCGAACGGCTCCCGGCAGGCCAGGCACCGGTGCAGGGATTTGCAGGCGGTGGCGCCGAAGGCGCTGATCCGCTCGGTGGCCAGGCTGGCGCAGCGAGGGCAGGCGGGGGCGGCGACGGCGAACAGTCCGGGATCCGCCGGCGCGGTCGGGGGCGGGGCGATGCCGGCGGCGGCGAGCTTCGCGCGGCCTTCCGGGCTCAGCCAGGCGCTGGTCCAGGGCGGGGCCAGGACGGTGCTGATCCGCACCGGACCGAGGCCGGCGCGCGCCAGCGCCGCCTCGATCTCCCAGCCGATCACGACCATTGCGGGGCAGGCAGTGTAGCTGGGGGTGATCGTCACCTCGATCGTGTCCCCGGCCAGGGTCACGTCGCGCAGCATGCCGAGGTCGGCGATCGTCAGCGCCGGCAGTTCGGGATCGACGACCGCGGCCGCGGCGGCCCAGGCGCGGGCGCGGCGATCGTCGCTCACCACACCGCCCCCGGGTGGGCGCGGGCGAGGGACTGCATCTCGGCCAGCATCTTCCCGAAGGCTTCCGTATGCCGGCCGCGCCGCCCGCCGGTCTGCGCCCAGCCGTCCGCCGGGCGCGCAAGGGTGGCGCGGGCGAGCACGCGATCGACCGTCGCGGACCAGGCGGCGCGCAGGGGGACGGGGTCGGGCAGGCGGGCCTTGGGCTCGGGTTCGAACAGTTCCGCGGTGCAGGGCCACAGCGCGTCCAGCGCGGCCTGCGCGCGGGCGTGACTTTCCGCCGTGCCGTCGCCGAGGCGGATCAGCCATTCGGACGCATGGCGCAGGTGGTAGGCGGATTCCAGCTCCGCCTTGGCCGCGATGGCGGCGAGCGCCGGGTCCGCACTGCCGACCGCCGCACGCCAGAACGGGTCGGCGTAGGCGGTGTAGAGGAACTGGCGGACGATCGTGTGGGCGAAGTCGCCGTTCGGCTGTTCCACCAGCAGGCAGTTGCGGAAGTCCCGGTCGGTGCGGAAATAGGCGAGTTCGTCCTCGGTCCGGCCGCTGCCGGCGCCGACCTCGGCATAGAGCGCGCGGGCGAGGCCGATCTGGTCGAGCGCCAGGTTGGCGAGCGCCAGGTCTTCCTCCGGTGTCGGCGCGTGGCCGCACCATTCCGACAGGCGGTGGCCGAGAACGAGCGCGTCGTCGGCGCGGGCGAGCAGGGCTTCGGTGAACGGATCGGGCGTGGGGCGCATGGGACGACGCTAGCACGAAAGGGCTGACGCGTTCTTGGGTACCGCGCGCCAGGGGGCGGCCGGCGGCTGGGCATGCTTGACACGCCATGTCCGCGTCCGCACCCTGAAGATCGGCGAGGCAGGATGCGATGCCCCTCGACCCGACATCCGGCCACCGAGTCCTGTCGAAGGGCGGCCTGGATGTTCCGCCCGGCAGGCGGAAAACCGTATCACATGCCGGACATCTTCTGGGTTCCGCCGCTCGCCAAGGCCCTGGCGACCGCCTTGCTGGTTGTATGCGCGTCCGTTGCGGCCGAAGCGCTCGGTCCGCTCTGGGGCGCGGTGATCGCGAGCCTGCCGGTATCGGCCGGGCCGACCTATGTGTTCCTGGCCATGCAGCACGGCGCGGGATTCCTCGCCGCGAGCGCGCTCGGCAGTTTCGCGGCGAACGCGGCGACCGGATTGTTCCTGATCGTGTATGGGCGGCTGGCCGGGCGTTGCGGGCCATGGCGCAGCCTCGGGGCTGCCGTGCTGGCGTGGCTGGCGGCAATCCTCGCGATGCAATCGATTGTCTGGACCCCAGTCACGGCATCGCTGCTGAACCTCGCTGTCTATGGCGTGGGGTTCGCGCGGCCGGGGGCAGGCGGGGGCGGCGGACCCGCGGTGACGACGCGCGCCCGGCGGCGATGGTTCGATCTGCCGGTCCGCGCCGCGGCGGTGGCCGGTTTCGTTTCGTTGGTGGTGGCGGTCAGCACGATGCTCGGCCCGCGTGCGACCGGGATCGCGGCGGTGTTTCCGGTCAGCCTCATCAGCCTGATCGTCATCGTGCGGCCGCGGATCGGCGGGCGGGCCGCGGCGGTGCTGGCGGCCAATGCGCTCCGGTCGATGCTGGGGTTCGGCGTGATGCTGCTGGTCCTGCATCTCGCCCTCCGGCCCTGGGGCATCACGGCGGCCTTCATGGCCGCACTTGGCGTTTCCTGTGTGTGGTCCGCTGGCTTGCTGGTCCTGGGGCGGCGGGGCCGGGTGGCGTCGTCGTCGCCAGGTGCCGCGAAGGAGGAGGTGGCATAGCAGGTGGGAGTGCCCTGCCGCGCCTGTCCCGGCCCTTGACGGGTCTCCGGCGCGGGCGCAGGGCCGCGACATCATGCAAGACACCGATGTCGTCATCCTCGGCGCCGGCGCCGCCGGCCTGATGTGCGCGCTTACCGCCGGCCGGCGCGGGCGGCGCGTGGTGGTCCTGGACCATGCGCGCCAGGCCGGCGAGAAGATCCTGATTTCCGGCGGCGGGCGATGCAACTTCACCAATCGGCACTGCACGCCGGAGAGGTTCCTGTCGGCCAATCCGCACTTCTGCCGCTCCGCCCTCGCCCGCTACACGCCGCGCGATTTCATCGACATGCTGGCGCGGCACCGCATCGCCTGGCACGAAAAGACCCTCGGACAATTATTCTGCGACGGCTCGGCGCGGCAGATCGTGGCAATGCTGCTGGCGGAATGTTCTGCCGTCGGCGTCGACATCCGGCTGCAGCAGCGGATCGGCGCGGTGTCGCGCGCCGACCGGTTCCGGGTGGAAACGGATGCCGGCGCGATCGACGCTGCCTCCCTGGTGCTGGCGACCGGCGGGCTGTCGATTCCGAAACTCGGGGCCAGCGGATTGTCCCATGACCTGGCGCGGCGCTTCGGCCTGACGCTCACCGCGATCCGCCCCGGGCTGGTGCCGCTGCTGTTGGGTGGGACGGAGCTTGCCCGGATCGCCGGCCTCGCCGGGGTGTCGGCCCGCGTGGGTGCGTCCTGCGACGGAATACGGTTCGACGAAGGCATGGTGGTCACGCATCGTGGCTTGTCGGGGCCGGCGATCCTGCAGATCTCCTCGTTCTGGCGCGCGGGCGGGGCCGTGCAGATCGATCTGTTGCCCGAGTCGGCGCGGGGGTTCCTGCACGCGCGCAAACGGGCGCGCCCGAAAGCGGGGCTGCGCGGTGTGCTGGGAGAGATGCTTTCGCAACGTCTCGCCGATGCGTTCCTGCCGCCCGACGCCGCGGGGCGTCCGATCGGCGCGATGGCGGATCGCGATCTCGCCGCCCTGGAAATGGCTTTGCATGCCTGGCAGGTTCGTCCGACCGGCACGGAGGGCTACGCCAAGGCCGAGGTCACCCTGGGCGGCATCGCCACCACCGCGTTATCGCAACGAACCATGCAGGCGAACGCGGTGCCGGGCCTGTTCGCGATCGGCGAGGCGGTGGACGTGACCGGCTGGCTGGGCGGCTATAATTTCCAATGGGCCTGGGCGAGCGGCTTCGTCGCCGGCGAGGCCGCGTAATACCAACCCGCGCGGGTTTTTCACTCTCGCCCTTGCGTGCCGGCCATGACGGGAGACGCGGCGCCGGCACGCAAGGGCGAAAGTCGAACACGAACGGGTTGGCCCAAGGAGGCCGATCGCGGCCGGACGGGGTCCGAAACGATACGCCCCCGGTCACGCCGCGACGGCAAGCGGCTCAGTTGGGCGCGGGGATCGCGTCGGCGAATTCGAAACGCTGCCCGGCGGCCTCGCCCGCCGCATAGGCATCGCGGAGGACCCGCTTGCCCCGGCTGGACCCCTTTCGCTGCAGGTTAAGACCGAGCTTGGCCATCTCCTCGTCGACCAGTGCCGCCTTGGCGGGCACGAGATCGCGGCCGGAAGAGCTGCGCATGACGGCATCGCGTGCCTCCCGCATCGACCCGAGCTTGCCCGCAATGCCGCGGGCAAGTCCGATCTGGAACGAATTGGTCGCGCTACGCCGTTCGCCGGCCAGTTCGAGATAGATTTCGCCGGCGCGGAACATATCCGTCTCGGTATCGAATGCGCGTTCCACCATCTCGTATAGATATTCCGATGCCGTCACATCGCCGCGCAGGCCGAAGAAGACGTAGCGCAGTGGCGCGCCGGCGGCCCGTTCCGCCCACACCCGGCAGTCGAAGAAGGCGGCGATCGCGGGGATGCAATCGTCGATCGGCGCCCTCCGCCGCCGGTTGGTCTGGATGCCGATGCCTTCGCAGGGCTGCGCCCGAAATTCGAGCTCGCTGAGCGACAGGCCATGGCGGTCCAGCAGTTCGGCCACTTTCTCCGCCGCCGCCATCGCTTCCTGCTCGGTGCAGCCGCGTCCCACGGTCTTGGCGCGCAGGCCCTGGATGCGCTGGACCAGACGATCGAGTTCGGGATCGCCGCTCCCGGGCGTGCCCGCCCGCGCCCCGCCGCCCAGCCGCCGGCGGAGCATGGCGAACAGCGCGTGCACCTCCGGCGGGCAGCCGCGGGCTGCGAGCGCCGCCGCGATCGCGTCCAAGGTGAGACCGGTCGAACCGCCGCGTTCGCGCAGCGCCACCGTCTCCAGTTGCACCTCGAGCACGCGCACGAGCGGATCCGCTACCTCGTGCACCTCGGCTTCCCGGGCGATGGCGGCTGAGATGAGGGCGTCGAGAATGGTCGGCAGATCGGCACTGAGCCGGGTCTGCCGCAGCAGATCGGGCCCCGCCGCCGCGCCTTCCAGCGCCGCCCAGGCGACCGTAAGGTCCTGCAGGGCGCCATCGATGTCGCCGAACGGATCCGCTTCGCCGGTATCCTCTCCCGGGCGATTGAGGCCCGGCACGTCCAAGGTCCCGTTGCGGACGACATGGACATAGACCGCCTCGGCCCAGCGCACGTTGGCGGCGGCGGCGGGCGCGCCGGCGGCCGGGTGGTTGCGCGCCACCGCGAGCGCAGCGGCATCGAGCGGGGTGACCGCGCCGGCCAGACAGGCGCTGCCGTCGGCCAGAACGGCGATGCGGGCGAACAGATGCGTCTGCGGCGGCAACGGCGGCAGGTCCGGCTCATCGAGCCGGACCGCCTCGCCGGATACGGCGTCCTGCGTCGGGCCGGGACCGAGACGCAGCACCCGGAACCGGGCCTGCCCCAGCGCCGCGATGGCCGCCGCGCCGGCCGGGGGAAGCGGCCGGAGGCTGCGGGCCAAACGGTCGAATGCGGTGCTGCCGCCGGCCGAGGCCTGCGACAGGACCAGATCGCCCGAGAGGATGGCGGCATCCGCCATCATGATCATGACCCGATCCTGCGACAGGGCATCCATATCGCGCTCGTGCCGCGGCATGAGCTTTCGCACCATGGCCTTGGCATGGTCAGGCGCGATGAACTGCATGGCAGCGGCAACGTAGTCGCTGAGCCGTTCACGGATCTCGGCAGTCGACGGCATGGCTGCGGCTCGCATTTTCCACTCCCGATGGCCACGGATTCGATAGCAGGCCGGCACACGAGTCGCCTACCCGCGGCTGCGGCCGGATCGACGGGTAGCGAGGAAGGCCAGGGGCGCTGCCCCTGGACCCCGCCAGGGAACTCGTCCCCTGGACC
>JABBNW010000139.1 GCA_019352115.1 Pseudomonadota bacterium
CGCGGGCCGGGCAGGTCGATCCGCACCCGTTCGGTGCCGTCCCCGGCCGCGAACCGGCGCTGCACCGCAACGATCGTCCCGGTGCCGCTGCGGAAGACATAGCGGGTCACGTCGTTGTCGGGGGCGGTGACGGCGACCACCGGCCGCACGCCGGCTTGCGTCGCCAGCACCCGCAGCCCCGCCGCATCCCCCGCCGGCAACAGCCGGGCCCGCCCGCCGGCGGCGAACAACGCCGCGAGCGGCGAGGCCGGGCGCTCCCGGCCGTGCCGGTCGAACATCCCCGGCACCACATCGCCCACCACCGATCCGCCGGCGGCGACGAAGCGGCGGATCGCCGCGGCATCGCGCGCCGACAGGGCGATCGCATGCGGCAGGATCAGCAGCCGTACGCCGCGCAGGCCACCCGCGGCCAACTGCGCCGGGGCAAGATAGCGCGGTGCGAGACCGATCTGACGCAGCGCGCGCGCGTCCGCGGTGAGCGCCATCCGTTGCGCATCGCCGGTGTCTTCCTGCGCGGCGGTGCGGGTGATCCAGGCATCGCCTGCCGGCCGATGTTCCAGCATCCAACTGATACGGAAACTCGCCGGCGAATAGAGGATCGCGACCGGATCGGTGTGCGGCCGCGCGGCCAGCACGGCGCTGCCGAGCCGCCCGCGCAGCCGCGCGAACATCGGCGCATCGGCGATCCCGGCGGGGCCGAGCGTGGCGTCCGGTCGCACGATCGTCTGGTCGGGATCCCACAGCACCAGCCCGCGCGCGCCGCGCAGAAATTCGCGCCAGATCCAGTGCCGCTCGGCAGGATCGGCGCTGCCGGCGGTGACGAGCGGGATCACCTTCGGGTTGAAGCTACGCACCAGCGCCAGGTTCTCGTCGGTGTCGTAGATCTCCATCACGTCGACGGTATGCGCGAGATGTGTGTAGTCGTAGCCGCCCCAGCCGGGCACCTGCGCGCCCTCCATCGCGCTGCGTGCGTGCGGGTCGGCGTGGTGGATCGCCGCGGTGCCCACCCGCAGCGCGCGGGCGAAGGCGACGTCCATCCAGGCCTTGAAATCGGACCAGGCGGCAAAATTGTTGCCGGCGCGGCGCATGGCTGCGCGGGTCAGCTCCGGCTGCACGTCGTCCCAGTGCGCAAACTGCGTGCCCCACTCGGCATTCAGCGCCGCGAGGGACTTGTATTGCGTGTGCAGCCAGGCACGGAAGCCGGCCAGCGATTCGGGCGAGGTGTCGAAATCCCAGAACGCCGCGAGGTCGGCGATCCCGGTCTCGTCGCCGAGATTGTAGTACAGCGGCCGATACGGCCGCGCGGCGCGCACCGTCACCGCGAGCCGGCGGGCGATACGGCGCAGCCAGACGGGATCGGTGAGGCTGGGATGGCGCACGAACACGGATGCGTCGTGCGGATCGGCGGCGTACTGCTTCTGCAACGCCGTGAAGCGCCAGTTCGTTTCCTTTCCCGGTGTCCAGATATGATAGGCGGAATAGAAATCGGTGGCGGTATTCTCCACGTAGCAGCGCATCCCGGCGCGGCGCAGCGTGGCGGCTGCCGTCGTGTTCAACCCCCCGCCCTGGCGGTTGCCCAGCACCATCCCGGCCCCGACGCCGAGCCGCTTGAGGGTGGCGAGCTGGGCCGGCGTGCGCGGCTGCCATTCGATGATACGAAACCGATCCCACGCGGCATGGGCCGGCGCGGCGAGGCCTGCCAGCAGGGTCGCGGCGATCAGCAGGCGCTTCATGGGGTTCCCCCGTCCTGTTTCAGGATCTCGCCGGCGAGATAGAGACTGCCGCAGATCAGCACGCGTGCCGGCGCGTGCCCGGGCGTCGTCTCCTGCGCCAGCCGCCGCAGCGCGTCGGCCACCCGCGGGCCGGGTCGCGCCAGGCCGCCGGACGCGGCGACGATCGCGGCGACGGGCAGGGCCAGGTGCTGCTCGGGTTCGGCCACCGCCCACACGCTGGCCGCGTGCCCCAGCAGCGGGCGGAGGAACTCCGCGGTGTCCTTCGCCTGTTTCATGCCGACCACCAGATGCACCGGCCGATCGGCCCAGGCGGCGAGCTGGCCCGCCAGCGCTTCCCCGGCGCCGGGATTGTGCCCGCCGTCCAGCCACAGCTCCCATCCCGGCGGCAGCAGCGCGGCGAGCGGGCCGGTGAGCCGTTGCAGCCGCGCCGGCCACTCCGCGCGCCCCACGCCGGCGGCGAGCGCGCGGTCCGGCACGCCGAGCCCGGCGGCGCGCAAGGCCGCGAGGGCGATCCCGGCGTTGTCCCACTGATACAAGCCCGGCAGCGCCGGGGCCGGCAGGTCGAGCGTGCCGGCGGCATCGCGATAGCGTCCGGGCGCGATCTCCCAGTCCCGCCCGCGCAGCAGGACCGGCGCGCCGCGGTCGGCCGCGTGCGCCAGCAGGACCCGTTGGGCCTCCGCCGGCTGCGCGCCGATGGCGACCGGGACGCCTGGCTTCATGATCCCGGCCTTCTCGGCCGCGATCGCGGCGAGCGTGTCGCCCAGCATCTCGCGATGGTCGAGCGAGATCGAGGTGATGGCGGTCGCGGCCGGGCGGGCGATCACGTTGGTGGCGTCGCCGCGGCCGCCGAGCCCGGTTTCCAGCACGCAGAGATCGGCCCTGGTGCGGGCGAACAGGACGAAGGCGACGGCGGTGATGACCTCGAACACCGTGATCGAGGCGCCGGCGTTCACCTGTTCGATCTCTTCCAGGGTGGCCGCCAGCAGGGTGTCGGAGACCAGGCTGCCGGCGACCCGGAATCGTTCGTTGAAGCGAACGAGGTGGGGCGAGGTATAGACGTGCACGGCCAGCCCGGCGGCCTCGGCCATGGCGCGGAGGAAGGCGCAGGTGCTGCCCTTGCCGTTGGTGCCGGCGACGTGGATGACCGGGGGGAGGTGGCGTTCGGGCGCGCCGAGCTTGGCCAGCAGCGCGATCAGCCGGTCCAGGCTGAGGTCGATCAGGCGCGGATGCAACCCGTGCAGGCGGGCGATGAGGGCGTCGATGCGGCCCGCGGGGGGGGGCGTGTCGGCCGGCCCGGCGTCGGACGGCGCGGGGTTTGATGGCGCGGGCGCCGGCGAGGTCCGGGGGGCAGGGGGGGCACCGACGAGGTCGTTCATCTGCCGCGATCCATCCTTCCGCCCGCATGTCGCTATGCCCCCGGCTGGGCTGCCGGCTCGCGGGTGCGGTAGCGAAGGCGCCGGGATCGCGCAACTCGCCTCCGCGTGATCCACGCGGCCGGCCTGGGGAGGCGTCCCGGGTCGAAACCGGCTGACACGCCGGCGCCAGGGGCTACAATCGGTCCCGGTGCTGCAACAACCGCAAGCGGGGAACGCATGGCGACCTATACCGCGGACGTGCGCTGGAGCCTCCGGCCCGGCGAGGATTTTCCGAACGGTCGTTACAGTCGCGGCCATACGATCGGCTTCGACGGGGGGACGACGATTCCCGGCTCGGCCTCGCCGCACGTGGTCGGCAAATGGGCGGTGGCGGCGGCCGTCGATCCGGAGGAGATGCTGGTCGCCGCCCTCTCCACCTGCCACATGCTGACCTTCCTGCACGTGGCCCGGCTGGCCGGCTTCACGGTGGCCGCCTATGGCGACCATGCGGAGGGCGTGATGGACGACATCGCGCCGGGGCGGCAGGCGGTCACCAAGGTCGTGCTGCATCCGGACATCGAATGGACGGGCGCGGTGCCGGACGCAGCGAGGCTGGAACAGCTGCATCACCAGGCGCACGAAGCCTGTTTCATTGCCAATTCGGTAAAGACGCAGGTGATCGTGAGGTGATCCCCGGTCGTGGCGCGCCGGTCCGCGGTGCGCCGGTCGGGGCGCGAGGATCAGGACGCGCCGGTCAGGGCGAGCCGGTCAGGGCGTCTCGGTCAACGCCCGCCACCCCGCCGTCAGTCGGGCGGCATCGGGCGCGAAGCCCGCGTCGAGCACCGTGGCCGCGGCGATGCGGTCGGCACGGAAGTGGCGATAGTCCGCGCGCAGTTCGCACCAGGCGCAGAGCAGGGTCGCCTCGACATAATATTCCACCGCGATCGGCAGCACGGTGCGCACGGTCGTGGCCCCGTTCGCATCCACGTAGTCGAGCCGCAGCTTGCGTGCGTTCCGGATGGCGGCGCGGACGTCCGACAGCGCGATCGCGATCGGCGCCGGCGCGCCGTGGCCGGAGACCAGGAACGGAGCGCCGGCCAGATGCGTGCGCAGACCCTCCGGCAGCACCGTCCCGAGCTTGGAGAGCACGCTGCGCGCCGCGCTCGCCAGGCTCGGATCGCCGGTGCGGCGCAGCAGGCGCAGGCCGACGGCGATCGCTTCGGCTTCCTCCTCGGTGAACATCAGCGGCGGCAGGTCGTAGCCGCGGCGGAGGATGTAGCCGAGGCCGGCGGCGCCCTCGATCGGCACGCGGCGGGCCTGCAAGGTCGCGATGTCGCGATAGACGGTGCGCGGCGTGACCTCGAGTTCGGTCGCGATCGCCGCCGCGGTGATCGGGCCGCGCGCGAGGCGCAGGACCTGGATGATGTCGAATAGCCGATCGGCGCGGCGCATCGCGGCCCCCGGGACGCTCCTGACAGAACGCCGTCAGGAGGTGGAGCCTATTCCCTGTCCGGCCAAGCCTGAAAGGGGGGGCAGGAACGGTGCGGTCGCGGATCGGGCGGCTCGGCGCAGATCCCGGAGGGCGACGGCGCGGCGCGCGCGATTATGTAGCTATATCGCAACGATATGGACGTGCGTAACCCCCTTTTATTGCGAAGTCTGTTGGCTGCTGAGGGCGTCGGGTCGGACGACCGGGTGCCGGGTTCGGATTTCGGGGTGCGTGTCGATGCCAGGAAACAAGAGATTTCAACCGCAGATGTACGCAGATGCACGCGGATGCCGCGTGCCATTTCCGCAATCCCGGGCAACCTCGCAGGACGGAGCGGGCTTCAGGCTCGCCGTTCCGCGCGGTGCATCTCTGGTTGAATATTTCTTCCGCTGGCGCTGCGCCGCCTATCCGGCCGGCGGCACCGACGTCACGGGCACGGCCGCCGCGGTCCCGAAAGCCATGGGACCAAGCCCCGCGCGCGCCGAGGCCGCCATCCCCCCAGCGCCGCCGCCCGCGCTTCCCGGCGGCGCCGATGCGCCCGCCGCCCCACCGCCGGGACGCGGCTCGCCGCGGACCATCTGCAACGCGGTGCCGACCACCGCGCCGATATTGCCGAGATCGGCCGGGATGATCATCGTCGTCGCCTGCCGCGCCAGATTGCCCCACTGGCCGATGAAATCCTTCGCGAGCTGCATCTGCAACGCCGCCATGCCGCCGTCCGCGACCGCGCTCTCGCCGATGGTGCGGATCGCCGCCGCGGTGGCGGTGGCCACCAGCTCGATCGCCTTCGCCTCGCCCTCGGCGCGCAGCACTTCGGCCTGGCGACGGCCGTCCGCGACGTTGATGTCCTGCTGGCGCTGGCCTTCGGAGGTGTTGATCTGCTGCTGGCGCAGGCCTTCCGACCGCGCGATCGTCGCCCGCTTCTCGCGTTCCGCAGTGATCTGCAATTCCATCGCGCGCAGGATTTCCGGCGGCGGGTTGATGTCCTTGATCTCGTAGCGCAGCACCTTGATGCCCCAGTTCACCGCCGCCTCGTCCACCGAGGTCGCAACCGCGGTATTCAGCAATTGCCGCGAGGACAGCGCCTGATCCAGATGCAGCTTGCCGATCTCGGAGCGCATCGTGGTCTGCGCGAGCTGCATCGCCGCGTTCATCGGGCTGGACGAGCCGTAGGCGGCCTTCACCGGGTCGGTGATCTGCAGATAGAGGAACCCGTCCACGGTCAGGGTGGTGTTGTCGAGCGAGATGCAGACCTGCGGCGCCACCTCGGTCGGCATTTCGCGGATGTCGAAACGGAACGCCACCCGATCGAGAAACGGGGCGACGAAGCTCAGCCCCGGCGGCAGCACGCGGTGGAACTTGCCGAGCCGTTCCACCACCCAGGACTGCTGCTGCGGCACGATGCGCAGCGCCGAGCGCAGGATGGAGAACAGCAACAGCAGCAGGAGAACAAGGACGATGAGCGAGTCGAGATATTGCGGCATCATGGGGGCTCCTGCGCCGGCGGAGAGGGGGCGATCGGGGATGGTGCAGCCAGATGCAACAGGCTGCCGGTCTTGCGGGTGATGCGGACCGGCGTGCCGGGCGCGGGCGGCGGCCCATGCTCCATGACGGCGTCCCAGCGGGTGCCGCGATAGGTCACGACCAGCCGATCGTCCTCCGGCCCGATGGCGGTGACGATGGCGTCCCCGCCGGCATCGAGGTCGGGCAGTCCGCGTCCGCGCGGCAGGCGGCGGCGCACGACCCAGATCAGGCCGAGCCCGCCGAGGCAGCCGGCGATGAACACCATCAGAAGCAGTTCCTCGCGCACCCAGAAGCCGAGCACGAAGGTCAGCAGCGCCACCGCGGCGATCGCGGCGAGGTAGAACGTGCCGCTGTGTAGTTCCAGCAGGGCCGCCCACAGCGCCAGAACCAGGAACGCCCATTGCATGAGCGCAGCATACGCCCCCTGGGCGCCGGCGCCTATGTCCCGTCAGCGGGCCGCGGACCGGCGTCCACCAGGGCGGCGTTCGGGTTCGCCGCGACCTCCGGGTCCGCGTCGGCCGGCACCGGTCGGCCCAGCCGGCGGCGTCCGCGGGCGAGCTCCGTCACCACGCCGTGCAGGGTGCGCAATTCCTGCTCGGTCGCCTCGCCGCGGCCGAAGAAGTGGCGGATGTTGCGCACCATGCCGGGGCGTTTCGGCAGGTTGGCGAGGAAGCCGCAGGCGTCCAGCTCCGCCACCAGATGGGTCAGGAAATTCTCCAGCTCGGCCTTGGTCGCGACCCGGGTCTCGTTGGTCATCAGGCTGCGCGGCGGCGTGGCGTCGGTGGCGGTCCACCATTCGTAGGCCATCACCATCACCGCCTGGGCCAGGTTGAGCGACATGAAGGCGGGGTTCAGCGGATAGCGCACCAGCGCGTCCGCCTGCGCCATGTCGTCGTTGTCGAGCCCCGCGCGTTCCGGCCCGAACAGCAGCCCGGCGCGCAGGTCGCGGGTGCAGATTTCGCGCAGCTCGACGGCGGCGCCGCGGGCGGTGAGCACGGGTTTGACGATATGGCGCGGGCGCGGGCAGGTGGCGAAGACGTGGTGCAGGTCGGCGACGGCGTCGGCGACCGTCGGGTGGAGGGTGAGCGCGTCCAGGATGCGGTCGGCGCCGGAGGCGGTGCGCCAGGCCCTCTCCTGCGGCCAGCCGTCGCGCGGCGCCACGAGGCGCAGGTGGAACAGCCCGCCGTTGGCCATGGCGCGCGCCACCGCGCCGATATTGTCGGCAAGCTGCGGGCGGACCAGGATCACGACCGGGGAATTGCCGATCGGGCCGATGTCGGCGCCGCCTTCGCGGCCGGTCATTTCTCCGCCGTGCCGGCGCGCGCCGCGGCGGTCGCCGTCGCCGTAACGCCAAAAGAAATAGTGGCCGCACCCGTCACGACAACCGGCTTGCGCCGCCAGGTCGTGCCGCCCGGGCCGTCTTCCAGGAGGATCCCCTGGGCGTCCAACCCGGCGCGGATCGCGTCGGCGCGGGCGAAGTCGCGCGCGGCGCGGGCCGCCTTGCGGTCGGCGATGGCGGTCTCGATCGCCGCCGGGTCAACTCCGCCCGCGTCGGCCCCGCCCTGGAACCAGGCCTGCGGCGCCTGGCCCAGCAGGCCGAGCACGGCGCCCGCCGCGCGCATCCCGCCCGCCGCGGCCGGATCGCCGGCCAGCGCGGCATCGGCCAGCGCGTGCAGCGCGGCCAGGGCGGCCGGGGTGTTGAGGTCGTCGCACAGGGCGGCCAGCACCGGTGCCGGCACCTCGGCCGCCGGCGGCGCGCCCGGGGGCATGGCGGGCGCCGCATCCAGCGCGCGGTAGAACCGGTCGAGTTCGTGGCGGGCCTCGGCAAGCCCGGCCTCGGTGAAGTCGAGCGCGGCGCGGTAGTGCGTCTTCAGCAGCAGCAGCCGGATCGCCTCGCCGGGGGCGAGCGCCAACTCGTCGCGCACGGTGCGGAAATTGCCGAGGCTTTTCGACATCTTCTCCCCGTTCACGAGCAGCATGCCGTTGTGCACCCAGACGTGGGCGAAGCCGCCGTGCGGGAAGGCGCACAGGCTCTGCGCGCGCTCGTTCTCGTGGTGCGGGAACAGCAGGTCCGCGCCGCCGCCGTGGATGTCGAAGCTCTCGCCGAGGTAGCGCCAGGACATCGCCGAGCACTCGATATGCCAGCCGGGCCGGCCGTGGCCCCAGGGGCTGTCCCAGCCGGGCAGGTCGGGGGTGGAGGGTTTCCACAGCACGAAATCGCCCGGATCGCGCTTGTAGGGTGCAATCTCCACCCGCGCGCCGGCCAGGAGTTCGCGCGGCGAGCGGCCGGACAGGTGGCCGTAGTCGGGGAAGCTCGCGACCTGGAACAGCACGTGGCCGTCGGCGGCGTAGGCATGGCCGGACGCGATCAGGCGTTCGATCAGCGCGATCATCTCGCCCACGTGGTCGGTGGCGCGGGGCTCCTGGTCGGGCGGCAGGGCGCCGAGGGCTGCCATGTCGGCGTGGAAATCTTCGATGGTCCGCGCGGTGATGGCGCCGATCGACTGGCCGGTTTCGGCGGCGCGGGCGTTGATCTTGTCGTCCACGTCGGTGATGTTGCGCACGTAGGTCACGCGCGGGAACAGAAGGCGCAGCAGCCGCGCGAGCACGTCGAACACCACCACCGGGCGCGCGTTGCCGAGATGCGCGAGGTCATAGACGGTCGGCCCGCAGACGTACATCCGCACGTGCTCGGGATCGAGCGGGACGAAGTGCTCCCGCTTGCGGGTCAGGCTGTTGTGCAGGATCAGTTCGGGCATCGGCGGGTTCTGGTCCATCCGGGGTGGGTTTTCAACGCCGCGCGGCGGAACGGCTGGCGTGGTCCGCCCGCTTGGCCCCGGGGAGCGACCGCGCGGTCCGCATGGCAGCTGCATGCCTGTCTCACGTTGACAGCCGCGGGCCGGTCGGGGTACCGCAACTAAGAATGCTTCGCAGTTACGCGCGTCACCACACGGTGCCCATACCTCCAAGATGACGGACCACGAACCGATGGACGTTGCCGCCCCGGTCGCGCTCGATCCTGCCGGCCGCAGCGCGGCAGGCCGCCGGCTTGCCCGGTTTCTTGCCGTCTTCGGCCCCGGCCTCGTCGTCATGCTGGCCGATACCGACGTCGGCAGCGTCATCACCGCGGGACAGAGCGGGGTGCAGTGGGGCTATCGGCTGCTCGCGCTGCAGTTCCTGCTGATGCCGATCCTGTACGTGGTGCAGGAGCTGACGGTGCGGCTGGGGATTTTCACTGGCCGCGGCCATGGCGAGCTGATCCGCGAGACCTTCGGCCCGTTCTGGGCCTGGGTCTCGGCGGCCGGCCTGGGGGTCGCGACGATCGGGGCACTGCTGACCGAGTTCTCCGGCGTGGCCGGGGTCGGCGAGCTCTATGGCCTGCCGCGCGCGCTGACCTTGCCGATCGCCGCGGTGGCGCTGCTCGCGGTGGTGCTGACCGGGTCGTACCGGCGGGTCGAGCGGGCCGCGATCTTCGTCGGCCTGTTCGAACTCGCGTTCTTCTTCGTCGCCTGGGCGGCGCATCCGGATGTGCATGCGATGCTGGCCGGCAGCGTCGCGATCCCGTTCGCGAACCGCGCCTATATCTACCTGGTCGCGGCCAATATCGGCGCCGTCATCATGCCGTGGATGGTGTTCTACCAGCAGTCCGCGGTGGCCGATAAGAAACTGCGGCCGGAGCATTTCGCCGCCGCCCGCTGGGACACGGCGATCGGCGCCGTCATCACGCAGCTCGTGATGGCGGCGGTGCTGATCGCCTGCGCGGCGACGATCGGGCGCGGCCACCCCGATGCCTCGTTGAACACGGTGGGCGACATGGCGGGCGCGCTGACCCCGTTTCTCGGCACCGCGGTCGGCAACGCGGTGTTCGGCGCCGGCGTGCTGGGGGCGGGGATGGTGGCGGCGATCGTGGCATCGCTGGCGCTCGCCTGGGGACTCGGGGAGGTGTCGGGCTATCGCCGCTCCCTGGAGTACCGGCCGCTGGAGGCGCGGTGGTTCTATGGGGTCTATGCGGTCTGCGTGGTGGGCGGCTGCCTGGTGGTGGGGTTCTGGCCGAACCTCGTGTCGCTCAATGTCGGCGTGCAGGTGATGAACGCGCTGCTGCTGCCGGTGGTGCTGGGGTTCCTGATCGCGCTGTCGCGGCGGGCGCTACCGCCGGCGTGGCGGCTGCGCGGGTGGTATTACGGGCTGGTGCTGGGGGTGGCGGCGGTGACCTGCGCGCTTGGCGTGTTCGGCGGGTTCTCGGGCGCCGGGCTGCTGGGATAGAGGCCGGCCGCGGGGCCGGATCGAGGCCCCGCGGGTATTCCGGTGGACGGCCCCGCCCGTCTATCCCGCGCCCCATTCCGCGGGCTATCCCGCGCCCTATTCCGCGGCGCGCGGCAGCGGGCGCGGCAGGATCACGTCGTACAGCTCCGGCCGTTGCCATTGTTCCGACAGCACGCCCTGCTTGGCGGCGCAGTCGGCCGAGGAGCCGACGCCGTCGCGCCCGGCCCGGAGGCTGCGGATGCGGTCGAGCCCGACCTCCACCACGCCCATGCCGGGGACGGTGCTTTCGTACAGAATCTCCTCCGGCGCCGCGATCAGGGCGAGGCCGCGGTCGGTTGCTGCCACCATGTTCTGGGTGGAGACGACGAGCGCCAGGTTCTCGATCGCGCGCGCATACAAAAGCGTGCGCCAGCTTTCCCACAGCCGGCGCTTGTTCACGCCGGCCGGCATGAAGATCAGCTCGGCGCCGCGCAGGGCCAGCGCGCGCGTGACCTCCGGCATGTAGACCTCGCTGCACATCGCGAGGCCGACCTTGCCGTGCACGGTGTCGAACACCGGGAAGTCGTTGCCTGCAACATACTGGAATTCCCAGTATTTTCCCCCCGTGTAGAGCCACGGGCCGTTCGGGTGGGTGCGGCGGTAGCGGGCCGGCTCGCGGCCGTCGGGGTAGGCCATGACGATCAGGTTGTGGGCGGTGGCGCGGGCGGGGTCGATCGCGGCGATGGTGCCGAAGACAGCGTGCAGCTTGTGGCGCGCGGCGGCCTCGGCGAGCGGGGGGATCGGGTCGAAGGTGGCCGGCATGCGCCAGGGGCCGGGGTAGGTTTCCGGGAAGCAGACGAAATCGGCACCCTCGGCGGCGGCGCGGGCGATCCAGGCCACCGCGGCGGCGACGTTCGCTTCGTCGTCCGGGGGCGGTGCGGTACGGGGTTGGACCACGGCGATGCGGAACTGGGACATGGCTTGTTTCCTCCGGGAACGCGGTTGGGGGAAGCGTCCTCCCGTTCGCGGCCGTTGGCAACGAGGCGTCCCGACACGCGGCGGTGACGCCTGCGCGCGGACCG
>JABBNW010000140.1 GCA_019352115.1 Pseudomonadota bacterium
GCACAACCGCAATCCCAAACCATTCGTCTGGACCAAGCCAGCCGACGTCATCCTCGCCAAACTCGACCGTCTGCCTGGAGCTTCCGTTTGAGTCAGAGCACTAGGGGGCCGCAGCCGATGCAGACGGTGAGGAGGCCCATTAGGCGGGAGCGGATTTCGGGGGGTGCGTGGGTGGCGATCAGGGCGGTTTGCATGGCGCTGAAGGCTGCCGTGCCGCAGCCGCCGGGGATCATGACGAGGCAGGCGAGTGTGAAGTTCGGCATTCGCGGCATGATGGCGACGGCGGTGAGGAACAGCAGGGTTCCGCCCACCATCAGCAGGCGCCCGCCGCAAGGGGCTCCGTTGCGGGCGAGGTAGGAGCCGGCGATCAGGGCGCCCACGGGTTCGCTTGCTGCCAGCACGCCGACGAGGGAGGCGGGCACGCCGAAGTGCCGCTCGGCGATCGGCGTGACGAGGGCGATGTAGGAGAAGGCGAACACGTTGGTGGTGATGGTGATGGCGAGCACGCCGGCGATGACCGGGTGGTTCCAGGCGTAGTGGAGCCCTTCCAGGAGTTCCCGCCCGACGTGGCGGGCGACCTGGCGTGCCGGCGCCTGGTGGTGGTGCACGCCGAGCGCGATCAGCGCGGCCCAGGCGTAGCAGGTGGCGGAGATCGTATAGGCGCCGGCGAGGCCGAGGGTTTGGAACGCGATTCCGGCGGCGAGCGGTCCGGCGAGCCTGACCAGTGCGTTGGTCAGCGAATCGAAGGCGAAGCCGCGGGCCAGGAGTGCCGGGGGGAGGGTTTCGCCCAGCATGCGCCGGCGGGTGGCGCCTTCGGTGGACCACATGACGCCGCTTGCCAGCGCCGCCGCTGCCAGCACCCAGGGCCAGGCGGCCGGCGATACGGCGCCGGTCCAGGCGAGTGCCGCGACGGTTGCGGAGGCGACGCCGCTCACTGCTTGCGCGGCGACCAGGATGGCCTTGCGGTCGAGCCGTTCGGAGACCACGCCGGCGAGTGCGCCGAGCAGCAGCATCGGCAGGTTGCGGCAGGCGGAGACGACGGCGACCGCGAGGCCGGAGTGCGTGATCTGGAAGGTGAACAGCGCCGCGGCGAGGATTTCGAACTGGCGCATGGCGTTGGAGACGCCGCCGACCCCCCAGAGCCGCGCGAATCCCGGCGCGGCCAGCAGCACGCGGATACCTGTCCGCGGCCTTGCCCGGGGCCCCGGGCTTTCCTCGTCCATTCGTTTCCCCCGGCTCGTTTTCTTCGCCGCGCCGGTTCCTCCGGGGGTCTCCCCGGCGGGCCGTCGTGGTGGCGTCCGACCGGGCATTGACCGCGCCCGGTCGGAAGGTTCTATCATGCTGCCAAAGCCGCCACATTCTAGGCAGCCGCACCGGCAGAGGGGAAATCGACCGATGAACGACATGGCGACGCCCACCTACGACCGCACCGTGGAGGACCTCGGCAACATCGTCGAGCTCGGCCATGTCAACGTCACTGTGCCGGACCAGCGGCTGGCGACGATCTTCTATGTCTCGGGCCTCGGGCTGACCCGCGATCCGTATCTGATGTCGGGCCTCGACAACATGTGGATCAACGTCGGGCGCGCGCAGTTCCATCTGCCGGCGCGCGGGCCGCAGGTGGTGCGCGGCACGACCGGCCTCGTGATGTCCGACACCGCCGCCTTGCTGGAGCGGCTGGGCCGGGTCAAGAAGGATTTGGCGGAGACGAAGTTCAGCTACCGCGAGACCAACGACGGGATCGAGGTCACCTGCCCCTGGGGCAACCGCATCCGCTGCCACGCGCCGGATGCGGAACGGTTCGGCCGCATCACGCTTGGGATGCCCTATGTGGAATGCGACATCCCCACCGGCACCTCGCTGGAAGGTATTGCCCGCTTCTATCGGGAAATCCTGGGCGGCATCGCCGGGGTGGCGGAGGATGCGCGCGGTCCGCACGCCTGGGCGATCCTGGGCGACGGCAACAAGATCATGTTCCGCGCGAGCCCGGCCGAGCAGCCGCCGTACGACGGCCACCACATCCAGATCACGCTCGCCGATTTCTCCGGCCCGCACAAGAAACTGCTGGAGCGCGGGCTGATCACCGAGGAATCCGACCAGCACCAGTACCGCTTCAACGACATCGTCGATGTCGATACGAACAAGGTGCTGTTCACGATCGAGCACGAGGTGCGCAGCATGCGCCACCCGCTGTTCGCCCGCCATCTCGTCAACCGCAATCCGGCGCAGACCAACCGCGCCTACGCCCCGGAATGGGACGCCTGGCGCTGGGCGATGCCGGCGTCCTGAGGCGCGACGGGGCCGCTACGGCCTCGCAGCGTCGACGGTGGCGAACGGGGGCAGGACGCCCCAGATAGGGGTTCCATCCCTTGCCTCGTGCCGCGGCGGCGGCGCCCGGCGGTCCTTCCTTGCCGCCAATGGAGACCCTGCATGCGCATCGGCGTGATCGGACTGGGGCGCATGGGCGCCAACATCTCGCGGCGCCTGATGCGCGCGGGCCATGAGTGCGTGGTGTTCGACGCCAAGGCGGAAACCGCCGCCAAGCTCGGCACCGAGGGCGCCAAGCCCGCCGGCTCGCTGGCCGATGTGGTCGGCGCGCTCGGCCCCAGCCCGCGCGCGGTGTGGGTGATGCTGCCGTCGGGGAAGATCACCGAGGACGCGATTGCAGAACTGGGCAAACTGCTCGGCACCGGCGACATCGTGATCGACGGCGGCAACACGTTCTACAAGGACGACATCCGCCGCGCGAAGGCGCTCGCGCCCAAGGGCATTCGCTACATCGACTGCGGCACCTCGGGCGGCGTGTGGGGGTTGGAGCGCGGCTATTGCCTGATGATCGGGGGGGAGAAGGACGCGGTCGACCACCTCGATCCGATCTTCGCCGCCCTGGCCCCGGGGCTCGGCGAAATCCCGCGCACGACGGGCCGCGAGGGCCGCGATGCGCGCGCCGAGCGCGGCTACATCCACGCCGGGCCGCCCGGAGCCGGGCATTTCGTGAAGATGGTACACAACGGCATCGAATACGGCCTGATGCAGGCCTATGCGGAAGGCTTCGACATCCTCAAGGGCCGCAGCGCCGACAGCTTGCCGGAAGACGAGCGCTTCACCCTCGATCTCGGCGATGTCGCGGAGGTGTGGCGGCGCGGTTCGGTGGTGTCGTCCTGGCTGCTCGACCTTGCCGCCAGCGCGCTCGCGAACGATGAGCAACTGGAACATTTCTCCGGCTTCGTCGAGGATTCCGGCGAAGGCCGCTGGACCATCGATGCGGCGGTGGAGGAAGCGGTGCCGGCGAACGTGCTTGCCGCCGCCTTGTTCACCCGTTTCCGTTCCCGCCGCGAGCATACGTTCGGGGAGAAGGTGCTGTCGGCCATGCGCTTCGGCTTCGGCGGCCATACCGAGCACATGCTGAACCAGAAATAAGGCGGCCGGCCCCGTGACCGTTCTCGTGATGATGGGCGTCTCCGGCAGCGGCAAGACCACCATCGCGCGCGGGGTGGCCGAACGGCTCGGCTGGGACGTGATCGAGGGCGACAGCCTGCATCCGCCGGCGAACATCGCCAAGATGAAGGCGGGCACTCCGCTCACGGACGCCGACCGCCTGCCGTGGCTGGAGGCGATCGCGCGCGCGATCGATGCCGCCCGCGCGTCCGGGCGGTCCGCGCTCGTTGCGTGCTCGGCGCTGAAGCGCAGCTACCGCGCCATCCTGATCGGCGATCGGGCGGACGTGGTGCTTGTGTACCTGCAAGGCTCGCACGCACTGATCGCGGCGCGGATTGCTGCCCGCAAGGGGCATTTCATGCCGCCGGCGCTGCTCGACAGCCAGTTCGCCGACCTCGAGGAACCGGGGCCGGACGAGCACCCGATCGTCCTTTCTGTTGCACCCGGCCCGGAGGCGATCGTCGCCGCGGCCCTCGAAGCCCTGCGGGGCCAGGGAATAATTGCATGAATGATTGCATGAACGAAGCGGTCTATCCGAGCCTGCGCGATCGCGTGGTGGTCGTCACCGGCGGCGGCTCGGGCATCGGCGCGGAGGAGGTGGCGCAGTTCGCCGCCCAGGGCGCGCGGGTCGCCTTCCTCGACATCGCCCGCGAACCCGCGCAGGCGCTGGTCGCGCGCATCGCCGCGGCGGGCCACCCGGAACCGCTGTTCTGCCATTGCGACCTGACCGACATCGCCGCCCTGCGCGCGGCGATCGCCGAGATCGGCCGTCGGCTCGGTCCGGTCACGGTGCTGGTGAACAACGCCGCGAACGACCAGCGCCACAAATGGGAAGACGTCACCCCCGAATACTGGGACGAACGCCAGGCGGTGAACCTGCGCCACCAGTTCTTCGCCATCCAGGCGGTGGCCCCGATGATGAAGGACGCCGGCGGCGGGTCGATCGTGAACTTCGGCTCCGTCAGCTGGCACGTCGGCCAGGGCGGCATGCCGGCCTACACCACGGCGAAGGCGGCGGTCGAAGGGCTGACCCGGGGGATGGCGCGCGACCTCGGGCCGGACAACATCCGGGTGAATTGCGTCGTCCCGGGCTGGATCATGACCGAGCGCCAGATCAACCTGTGGCTGACGCCGGAGGCCGAGGCGAACCTGATCCGCAGCCAATGCCTCAAGCGCAAGCTGGTGCCGGCGGATGTGGCGCGCATGGTGCTGTGGCTCGCGGCCGACGACAGCCGCATGTGCACCAGCCAGTTGTTCGTGGTGGACGCCGGGCGGATCTGACTCGGGTAACTATATATCTGACTACGCCGGACCTAAAGTTCCGGAACAGTTCCAATTCGACTATGGGATCGAATTGCGTTATACTGTGAGCACGATGGAGGGCAAACTAATGAAATCCATTCGGCTCGTCATGCTTACGGTCCTGCTTTCCCTGGGTCTGGCGCTGCAAGCGTCCGCCGCCAAACAGACGTCGTCTCCTGCCGTCGACGGAAAAAGGGTCGAGTTCACAAAGTCCATACTTGGATGTCCTGCTGAAAATAGTTTGAAGGACTTGCAACAAGACGCCGCCAATCACGATCGGGTAGGATTTTATCGAGACCTTGATCGAGACGGCTGTCTTTCCATTCCCCGGAGAATGACTGGTTTGGTAATCCGGCAGGATGGGTTCCTCGATCCTTGGTACAAGGTGCGCCTATTCACAAACAAAAGGGCATACTGGATTGACGACATGTTCCTTGGAAAGAACAACAATCCCCACTATGTTTTGCGTCCAATACACCGCACCAAAGCGAAAAGCGATTCGATTACGTCTATGCCAGAGGACTTTGCGACACAGGGAGGAGTCTATGCAGTTCTTTATGATCCTTTGTTCTTGGACCGTGGAAATGAGTATTGTCGGCACCGCTCTACTATGAGACAACTCCTCAAGTACGGCCTATTCCGAGATCATAGCGACTGTGAGCGAGAAGAGAAAGACACTCCTATAACCGTTCTTGGGTATAGCGGAACCAATCCTAATCTGGCGGGATTTACGTTTGAAAAACACGGCAAGACGATCGAGGCATGGACTAGAACATCATGGTTAGACAACAGCAACGAAGTTGGAGACGCACCAGCGCCTAAATGTTGGATAAGCATCGTTGAAGCTGGGCACATGCTGCCATGTGCTAAAACGGCGAGTGCTAAATTTGAAGGCGTCCATTGAAGAGTGGAAAAGAAACTAATCTCACTGCCGTATATGATTGAATACCATGACTCCGGTTTCAAACTGGTGTACTATGTGTGCAGGGATGCAGGTAAGAAGAACGACATGGGTAGTAGTATATGGTGCCGTTGATTGGGGAGGTACCGAGGATTGGCATGCCCACAGATGGGGCATCGAACACCATCCGGTATATAATTGACCTGACGCGGGGCGTCACCCCGCGGGGCAGGACGCGCCCGCCAGCACCGGGGCCAGCGCGCGATACTCGGCCGCGCGCGGCGCGCCGGGGCGCCAGACGAGGCCCAGGGTGCGCCAGGCGCCGGCGCCGGCCAGCGGGCGCAGCACGATCTCCGTCCCCGCCGTCACCCCGCCGGCGATCGCGCTCTGCGGCAGCAGGGTCACGCCAAGCCCGCCGGCGACCATCTGCACCAGGGTGTGCAGGCTGGTGGCGGCGAACTCGTCCTGCCGCCCGGCGTGCAGGCCGCACACCGCCAGCGCCTGGTCGCGCAGGCAGTGCCCGTCCTCCAGCAGCAGCAGGCGTTCGCGGGTCAGCGCGGCGAGCGGGACCTGCTCGGCCTGCGCCAGCGGGTGGCCCGGCGGCAGGGCGGCGACGAAGGCGTCGCGCGCGAGCGGCAGGGTCTCCCCGCCGCCGCAGTCGCAGGGCAGCGCCACCAGCAGCGCGTCCAGCCGGTTGGCGGCCAGGCGCTCGACCAGCCGCGCCGTCAGGTCCTCGCGCAGGTAGAGCCGCAGGCCGGGGAAGGCGGCGCGCACCGCCGGCATCAACCGCGGCAGCAGGAACGGGCCGATGGTCGGGATCACGCCGAGGCGCAGCGGCCCGGTAAGCGGGGCGCGGGCCGCGTCCGCTGCCTCCGCCACCGCGGTCAGCGCGGCGAGCGCCATGCGGGCCCGCCCGACCAGTTCCTGGCCCAGCGGGGTGAACACCACCCGCTTGCCGGCGCCGCGGTCCAGGATCGCGGCGTCCAGCTGGTGTTCCAGGGTCAGGATGCCGGCCGAGAGGGTGGATTGCGACACCGCACAGGCGTTGGCGGCGCGGCCGAAATGCTGGTGGTCGGCGAGCGCGGTGAGGAAGCGGAGCTGCTGCGGGGTGGGGAGGGGGGTCATCGGTTTGTCCGATCAATGTAATCATTTTTAATCGCTATGCCAGAGCGCTCCGCCGGCCTATCCAGGGTCAACGCCCGTCGGGCCCGGCGACACACGCCGTGGCCGACCCGGCCCGGACCTTGCCCCGGCTGATCGCCGCGGCCGGGATTCCTCGTGCCTGCCCCGGACGCACGGTCCAGGCTTCCGCCTACGCTACCTGACCCCGCGTGGGGACGTCCGATCGGTTGACAAGCGGGACAATCGCTCCTTGTCATCAGCCGTCGGGTCAGTCCCTGCCGGAAGCGGCGAGAGGATGTCAGCACCGGTGCCGCATCGGCCGCCGTGTGCCCGGTGCCTGGACGGCCAATCGACGGGATCGTTGGATTCAGACGGCCAAAGGAGAACGACGCATGTCAGACGCAGCGGACTGCCCATTCCACCGCATCGCCGGCACCCGGAAGTCGAGCCATGAGTGGTGGCCTGACCAGCTCAACCTGACAATCCTGCGGCAGAACTCCTCCCTGTCCGATCCCATGGACAAGGACTTCACCTATGCCGCGGCATTCGAGAGCCTCGATCTGGCGGCGGTGAAGCAGGATCTCCGGACGCTGATGACGGACTCGCAGGATTGGTGGCCGGCGGATTTCGGGCACTACGGGCCGTTGTTCATCCGCATGGCGTGGCACAGCGCCGGGACCTACCGCATCGCCGACGGCCGTGGCGGCGGCGGGGCCGGCCAGCAGCGCTTTGCGCCGATCAACAGCTGGCCCGACAACGTCAACCTCGACAAGGCACGCCGGCTGCTTTGGCCGCTGAAGCAGAAATACGGCCGCAAACTCTCCTGGGCGGATCTCATCATCCTCGCCGGCACCGTCGCGCTCGACTCGATGGGCCTCAAGACCTTCGGGTTCGGCGGCGGGCGGGCGGACGTGTGGGAGCCGGACGAGAGCCCCTTCTGGGGCGCGGAGACCACCTGGCTCGGCGATGACAAGCGCTACTCCGGCGACCGCGACCTCGAAAATCCGCTCGCGGCCGTGCAGATGGGGCTGATCTACGTCAACCCGGAAGGCCCCGGCGGCAACCCAGATCCGCTCGCCGCGGCCAAGGACATCCGCGAGACCTTCGCGCGCATGGCCATGAACGACGAGGAGACGGTGGCGCTCATTGCCGGCGGCCATACGTTCGGCAAGACCCACGGCGCCGGCGATGCGGCACTGGTGGGGCCGCCCCCCGAAGCCGCCAACATCGAGCAGCAGGGCCTGGGCTGGCAGAACCGCTTTCGCACCGGGAAGGGCGCCGATCAGATCGGCAGCGGTCTGGAAGTCACCTGGACCAGCTCGCCCACGCATTGGAGCGGAAATTTCTTCTGGAACCTGTTCGGTTACGAATGGGAGCTGACCAGGAGCCCGGCGGGCGCGCACCAGTGGACGCCGAAGAATGGCGCCGGCGCCGGGACCATTCCGGACGCCTACGACCCGTCCAGGCGCCGCGCGCCGACGATGCTGACCACGGACCTGGCGCTTCGGGTCGATCCCGCCTACGAAAAGATATCGCGGCGTTTCCACGAAAATCCGGACCAGTTCGCCGACGCCTTCGCCCGGGCCTGGTTCAAGCTCACCCATCGCGACATGGGTCCGCGCGCGCGCTACCTCGGCCCGGACGTGCCGGCCGAAGTGCTCATCTGGCAGGACCCCATTCCCGCGGTCGATCATCCGCTGATCGATGCGCAGGACATCGCCGCGCTCAAGGGCAAGATCCTGGCCTCGGGCCTGACTGTCGCGCAACTGGTGTCGACCGCCTGGGCCTCGGCTTCCACCTTCCGGGGGTCCGACAAGCGCGGCGGTGCGAACGGGGCCCGCATCCGCCTGGCGCCGCAGAAGGATTGGGAGGTCAACCAACCCGGGCAACTGGCAGACGTGCTCGCCACCTTGGGGTCCATCCGGGATGAGTTCAACAGCGCCCAGTCCGGCAACAGCGCCCAGTCCGGCGGCAAGCAGGTCTCGCTTGCGGATCTGATCGTGTTGGCCGGGTGCGCGGGCGTCGAGCGGGCGGCGCAGGCGGGCGGCCACGCCGTGACGGTTCCGTTCACCCCGGGGCGCATGGATGCCACGCAGGAGCAGACCGACGTGGACGCTTTCGCCGTGCTCGAACCGATCGCCGATGGCTTCCGCAACTACGTCAAGGAAAGCGGCCGCGCGGCGGCCGAGGGGTTGCTGGTCGATCGCGCACAACTGCTGACCCTGACCGCGCCCGAAATGACGGTGCTGGTGGGCGGCATGCGCGTCCTGAACGCCAATGCCGGACAGCACCGGCACGGCGTCCTGACCAGCCGGCCGGAGGCGCTGACCAACGACTTCTTCGTGAACCTGCTCGACATGGGCACGGAGTGGAAGCCGGTCCCGGACGGCGGGGACGTGTTCGAGGGGCGGGATCGCAAGACCGGTGCCGTCACGTGGACCGGCACCCGGGTCGATCTCATCTTCGGCTCGAACTCCGAGCTGCGTGCCTTGGCCGAAGTTTACGCAAGCGCGGACGCGCAGGAGAAGTTCGTCCGTGATTTCGTGGCGGCGTGGGACAAGGTGATGAACCTCGATCGTTTCGACCGCGCATGACCTCGCAGCCGACGCGGTAACGAACCCGTAGCGAAAACGCAGGGATGTCGCGCAGCCTCGATCCGGTACCGGAACGCCCATCACCGGATCGAGGCTTGCGGGCTTTGCCGCAGTCGCCGGAAGGACCGTCGCGGCCTGCCGGAGACGTCGTGGCATACGAAGATATGCGGCACGCACGCGCACCGAACCGCCATCCCGACAATGACTTCGCCGGGCTGAAGCAGCCCGCCTGCGGGCGGACCCGGCCTGCCGCGCGGCCGTCGCGGCGCGGCGGGAGGCGGCGGCGAAGTCCTCCGCCCGCGCCTTTCACCCGTCGTTAACGGCGGCGGGGGAGCATGGCGGGGTCCAGCGGATCCCGCCCATGCCCCTTGTGCCGCCCCCTGCGCCGTCCCCTTGCGCAGCCATGATGCCGCTCTCGCGCGATCGGCTGCTCGCCTTCGCCTTTGCCCCGGCGGAGCTGCTGGTCGCGCTCGGGCCGGACGCCACCATCGCCTGGGCTGCCGGGGCGTTCCCGGCCCGCTTCGGCGCGCCGGCCGAGCAGTTCCTGGGCCGCAAGCTGTCCGCCCTGATCGCCGCGGCGGACCATCCGGCGCTGGAGGCCGCCCTGCGCGCTGCCGCCTTCGCCGGCCGCCTGCCGCCGGTGGCGCTGCGCCTCGCCGATGCCGCCCAGACCTTGTTTTCCGTCGCCGCGCTGGCGCTGCCGGGGATGGAACCGCAGCTCTGCGTGAGCCTCGGTCCGCTGCCTGCCGCCGTGCCGGCTTCGCCCGCGGCGGCCGAGCCCGGAGCCGGTATCCGCCAGGCGGCGGAAGGCCGCTTGCGTGCCGGCGCCCCTGCCTGCCTCGGACTGCTCGATGTCCCCGCCGATGCGCCCGATCCCGTGCCCACGCTGCGCCAGGTCTCCGGCGCGCTGGCGGTCGGGCGGATCGCGCCCGGGCGCTACGGCGTGCTGGGGGAGACGGGGCTCGACGTCGCCGAGGTGGCGGCGGCGGTGAAGACCTTGGTCTCCGCTGCCGGCGGCGATGGCGGAGCGGTGCGAGGTACCGCGCTGCCGCTTGCGGCCGGGGGCCTGTCGCCCGGCCAGGCGGTGCGCGCGCTGCGGCTCGCGCTGGCGCGCTTCGCCTGCGGGGGCACCGCTGGGCTTGCTTCCGGCCCGACGAGCACGGCGAACGCACCTGGCGCCGACGCGACCTGCGCGGCCACCGGCCTTGCCGTGCTGGTCGCCGAGGCGGGGGCGGAGGCGCAGGCCATCCGCCGGGTCATCGCCGACCATCGGTTTCGCCTCGCCTACCAGCCCGTGGTCGCCCTGTCGGACGGCGCGGTGCACCATTACGAGGCGCTGCTCCGGCCCGACCCCTCGGCAGCCGGGCCGCGCAGCACGCAGGAATTCGTCACCGTGGCCGAGGCGGTCGGGCTGGCCGAAGAACTCGACCTCGCCGTGGTCACCGACGTCCTGGTCCAGTTGGCCCGCGCGCCGCTGACGCCGCTGGCCGCCAACGTCTCCGGCCTGTCCTTGCAAAGCGCGCCGTTTCGCGCCCGGCTGCTGGAAATGCTGCGTCCGCACGGCGGCGGCTCGCTGCTGATCGAATTCACCGAAACCGCCGAGATCGAGGACGTCCCGGCCGCCGCCGAAACCCTGCGCAAGCTGCGCGCCGCCGGCGTGCCGGTGTGTCTGGACGATTTCGGCGCCGGCGGTGCAGCCTTCCGCTACCTGCGCGCGTTCAAAGCCGACTACGTCAAGATCGACGGCGCCTTCGTGCGCAGCGCCGAAGCCAGCCCACGCGACCGCGACCTGGTCGCCAGCATGATCGACGCCGCGCGCCGCGCCGGCGCAGCCACCATCGCCGAAATGGTCGAAACCGAATCCCAGGCCCGCCTCATGCGCGAACTCGGCGTCACCTACGGCCAAGGCTGGCTGTTCGGCCGCCCGCGGGGGCGTGCGGAGTTGGCGTAGGAAGGCCAGGGGCTCTGCCCCTGGACCCCGCCAAGGGCATCGCCCTTGGAACCCTTCCGTTAGGTTCCGTGCTGGTGGGGGGTGTGTCGGGTCCG
>JABBNW010000141.1 GCA_019352115.1 Pseudomonadota bacterium
AGCCGCTGCGCCTGCTGCCCCGCGGCTACGGCTGGCTGGTGCGGATGGGGCCGGACCTGGTGCCGTACGGCATCGAGCTCGCCTATTTCCTGGCGCAGCCGGATATGGCGGAATTGCTGGCGACCGCTCCGCGGCTGTGGAACGTGCTGCGCCCGATCTGCCGGATGTTCGGCATCATGCCGCCCGAGACCCTGCCGCTCCCGCCGCCCAGGCCGGCGCGGCGCGCGCCGGCGGGAAGACCCGATCCCGTGCGCATGCTCCGGCTGTCCGACGCCGCGGCGGCCCGCGAGTACGGTCCGCAAGGCTACCGCCCTCCGCTTTTCGGACGCTAGAGCGGCGCGGGGTTTCGCACGTCCATATTGTTGCGATATCGTAACATAACCGACCCCCGGGATGGCGCCAGGACCGCAAGGTCCGCGCCAGCAAGAACCCGAGCCGCGCGCCGGGTCCTAGCCGTCACGTCGGCCCGGGCGGCGCGACAGAACCGCAGCGGCTACGCCGACGCGAAGCCTAATATCAATCCGGCGGGTTTTGACTCTCGCCCTTGCGTGCCGGCCCGGCGCCTCCGGCCATGGCCGGTCCTGAGCCGGCCATCTACCCCCGATCATCCGTGCGCGGATGGCCGGCTCAGGAGCCGGCCATGACGAGAGGGGGGCGAGGCTGGCAGTACGTCAGTCTCTTGGCGGGTTGGTATAAGCCGCGCGACACCCTCCTCCTCCCGGATGAACCATATCGAACGAACGGCGAATGGCCGCCGCCCCCTGCCCTGCCGTCGCCGCCCGTGCTACGCACTGTCCCGCCGCCGCCGCGCCCGCACGCCCGGCCCCTCCGCCGATAAGGCCAACCCGGACCCATGCCGCCAGACCCGCCGAGCGCGCCGCGCCCGCCCGACCCGAGCGAGACCGACCCAACGGTGGCGGTCGTCATCCTCAACTGGTTGGATACGGAGTCCACCGCGACCTGCCTGCGCGCCCTCGCCGCCCAGGCCGTGCCCGGCCTGCAGACGATCGTCGTCCACAACGGTCCCGATACGGCGGACCTCGCCCCGCTCGCCGCCACCGGCCTGCCGCACCGCCTACTCCGCCCGGGGCGCAACCTCGGGTTCACCGGCGGGATGAACCTCGGCATAAGCACCGCGCTGGCCGCCGGGGCCGACTACGTCTGGCTGCTCAATGCCGACGCCGAGCCCGCGCCCGACGCACTCCCCCGCCTGCTCGTCGCCGCCGCGGCGATGCCGGAGGCCGGGCTGCTCGCCCCGCTGATCCGCAACGCCAGCGACGCCGACCGGCCGGATTTCTGGGGCGGGCGGATCGACCCCGCGCCGCTGCGGGTCCGCATGAGCGCCGACCCCGCGGACTACCGCGCCTGGGCGGAGGAAGCGCCCGAGCGCATCTGGCTCGCCGGCGCCGCCCTGCTGGTGACCCGCCAGGTCTTCGCCGCGATCGGCCCGCTCGACGAGCACCTGTTCGCCTACTGGGACGACCACGACTATTCGCTGCGCAGCGCCCGCGCCGGCTTCCGCAACGTCCTGGTGGCCGAGGCGGTGGTGCGCCACCGCGCCAAAGCGCGCGAGTCCGGGGCGCCGACCAAGCCGCCATATTATTACTATTACGTTGCCCGCAACCACGTCCTGCTGCTCGCCAAGCACGGCGGGCTGTGGGCCAACCGTCGGCCGCTGGCCTGGGCGATCGGGCGGCAGCTCGACTGGGCGGATCGGCTGCGCGCCTCGCCCGCAACGGTGCGCGCGATCTGCGCCGGGCTGGCCGACGGGCTCGCCGGGCGGGGCGGGGAATACCCCGGAGCGCGGCGGCGGGCGGCGCTATGGGCTCCGGCCGCGCCGGCGCTCGGGCGGATGCTGCGCCGCGTGTGGCTGGATCGTCAGGACGGGGCGGCCAGGCCCCGGTAAACGTCCAGGAATCCGGCGGTCATCTGCGCGAGGCTGAAGCCGCCCGCCACCCGCGCCTGCCCCGCCGCCCCCATGCGCCGCCGCGCCTCCGGGTCGGCGACCAGGCGCGCCAGGGCCGCGGCCAGGGCGGGCGGATCGTCGGAGGGGGCGAGCAGGCCGGTGATCCCGTCCGCCACCGCCTCCCCCACCCCGCCCACGTCGGTCGCGACCACCGGGCGGGCGAGGCAGCCGGCCTCCAGCAGCACGAGCGGCAGGGCTTCGCCGCGCGAGGCGAGCGCGACGATGTCCGCGGCCCGATAGACCGGACCCGGATCGGCGCAGTAGCCGAGGAAATCCACCTGGGCCGCAACCCCGAGTTCGGCGGCCAGGCGTTCCAGCGCCGCCCGCTCCGGCCCGTCCCCGGCGATGCACAGCCGCGCGGCGCCCGCCGGCAGCAGCGCCAGCGCGCGCAGCAGCACGTCGTGGCCCTTGCGGGCGATCAACGATCCGATCGCGGCGACCAGCACGCCGTCCGCGGCCAGGTGCAGGCGGGCGCGCAAGGCCGCGCCATCGTCGCCGCCGCGCTGCAACCGGGCGATGTCGATGCCGTTGTAGATGACCCGCAACTTCCGCTCCGCCATCCCGTCCGCGCGCAGCCCCGCCAGCACCGAGTTGGACACGCCCACCGCCAGATCGACATGGCGCAGCCCCAGCACCACGCGCGAACGACGCAGGTAGGAACTGTGCAGATGCACGAGCAGCCGGCGCCCCGACAGGCGCGCCACCGGCAGCATCCATTGCACCGGCGCGGCGCTGTTGGCGTGGATCGCCCGCACCCCGTGGCGACGCACCAGGCCCAGCCCCTCGCGGATGAACCCCGCATAGCGCAACGGATTGAGGCGCGGCGAGCCGGCATCCAGGTAATAGGCGAAATCGGTATGATAGGTGGGAAACCCGGCGGCCCGCGCCGCCGCGGCCATCTCGGTCCCGTTGGTCCAGACGATCGGACGCACGTCGGCGGGATCGAACGCGCCCATCAGATCGAGCAGCAGTTGCTCGCTGCCGCGAATCCACTGCTCCCCGTAATGGGTGAACAGCACCGGGATCGGTTGCGCAGACGACATGGAACCTCGGGGGGACGGTGCGGCGTGTTGCCCCGGCCGGGGCCGGATTGGCAAGCCCGGAGCTACAGCATCCGCCCGCCGTCGACGATGATGCGCGAGCCGGTGCTGGTCGGCAGGTGCAGCACGCAGGCCATGACCGCGCGGGCCACGTCCTCGGCCTCCACGACCCGCTTCAGCGGCGTGGTGGCGGCGAGTTTCTCCAGCGCGTCCCGTCCCCGCCCGGCGACGAAATCGGTCGCCACCGGGCCGGGGGCCACGCACATCACCCGCACCTCGGGGCCCAGCACGCGGGCGAGCGAAACCGACATCGTTTCCAATGCCGCCTTCGCCGCGCCGTAGGCGATGTTGCTCCCCGCCCCGTTCAGCGCCGCCACGGAGGAGATGTTCACCACCACCGAAGGCGCCCCGGCGCGCAGCAGGGCCAGCAGCGCGCGGATCACCGAATAGGGGCCGCGGGCATTGGCGATCAGGATCTGGTCGAACAGCGCCTCGTCCAACGTTGCCAGATCGGCATGCGGGATCGGCCGGGTCACGCCGGCCGAATTCACCAGCACGTCGACCCGGCCATACGCATCGCGCACCGCATCCGCCATCGCCCGCACCGAGGCGGGATCGGTGATATCGACCGCCAGCGCCAGATGGCCCGTGCCCGGCAACGCCGCGAGCAGCGCCCGCGCGCGGGATTCACCGGATCGATACAGGATGACAACGCGCGCGCCGGCTTCTGCCAGCGCGCGCGCGCTCGCCGCACCGATGCCGGCACTCCCGCCGGTGACCACCGCAACCTTGCCGGCGAGATCCGTTCCGCTCATGTCCGTGCTCCCATGCGGCGCTCCGCGCCTGAAAAACCGGAACCTGTGGCGGCATGCCCAGGTGAAAGCCGCGCCTTCCGGTGCCGTCGGCTTCCATGCTGGCACGGAATGGTAGGACCGTCATGCCCCACCCCGCCGGGGTGGAACGACGGCCCCCAACCGCGCCGCCAGACGACGACGCCATCTGCTCGCGAACTCGTGAAACCCCCGCCGCGACGACGCCCGCATGGCCGCGATCGACCGCCACGCTGCCCGAATGACCGTGTCTACCCCGATCCCGCGACGGACCGGCACGCCACCGCACCGGGGTCCGCGGCAGCCGCGGCGTGGCCCGGGACCTTGGGACGATCGGCACGTCCTCGCCACCGCGATCGAAGATCGCTATAGGGCACCGGCTCGGGGACCATCACATTTCTTTGGAGACCGTCTGGTGAGCGCGCGACCCGAAGCTTCGGCACCGCCTGCCGACGTATTCATCACCCATGAGCTGGCCCGGCGCGCCCCACGCAAAACCAGCTATCGGGACGAGAAGCGCGCGCTCCAGGCGCTCGCGCGGCAGATGATCGACCGCCCCGGCGAAGTGCTGCTGCGGCTGGTCGATCTGGCGATGGAACTCACCGGCAGCGTCTCGGGCGGGATCAGCCTCTACGAGGCGCACCCGGCGCCCGGCGTGTTCCGCTGGCACCATTTGCGCGGCCTGCTCGAAAAATTCAACGGCGAAACGACGCCGCGCGATTTCAGCCCCTGCGGGGTCTGCCTCGATCGTGCCGAACCGACGCTCACCCTGCGCCCGGAGCGGTTCTATACGTGGCTCGCGGAGGCCGATATCTCGCTGCCGGAAGTGCTGCTCGTACCGCTCTTTACCGCCGGCGATACGCCGTTGGGCACCCTCTGGATCGTCTCCGAGCACGCGGATCATTTCGACAGCGGACATGCGCGCACCCTGACGGAACTTGCGGCGTTTGCCGGCATCGCCGTGCACATGCTGCAGACCGAGCAGCGGCTCCAGGCGGCGCTGGAGCAGCAGGCGATGCTCACGCAGGAAATGAGCCACCGGATGAAGAATCTTTTCATGGTCGTCCAGGGCATGATCCATGTCAGCGCACGCTCGGCCGCTTCGCCCGCGGACATGGAAGACACACTTTCCGGCCGCCTGCAGGCGCTGGCCGGTGCCAACGCGCTGGTCCGCCGCACGCCCCACGATCCGGGCGTATCGGACGCAACTGGTCCGGTCACCGACCTCGCCGATCTGGTCGCGAGAATTCTCGCGCCGCATGAACGCGATCCGGCCGCATCGGGGCGGTGCCGCTTCCGCATCGACGGCCCCCCGGTTCAATTGGGAGAGCGTGCCGCCAACGGCTTCGCCCTGGTCTGCCACGAACTTGCGACCAATGCCGCCAAATACGGCGCCTTGACGCGCGATGCCGGCCGCGTGCACGTGTCCTGGCAGCAGGACGACGGGCGGCTCGAAATCGTCTGGCGGGAGCGCGGCGGCCCCGCCATCGCAGCGCCGCCGGCCAAACGGGGCTTCGGCACCACATTGGCCGATCGCACCGTCGTCGGCCAGTTCCGCGGAACGCTCTCCCATGACTGGCAGGAACAAGGCCTGTCCGTCACCATATCCGTCCCGATCGCGAATCTGTCGATCTGAGCGACCGGTGCTCAGCGCGCGCCGCCCTGCCGGCGCAGCAGCACGAGTCGCGCGCCGACGCTGATCAGCAGCACCAGGAACGTCACCAGGAACGCCGCGGCATAGGCCAGCGCGTTCGCCGCCGCGAAGGGTTCGTTGATGAACGCCCAGATCGCGTAGGTCAGATACCCCACCGGCGAGTGGATGAGCTGCCCGGTCCACAGATACGACGACCACCCGGCCGTGTACAACAGCGGCGCCGTCTCCCCGATCGAGATCGCGAACGCGAGCAGGATCCCGGTCAGGATCCCCGGCATCGCCATCGGCAACGAGATCCGCCAGGCCACCCGCGCCTCCCCGGCGCCGAGCGCATAGGCCGCCTCCTGCATCGCCGCCGGCACCTGGCCGAGCGCCAGTTCGGTGGTGCGGCAGATATACGGCAGGCACAGGATCGCGATCGTGATGCAGGCGGCGGCCAGCGAGAAATTCCAGCCGAGGTATTCCACCATCGTCACGTAGCCGAAATACCCCAGCACGATCGATGGCACCCCCACCAGCACGTCGGCGAGAAAGCGGATCACGCGCGCGAACACCGTGTGGCTGAACTGCGCCGTATAGAGCCCCGCCGCCACCCCGAACGGCACCGCGAGCAGCATCGAGCCGACGCCGATCACCACCGTGCCCTCGATCGCGTTCAGCAGGCCGCCGCCGGTGCCCTGGGTCACCTCGGTGAACACCGTCGGCGTCAGCGCCGAGACCCCGCGGATCAGCACCATCAGCAGGATCCAACCCATCGCGATCCCGAGCAGCCCGAAGGCGATGGCGCACAACACCCAGCCGGTGATCGCCCCGGCGCGCCGCCGGGCCAGCCGCGCCCGCCGCGCCGGTTCGTCGCGGGGCGGCAGCACGAAGCCCGCCGTGGTCGCGCTCATACCCGTGCCCCCCGCAGCCCGGCGCGGTACAGCACCAGGCGCGCCATCGCGTTCACGCCCACCGAAATGACCGACAGCACCAGCGCCACTTCGGCCAGCGAGCGCACCGCCAGCCCCGTCGGGTCCTGCAGCGCGCTGTCGAGCTGGGAGACGATGAAGGCGGCCATGGTGGAGATCGGCGAGTAGATATTCCCCGGCAGGTAGTTCAGCGCATTGCCGCTGACCATCAGCACCGCCATCGTTTCCCCCAGCGCGCGGCCCATGGCGAGGATGGTGACGCCGATCAGGATCTTGCGCACGCCGGGCAACACCACTTTCCACACCGTCTCGAATCGGGTGGCGCCGAGGGCCGCGGCAGCTTCGCGCACCACCATCGGCTCGGCCAGGATCGCATCGCGCAGGGTTGCCGCGATCAGCGGCACGATCATCAGGGACAGCACGATGCCGGCGGTGAGCAGCCCGTAGCCGCTGCCGTAGGGCGGCGCGAAGATCGGGATCCAGCCCAGCAGCCGGCCCAGGACCGGAAAGACGTGCTGGCCGAGCAGCGGGATCAGCACCGCGTAGCCCCAGAGGCCGAAGACGACGGACGGCACCGCGGCCAGCAGCTCGACCAGGAAGGACAGCCACAGGCGCAGCCGCCCCGGCACCGCCTCGGCGAGGAAGATCGCCGCCCCCACGCCCGTCGGCACCGCGAGCAGCAGCGCGATCAGGGTGGACAGCAACGTGCCGACGATCAGGAACAGGATGCCGTACTGCGCGCCCGGCAATTGCGCGACTCCGTTGCGCACGATCGGGTCGCCGTAAGTGTTGCCGAGGTTCCAGGTGGTGCGCGCGACGAATCCGAGACCGTTGAAGCGCACCGCCGGCCAGGAATAGATCGCGAGGAACAGGATCACGGCAACGAGGCTTGCCGGCAGCACGCCGGCGAACAGGGCAAGCAGGCGGCGGAAGCTCATGGGGTTCGTCCCGGGTAGACAACATGGCGACGCCGCCGGCTTGCGGCCGGCGGCGTCGGGCAGGTTAGCAGATCGGCGCCGGGATCACTTGATCTCGGCGATCTGGGCGGCGCTGAGCTTCACCACGCTCGCCGGCAGCGGCACGAAGCTGACCGCGGCCATGAAGTGCGGCGCGTTGCCGCCCTTGGGCGAGATCGCCCAGGTGAAGAACTTGCGCATCTCGGCCGCCGTCGTCGCGTTCGGCTGCTTGTTCTTCACGATCGCGTATTCGTAGTTGATGATCGGGTAGGAGTCCGCGCCCGGGGCGAACACGAGGCTGATGCGCTCGTCCTTCGGGGTCGCGGCGGACTTGGCGTTGGCGGCGGCCTGCACGTTCGCCACCGTCAGCGGCACGAACTTGCCGGCCTTGTTCTCCAACAGGGCCTCGCCGAGCTTGTTCTCGACGATCGCCTGCTTGAAGCTCACGCCGATATACGCGATCGAATACGGGTTGGTCTTGATCGCGTTGACCATGCCGGGGTTGCCCTCGGCGCCGATCGCGCCGGGCGCGGCCGGCCAGCTCACGGTCGTGCCGTAGCCGGTCGAGTTCTGCCACGCCGGAGTGGAGAACGACAGGTACTGGCTGAAGATGAAGGTATCGCCGCTGCCGTCGGTGCGGTGCACGGTGATGATGTCGTGGTCAGGCAGCTTCACGCCGGGGTTCAGCTTCGCGATCGCCGGGTCGTTCCACTTGGTGATCTTGCCGGAATAGATGCCGGCCAGCACCGGGCCGCTGAACTTCAGATGCTTGCCGTTCAGACCGGGCAGATTGTAGTTGATCATCTGGCTGGAGATCGCCAGCGGAATGTTCAGCATCCCCGGGTGCATCTTCATCAGCGCGTCCGACAGATAGGCGTCGGAGGCGCCGATCTGCGCCACGCCCGAGATCGCCTCGGAAATGCCGGTGCCGCTGCCGGTGCTCTGGGTGGTGATGCGCACATGCGGGTTGGCTTTGGTGTAGCCGGGCACCCACAGGTTGAAGAGCGGGTACAGCAGGCTCGACCCGGTCTCCAGCAGGTTGACCGTGCCGGCGGCCCGGGCGGGCGCGACGGCGGCGACGGAAAGGCCGAGGCCGGCCATCGCGGCCAGCGCGATGACCTGACGGCGACCCGGCTGGCGGCCGGTATCGTTGCGACGTGACATAAGGTCTCTGTCTCCCATTTGTGGCGGATCGGTAAGGTCCCAAGCCGCCGGATCGGTTCTGGCGGCCCGCTTCTAGGCGGCCAGGGCCGATCGCAGTTTGACGGTTTGATGAAACCGTCAGCCGGCCGCCGGCTCCCCCGCCAGCACATGCCCCAGCGCCGCATCGAGCCGGGCCAGGGTCGCGGACCACGCATAACCGCGCTCCATCGCCGCCCGCCCCGCCGCGCCGAGCCCCGGATGCGCGCCGTCCAGCACCGCCCCGATCGCCGCCGCCATCGGCCCGGCGCCGTCGGCCACCAGCAGTTCGCGCCCGGCCTCCGCCCGCACCCCTTCATAGGCCGCCGGAGAGGCGACGACCGGGCGGCCCATCGCCATCGCCTCCAGCACCTTGTTCTGGATGCCGCGCGCCAGGCGCAGCGGGCTCACGGACACGTCGGCATGGGCGAGGTAGGGCCGCACGTCGGGCACCCGCCCGGTCACGTGCACCCCGGGCAGGCCGGCCAGACGGCGCACGTCCGGACCCGGATTGGCGCCGACGATGTGGAATTCGGGCGGGGCGGGCCGGGTGCGCAGCAGGGGCAGCACCGCGTCGGCGAACCAGGCAACGGCGTCCGCGTTCGGCCAGTAGTCCATGTTGCCGGTGAACACGAGATGCGGCCCCGGCACGGCGAACGGCGAGTCGAACGCATGCCGCGGGGAAAATCCGTCGAGATCGACCCCATTCTCGACGAACGTCACCCGCCCGGCCGTCTCCGGCGCCAGTTCGACGAAGCGACGCGCCTCCGGCTCGGAGACGAGGAAGGTCACGTCGCAGCCCATCGCGGCCCGGCGTTCGTAGGCGAGCAGGGTGCGCGCCTCGCGCGCCCAGACCGCGCGCATCGGCCAGGATGCGTCCTGCGCGTACAGCGCCCATTTCTCCGAATCGATGTCCTGCATGTCCAGCACCTTGCCGGGCCGGTCCAGGTGCAGCGCATAGGGCGCCATGGCGGCGGAGTAGATATAGACGATATCGGGCCGCGTCCGCACCAGGGTCGCCGCCACCCAGCGATGCAACCCGGGATGGCGGTAGTAGTCGAGCATCAACGGCCGCCCGGGCCGCATCCGGGCCAGCGCGATCAGCTTCTGGCGCCGCTTGTCGATCGGAAAGCCTTCCACCTCGGCGCAGATCTCGCGCAGATGCGCGACATGCGCCGCGTCCGCCGGATCGTCGATCAGGCAGCCGAGGTGGATGCGATAGGATTTCGCCAGGTGGCGCAGCAGGTTGTAGGCGCGGATTTTCTCGCCCTTGTTGAGCGGGTAGGGAATGCGGTGGCTGATGAACAGAAGCGTGCGCATTTGGAGCCCGGAACAGGGAAAGGGCCGGAAAATGGCACGGGACGCCGGCCGTGTCTGCGCCCGCTCCGTCAGCCGGACGCGAGCGCGGCAAGCCGCGCCGGATCGCAGATCCGGATCGTGGTCGGGGAGGGTATCTCGATCAGCCCCTCGCTGCGCAGCCGGCTCAAGGTCCGGCTCACCGTCTCGATCGTGAGGCCGAGGTAGTCGGCGATGTCGCTGCGGCTCATCGGCAGCGCCACCACCGGCGCGGCGCGCCCGCACGGCCCGGCGCCGGGGCGACACAGCACGTCCAGGAACGAGGCCACCCGCTCGCGCGCGGTCTTGCGCCCGAGCAGCAGCATCTGCTCCTGCGCCGCCACGAGCTCGGTCGCCGCGCGTTCCAGCAGGCGCCGTTCGAGCGCCGGGAACTCACCCAGCAGGCGGAACATGCGCACGCGGGAAAAGCGGCAGAGCCGCACCGGCTCGATCGCCTCGGCACTGAAGGCGTAGGTGGCGGAGACGGCGAGGCCAAGGAAATGCCCGCGGCCGACGAAGCCGGTGATCTGCCGCCGTCCGTCCGTCATCAGCTTATAGAGCTTGGCCGAGCCGGCGGTGAGGTTGAAGAAACTGTCGGCCGGATCGCCCTCCTCGATGAAGGTCTGGCCGGGCTGGACTTCGCTCACCACCGCGAAGGCGGCGAGCCGGCCGAGGTCGGCATCCTCGATCGCATTGCACACGCTGTCGGCCCGGGCGCCGCAGGACAGGCACGGCTCCTGGGCCAGCGGCGAACCCGGGGTCGGCGGGCGGGAGAACACGGCCACGCGAGGGAGACTCCGCTGCGGGGGTGCGGCGCCGAAATCCGGGCCGCGATCGGGATGGCGGCAAGCAATCGCGCCACGGCCGCGGGCACATTGACCTGGATCAATGAATCCGCACGCCGTCCGGGCCCCAACTGGCGCGCGATGCCACGGCGGCATCGGCAAGGATCACCGCGATGTCCCCGATCACCGTCACCCCGCTCGCCGCGGAGCAGATCGACAGCGCCTACCCGCTGGTGCGGGAAGTCGCGCCCGAGCTGACCGCCACCGCCTGGCGACGCTACGCGCGTCGGGCGATCGGGGCCGCCGGCGGCCGTGCCGGCATCCTGGCCGCCCGGCGAGAAGCGCGGCCCTTCCCCTGCGGCCTCGTCTGCTACCGCAAGGACGAAGACCTGGCGCGCGGGGCGGTGCTGGTCGCCAGCCACTTCATCGCCATGGACATCCTGGACCCGCACCCGGTCCTGGCCGCCCTGGTGGCGGAACTGGAAGCCCTGGCCCCGCGACTGGGATGCACCTCCGTGCACGCGGCGGTGGCCGACCACGCAGCGGAACTCGACGTCGTGCTGGCCCACGCGGGGCACCGACGGGTCGGCCATACGGTGAGCAAGACGACCGGGCGGCAAGCGGGGTGAAGGAAGGCCAGGGGCGCTGCCCCTGGACCCCGCCAAGGGCATCGCCCTTGGAACCCTTCCGTTCGGTTCCG
>JABBNW010000142.1 GCA_019352115.1 Pseudomonadota bacterium
GCGGTCCGTGGCGGTGACGAGGGGAGTGACGGTCTGTGCCATCCACGCAGAATCGTACGGTTCCGCCCCGTTGTGAATCTTCTGTTTGGTTCAGAGCACTAGCTTCGATTTGAAGACTGAGAAGGAAGGCGAGGAAGATCGAGATCGCAGAGGGTCGGACGCTGGGGCGCAGTCAAGCTTCCCATCCACCAACCGCGCGACCGGCCCCCGCCTCGACCTGCGCGCACGGCGCGCGCCCGGCGGCAGCGGAAGGCGAATTCTCTGCGACCTCAATCTTCCTCGCCTGCCTTCTCAGTCTTCAAATCGAAGCTTGCCGCCGGCACGAACCCCGCCACGGAGACCTCCGGTGCGGAGGGACCGAGGCCGATCGTTTCATCCTCCCTGGCGCGTCGGTCGCCCGAAGCAGGGCAGCGCGTTCAGCAGGGCGCCTTACCTCGCGCCCCCCGCTCGTACCACCCGCGGCTCGCGCGCACGATGCGCACCACCGACAGCATCACCGGCACTTCCACCAGCACGCCTACCACCGTCGCCAGCGCCGCGCCGGACTGGAAGCCGAACAGCGCGATCGCCGCCGCCACCGCAAGCTCGAAGAAATTCGATGCCCCGATCAGCGCCGAGGGTCCCGCCACGCACCATTCCGTGCCCACCGCGCGGTTCACCACATACGCGAGCCCCGCATTGAAATAGACCTGCACGACGATCGGGATCGCCAGCAGCAGGATCACCAGCGGCTGCGCCACGATCTGCCGCCCCTGCAGGCCGAACAGGATCACGAGCGTCGCCAGCAGCGCAACGAGCGACACCGGTCCCAGCCGCCGCAACGCCCGCCCCAGCGCCGCCGTCCCGGCGCCGAGCAGCGCCCGCCGCCAGAGCTGCGCGATCACGACCGGCACCACGATATACAGCACCACCGAGGCCAGCAGCGTGTCCCACGGCACGGTGATCGATGACAGCCCGAGCAGCAGGCCCACGATCGGCGCGTATGCCACCACCATGATCGTATCGTTCAGCGCCACCTGGCTGAGGGTGAAATGCGGCTCCCCGTCCACCAGGTTCGACCACACGAACACCATCGCCGTGCACGGCGCCGCGGCCAGCAGGATCAGCCCCGCGATGTAGCTGTCGATCTGCGCGGCTGGCAGCCAGGCGCGGAACAGATGATCGATGAACAGCCAGCCGAGCAGCGCCATCGAGAACGGTTTCACCAGCCAGTTCACGCCCACGGTGGTCGCGGCACCGCGCCAGTGCCGCCCGACTTCGCGCAGCGCCAGCGGATCGACCTTCAGCAGCATCGGGATGATCATCAGCCAGATCAGCACGGCAACCGGCAGGTTGACCTGCGCCACGGTCGCATCCCCGATCACGCGGAACAGGCCGGGGATCAGCTCCCCCAGCAAGATACCGGCAACGATGCAGAGCGCGACCCAGAGGGTCAGGAACCGCTCGAACAGGTTCATTGTCTGCGTGTGGGCCGGGGCGCCGGTGGCGGCGGTTCTGCGCGCGCTCATGCCGCCACCTGCCGCACGGCGACGCCGGAGGGCAACAGCAAGGTGATCGCCAGGCAGATCGCCAGCATGATTGCCGATCCCCACAGGCACGCCTCCATCCCGCCGAGCTGGGTCAGCAGGCCCGACAGCATGATCCCCATCAGCCTTCCGACCGCATTGGCGGCGTAGTAGAAGCCGACGTCCTCGGCCGCCTTCTCCGATCCCGCATAGGCAAGAATCAGGTACGAATGCAACGAGGAGATGACCGCGAAGGCGAAGCCGAACACCAGCAGCCCGACCACCAGGACCAGGTCGTGCCGCGGCACCCCAGGCATGGCCAGCAGCAACGCGAGCGCCACCGGAATGACCGTCAGGATGCTGCCCCACAGCCGCGCCGCCGGCACTTCCCGGCTCAGCCCGTCGCGCGAGCGCGTGACCACCATCGGGGCCAGCGCCTGCACGGCGCCGTAGCCGATGGTCCAGGCGGCGACGAAGCCGGCCACCTGCATGTATTGCCAGCCGAAACCATACAGGTACACCGGCAGGGCGACGACGAACCACACGTCGCGCGAGCCGAACATGAACACGCGCGCCGCGGCGATCAGGTTGACGGCGCGGGTCTTGGCGAACAGCTCGCGGAAGCTCTTCGACGATTTCGCCTTGCCGAGATCGCGTGGCAGCAGCACCATCGCGCCGATCAGCACCAGGCCCAGCATCCCGGCCATCAGCCACAGCGCGGGGCGGAATCCCACCACCTGCAACAGGAAGCCGCCGATGAAGAAGCCGGCGCCCTTGGTCGCGTTCTTCGACCCGGTGAACCAGGCGACCCAGCGGAACAATTGCCCCATGTCCTTGGTCGAGGACGCCTTGATCGCGCTCTTCGACGACGTCTTGGTCAGGTCCTTGGCGACGCCGGCGACACCTTGGGCCATCACCACCCAGGCGACCGAGGCCACCGCCCCCCAGGACGGTTGCAGCGCCGACAGCATCAGCAAGCCGCCGATCTGCAGGATCTGCCCGCTCATCAACATGCGCGGGATGCCGTAGCGCGAGGCCAGCCAGCCGCCGCCGGCATTGGCGAAGATGCCCGCCGTCTCGTACAGCAGGAACATGAACGCCAGGATGAACGGCGTGTAGCCCAGGCTGTAGAAATGCAGCAGCACCAGCATGCGCAGCGCGCCGTCGGTGATGGTGAACAGGAAATACGCGGTCGTCACGATCGCGTAGTTGCGGACCCCGGATGACATCAGACGCCTCGCGCAATGACGATGTTGGCGAGATCGACCATGCGGCAGGCATAGCCGACCTCGTTGTCGTACCAGGCATAGACCTTGAGCAACGTGGCGTCGGTGACCAGGGTGCTCGGGCCATCGACGATCGCGCTGCGCGGGTCGTTGACGTAGTCGGCGGACACGAGCGGCCGTGGCTCAAACCCCAGGATGCCGGCGAGCGGCCCCGCCGCCGCGTCGCGGAACAGGGCGTTGACCTGGACGGCCGAGACCGGGCGGGTCATCTCGAACACGCAATCGGTCAGGCTGGCGTTCAGCACCGGGGCGCGCACGGCGTGCCCGTCCAGCTTGCCCTTCAGCTCGGGATAGATCAGCGCGATGGCGGTCGCGCTGCCGGTGGTGGTGGGCGCCAGCGACAGCATCGCCGAGCGCGCCCGCCGCAGATCCTTGTGCGGCGCGTCGACCACGACATTGGTATTGGTCGGATCATGGATGGTCGTGATCTGGCCGTGGCGGATGCCGATCGCGTCCCGCAGTACCTTCACCACCGGCGCCAGGCAGTTGGTGGTGCAGGATGCGGCGGTGAGCAGCCGGTGCGTGCGTGGATCGTACTGATGATCGTTGACGCCGACCACGATGTTCAGGGCGCCGCCGTCCTTGACCGGCGCGGCCACGATCAACCGTTGCACGCCGCGCGCGAAATATCCGGCCAGTTGCTCGGTCTTCAGGAACCTGCCGGTGCATTCCAGCACGATCTCGCAGCCGAGATCGCCCCAGGCGACATCCTCCGGCGTGGGCGCGGCGCTGAAGCCGATCTGCCGGTCGCCGATCCGGATCGCGCGGTCGTCCTCGGCGACGAAATGTTCGCGCCAGGGGCCGTGCACGCTGTCGAATTCCAGCAGATGGGCGGTGGTGGCCGCGCCGCCCTTGACCTCGTTGACATGCGCGACCTCCAGCCGGTTCGCCGCGCGCGGATCGTTGGCTGGGCGATACAGCCCGCCGAGCGCCGCCCGCAGCGCGAGCCGGCCGATCCGCCCCATGCCGTTGATGCCCACCCGCATGATCAGCGCCCTCCCGCCGGGACCAGTTCCCTTCCGTCGCCGATGTCGTCGAGCCGGCGCTTCAGCGCCATCCGGTCGAGTGCTGCGAACGGCAAGGCGATGAAAATCCGCAGCCGCCTTTCCAGCCCTGCATACACCTCGTTCAGCAGGGCCGTGCGCTCCAGCGCGCTGCCGGTGAATTTGGCGGGGTCCGGCAGGGGCCAGGCGCCGGTGACCGCGAAAGTGCCGAAATCGGGGCAGTTCGGGCCTTCCAGCGCGTCGCAGAGCGTGATCACGAAATCCATCTGCGGCGCGTTCGGCCCGGTGAACTCGTGCCAGGACTTGCTGCGCAGGCCGTCCGTTTCGTAGGTGAACGCGGCCAGCTTCGCGAGCACCTCGGGGTTGGGTTCCGGCGCGGGTTCGGACCCCGCGGACCAGGCGTGGAAGCGATGGCCGCCGATTCGTTTCAGGATCGCCTCGGCCATGATCGAGCGGGCGGAGTTGTGCCGGCACAGGAAGAGAACGTTGAAGGCGGGGGTCATGCCTCGGTCCTCGTCGGGGAGTGGGGGCAGCAGGCGGGCGATGTCGCCGCAGAGTTCGGGGCGGCCGGCGCAGCAGGTTTCGGTGAGGAAGGCGAGCAACTGGCGGATGCCGGCAATCCGCACGGCGTGGATGATCTGGCGGCCCTGGCGGGTGGCCTGGGTCAGCCCGGCGCGCTCCAGCGCGGCCAGATGGAAGGAGGTCGTGGAGGCGGGCAGCCCCAGGCGGGCGGCGATGTCGCCGGCCGGCAGCCCCTTGGCGCCCTCCGCCATGAGCAGGCGCACCAGGTTGAGCCGGGTTTCCACGGAGAGGGCGGCGAAGGCGGTGGCGGCTTCCAACGATTCCATGTTTCCAGTATGGCGGAAGCGATGGGGCGCGCAAGGGGGGGGCGTGGGGGAGGGTCTCGACCTTACTTCACGTTTTGCGACCCCGGGGGTCGGCCAGACGGATCCGGTTGTACCTTCGGAAGCGGACGTTCGGCACGGCGTCACGTCGGCAGCTTCGCGCCCATAGCTGTCGCCGGACCGCGTTCTCTGGGGTCCCGATAGCGGACATTGGGCCATGGCCGGTCGTACGGCGGCCTTGGGTGGAAAGCGGTCGATGCGGATTGGTCGGACTGGTGATGCCTACGCGCCACAAGCGGCCGTTCGCGGCTCCGGCAGTATACGCCTCAGGTCGACGCAAGGCGGCGCCAATCCAGAAATCATGCATAGGGTATGGGCCTTGACACCCATCCTCTCGAATGCGGTAGAATTTCGTCACCGAAAGGTGACTCCGTCGGGGGAATCGAGTGCCAGTTCAGCATATTCACACGTTTCTTGTCCATCCAGGCAAAGGATCGCGAGGGAAGGTGCCGGTCAACGGCACTTCTGTCCCACTCTCGGGTCGGATGTTCCATCTCCTGGACGACATCTACAGCAGATCAGAGGCAGAATGCGATATCGACATTACCTTCAGTCCGACCTCTAATGGGAAACAGCAGAATGACTGCCGAGACTTGATCCTACGTTACCTCAACGGGCCAACACTTTCCTTGGGAAAGTTGTTAGCTGAGCGGCTCAGGGATAACACCGATGGAAGATCTGGCCTTGGATTAATGTTCCTCATAGCCGGAAAAGAAGGGCCCCAGCATAAATTCATCATCTCGCGGTTTCCTACGGACAGTGCGATTTATGTGGATGACAACGCGCGCACGCTCACGGTCCAATTCCTTGAGCGAGTATTCATGAAGAACAAGACGTCTTATAAGGCCGTCACGTATCGGGATCGTTCGCTTCACGGAGGGTTTTGGAGTGGACGCGCAGTTGACAAGCAACTCAACAGCCTTGGAGGTCAGCTATCCGATTATTGGATCGTGGATTTCTTGCGCTCTGAGTTTTCGGTCACGCCTGCGGCCGGAACGCGCCGATTTGCTTTAGCACTTCGTGATGCTGCCAAGAAATCTGAACTCCCCGTTAAGCAGGAGCTCACTGCGGCAGCCACACTTGCGAACGGACTTGGCGGTCAGCGGCTGAGTATCGACAGCTTTGCACAGCAATTCAACCTGACCCGGGCTGCCAAAGATGCGGTCGTTCGAGAACTTAAGAATCCACGCTCGGCACAAGAGACTTTTGAGTTCGATCTCACGGAATTCAGGAACCTCATCGCCTACAAATCTGTTGAATTGAGCAACGGCGCCCTGCTAACGGCAGAATCCTCAGAGTTCGATGATGTCTTCCAAAAGAGAGTCGTTGATGACGCTAAGCACTTAGTGGAGTTTTCAACCGAGGGCAGGATCGTAGATGAGAAACTTAAAACGGCGCGGTGAATCACTTGAAGACCTCTATCGCAAGAGGTACGAGGTTCTGAAGATCACAGCTATAGCGCTTCAGGCGCACGTGTCAGTACATTTCACAGGTCTATCTCGCATTGACCGCATCGCCGCGCGGGCTAAAGACGTCAAGAGTTTTCTGGCTAAGGCCGCGAAGAGGGAAAATGGCAAGGCGAAATACGTGGATCCTCTCAGCCAGATACAGGACCAGCTTGGCGTCCGCGTGATCACATTTTTCCGATCGGATGTGGATCGTCTGGACGCTGTCGTGAAGCGGTATTTCAGATGGATCGAGCGTAAGGACCATGTTCCTGATTCCGAATGGGAATTTGGCTACTTTGGCCGCCATTACGTCCTTTCGTTGCCGACAGATGTAATACAAGACGGCACAGACCCAGGCATGATTCCACTTTTTTTCGAACTCCAGATTAAAACGCTATTCCAACACGCGTGGTCGGAAGCCGAACATGATCTGGGATACAAACCGAGCGAAGCTCCGCTGACACCAGACCAGAAGCGGAAATTGGCGTTCACCTCTGCTCAGGCTTGGGGAGCGGACGAAATGTTCGACGATCTCTTCCATGAGCGGTATGGCTAAAGGTTCATTGCCAGGTCTCGATTCGGGGATCAGGGTGGAACGACGGCGACCTCGACGCGGTTATCCTTCGATTTGCGTCCGTTGCTGGTTAAGCCCACGCAATACTGAAGACAGACGCACAATTTCCGCCGGGTCGTTTGTCGCGGCAAGCGCCATGCGGGTTTTGTAGGTCTTCTTCAGCTGGCGGTTGGGGACCTGAAGCTTGCCGTCCTTGATGAGCGCGCCCGTGACCTCGCCTATACCACCGGTATAGCGTCGCTCCTTGTGGGCGATCAGGTCGCGGGAATGAACCTGCTGCTTGATCTGCCATATTACCCTATCGGGGACGATATCGCCGGAAACGGCGATATCGTCCATGTAAACCGACAGGAGACAGCCGGCCTCCTTCGCGATCTGTGCGATGGCGAGCCACATATCATAGAATGCGAAAAACGACAGGATTGGGCTGACGGTGCTGCCGGTCGCCAGATGTCCGTCTACGGTCAGTAGCTTTGCCAATACCTCGGCCACGTCCGGGCTGCACGCCATGACGGTATGGAAAAACCAATAAACCCGGTAACTGGGCGTCGACGGGAAGTACGCGTGGATGTCGAGCTTTCGGATCTCCTTGGCCCTGACATGCAGCGCGGCGTTGGATACATAGGATCTTTGCTTCACCGGGCAGAACAGAAATTCCGGTGGTTCGATCCGCGTAAGCATCTTGCGCACGACAATGTGGATCGGTCGGAGATTGCCCCGTGGCTCCTGGATGACCCGGGCCTTGGTTTTTCCGTTGCGCGTAATCTCGGTGGCGCGCAAGCTGAACGGCCGCTCCTCGGCCAGGACCGCGTGTAAGGTCACGCGCGTAAGCCCGAAAAGCGCGGCCAGCTTGGCCCGCGACTGGACTGCATATAACCGCGATTGATGCAGCGGATGGCGGTTCGGCAGGCTAGGCGGCATTTTGCCCGGACCGCACGGCGATGAAGCGCAACAAGGAGAGGACCTTTTCGGAAACTGCGGTTTTCAGCTTAGTCGCCGCCTGCCCGTCTTCCATGTGCTCCGCAAAAAATAGGATCGAGGACATCGGAATCCTAAGCTCATCTGAATATTTCTTCAGCAATAGCATCGTCGGCTCCTTCTTCCCGCTCTCGATCTCGGAAAGGTATGACGGTGCGATCTGAAGCCGAGCCGCCATATCCCGCTGCGTGATGTCGTGAAAGACACGTATCAATCGCAGGGCTTCGTTCAGCATGATTCCCCCGCTGGAATCTGAGTTAAGAAGGTTGGAAAACTGGGCCTTGACCATCACTGTCTCAATACGATCCGCACCAGCTCATAACCAAGTCTCGCCAGCGCTATAATCGTCTTCAGCACCAGCGGGTTGCACAGTCCACGTCGTGGACGCTTTTTTCGTGCTTCCCGCGTTGATGGTCCCCGTCGCCTATCAGCCACTGGCCTGTTGTCATCGTCGTCGAGCAACATCGGCTTGCCTCCATCTCGCCACGCAGAATTACGCGGCGCCACCCAGACGGAGAGCAGGGGTGACTACGGTTTAGGCCCAGAGTTCCTATGGGCGCGGCGCTCCACGCCGCCGCGCCCCGCCCGCACCCGGTCGCCCTGATGCTGACGGTGATAGAAGGCTCCTTAGCCTTCCGCGGGCCGGCCTCGGCCCTGTTGATGGCGGCTCTTCCCTTCATGTGACTGACGGAGACTTCTAACCACGGATCGGGATCGCTCTGCAATAACTATATTCTCTGACAGAGAACTTTTTTGGGCTGGACATCAGAAGTGGTTCATGTCTAGGCATCGTCCTCCGAGTCGCGGCCCCGGTGGGACGGTCGACGCCGAGCTGTCATCCGACCGATGACGGTGCCAGCCGCTGTCAAGGAACCCCCGTTGGGTTGGTCTATTACCGGGCGCCGCCCGCTGGGAACGATGCTCGATTTCCCATAAAGCGGCATCGTGCGCCGGCGAGGCCCTGGTCCGGAATGTGGGCTCCTGGTGCAGCGCCGTCACCCGGAGCAGCCACGCACGAGGGCCGGAAGGGGCCGAGGCCTACCCGAAGCAGCCACCCGGCGAAAGCGTCCGCTCTGCTGCGCTTCGCGCCCGAAAGCAGATCGTCCCCTCCCGGCCATCATAAGCCCGCCTGTCAGGCCCGCGGCGAACAGCGGCATTCGCAGATGCCGCCGCGTCGCCGCAACGCCCTTACAAGGACCTCCGCGGCCACCACCCATACGCCTTGGCGCAGGCGCCACCCATCAGCATCGCCCGCTCGGGATCGCTCACCCGGTCGGTGTCAAGAAAGGGCCGGACGGCCTGCTCGTAGTTGACGACAGCGAACGCGCGCGTCCAATCCGTGCCCCACAGGCAGCGATCGAAGCCCCAGGCATCGAACACGCGGGCAAGCGGGTCCCAGATGTCCGCGAAGGGATACGGCTCCCGCGACAAGGTGCAGGCGCCGCTGACCTTGATCACGGCGTTCGGGCGCCTGGCGAGGGCCAGCACCTTCGGCAGGTCGGCCCAGGGCTGCGGCGGCGCCGGCGGCTCGTGCGGTTGCAGGATGCCCAGATGGTCGATGATGAATCGCGCGTCGGGATGGCGATCGATCAGCGCAGTGCCCGCGTCCAGATTGTCCCAGCACAGCAGGTTGACCGGCAAATCGTGACGAACGGCCGCATGCAGGATCCGATCGAGGCCCGGGTCGCTCGGGTCACGCGGCGCCTCCTTGCGCAGCATGATCCGAACACCGACCGCGCCGGGCGTCCGCTTCCAATCGGCGATGACATCGGCCACCGCCGGATCGTCCGGGTCGACCGGCTTGACGATGGCGAACCGGCCAGGATGCGCCCGCTGCACCTCCACCGCATAGCTGGCGTCGTAGCGGTACATGGAAAACGACGAGATGAAGATCGCGCCGTCCACCCCAACGTCGTCCATGGCCGCCACCATTTCGTCACCGGTGACGTGATCGGGCCAGTTCGGCACGCTGTGCCAAGGCCGCTTCGGCGTGTTCGCCTCATAGGCATGGACTTGCGAGTCGATGATTGTCATCGCGGACGCTCCCCTGTGCGACGGGAGTTTGGCGATCCTGGCAGGTTCGTGTCCAGAGGGCCCAGGCTTCGTGCGGTGCCTTGGTCTCTTGCGGGCCTAGTCGCCGAGGTCATCGCCCGCCACGCCATGCGGCGTGTCCGCAAGCCGCCAGCCCGCTTCCGGCCAACCCCGATCGCTGCCCGCCGCCGCCCGGCCGACCGATTACGCGCAACAGCCCGTCACGCCACACTCGCCCGCGTCAGCCGTACCGGGTTTGCGCGCCTCGATCGCGGCGGAGACAACGAAATCCTCGATCCCCGTGCCCGGCGCCCAGGTCGCGATCAGGTCGCGGCTTTCCGGCTTAGGCGTGACCGCGATCGCGGTGAAGCCGGCGGCGCGCAGCCAGTCCTCGATCGCCGCGACCGATGCAGCGCCGGACACGCAGCCGCAGAGCAGGGCGGGATCGGCCGCCAGCGCGGCGGGCAGCGGGGCCATGTTCACGACGTCGGAGATCGCCAGCCGCCCGCCCGGTTTCAGCACCCGGAACGCCTCGCGGAACACCTGCGCCTTGTCGGGCACCAGGTTGATCACGCAGTTGGACAGGATCACGTCCGCGGTGGCATCGGCGACCGGCAGGTGCTCGATCTCGCCCAACCGGAATGATGCGTGCGCGTATCCGAGTCGGGCCGCGTTGGCGCGCGCCTTCGCCAGCATTTCGTGCGTCATGTCGACCCCGATCACCTGGCCCGTCGGCCCGACCGCGCGGGCGGCGAGCAGGCAGTCGAAGCCGGCGCCGGCGCCGAGGTCGATCACCACCTCCCCCGGGCGCAACGCCGCGATCGCCTGGGGATTGCCGCAGCCGAGACCGAGGTTGGCGCCGTCGCCCACCGCCGCCAGGTCTTCGGGTCCATAGCCCATCTGCGCCGATTTCGTTGCGTCCCCGCCGCAGCAGGCCGCGCCGGTGCCGGCAGCGATGCCGCCGTAGCGGGCGCGGACGAGCGATTTGATCGCGTCGTCGCCGACTGGCGTGCCGCAGCAGGCGGGGGCGGTGTCGGTGGTGTGGCTCATGCGGTCCTCCGGTTCAGAGTGTCGCCAGGGGGGGGCGAGGGCGCCGGGTCGGCAGGCGGCGACGCCCGCCGCATCGTCCCGGCCGCAACAATTGCGGGTCAGGTAAGCAACCAGCCCGTTCATCGCCACGAAATCCGCCGCGTAGATCAGGCTGCGCCCGACCCGGCGCTGCGCAATCAGTCCGGCGCGATGCAAGTGCTGGAGGTGGAACGTGAGCGAGGACGGGGCGAGCCCGAGCCGCTCGGCAATGACGCCGGCTGCCAGCCCGTCCGGCCCGCGTTCGACCAGCAGGCGGTAGAGAGCCAGCCGGTGCTCATGCGCGAGGGCGCCAAGGGCGGCGACGGTGTGCTGATCGGCGGGGGAAGATTCGAACATACGTGAAATATAGGAATAACGACGGCCCGCCGCAACCCCCTTCTTCTCCCCGTCGGGCGGAGAAGACGTCGTGTCCCGTCGCCCTCAGAGCGTGAAAAGCAATCGAACTTGTGAAAGAACGCCCGTTGAAAATGCTC
>JABBNW010000143.1 GCA_019352115.1 Pseudomonadota bacterium
CCGGCGGCGCCGATGCCCTTCCCCCTCTCCACCCGCGCTTGCGGGGGGAGAGGGGCGGGGTGAGGGGGGCATGCGGCACAGGATGCGGATCGGGGCGTGCTGGCCCCCCTTGTAACTCCTCCACTCACCGGCGCGCCTTGCGTGTACGCTGGCGCGTCGGCTGCTGGGAGAGGGTCGCCGTGGCCCCCCTTGGGGGTATGTCCCCGTGGGTGAGAGTGGCGCCCTCGACCGGCGTTCTTGGCTCGGACGGTATCCCGAGGCGCGGCGCTTGCCGCTGTCCTCGCTTGGACAAGGGTGAGCAGGGACGTCGGCTCCGAGGCTCCCGGCGGCGGTGATGTCAGGGAGATCCCGAAGGAGGTTCCATGTTCGCCGGTATCGACATCGCATCCGAACGCCACGTGCTCGCCCGGCTCGATGCGCAGGGCGCGCCGATCGGCAAGCCGCTCCCCATCACCGAGGACCGCGAGGGCTACGACGCCCTGCTGCGCGCCCTCGGCCCGCCCCCTGTGCTGGTGGTGATGGAGGCCACCGGACACTATTGGAAGAACCTGTTCGCCGCGCTCGCCGCAGCCGGCCACGAGGTGGCGCTGCTCAACCCGCTCGCCGCGCGCCGCTTCCAGGAGGCCAGCCTCCAGCGCACCAAGACCGACGCCATCGATGCCATCGGCCTCGCCCGTTTCGGCTTCGAGAAGCGGCCCGCCCCCACCCGGCTGGCCGACGCGGCGACCGAGGCGTTGCGCGAACTGGTCCACCATCGCGACCGGCTGCGGCAGGATTTCGACGACCGGGTACGCCAGCTGCATCGCCTGGTCGATCTCGGCTTCCCCGAGTTCACCGCCATCGTGCGCACCCTCGATAGCCAACTGGCCACCTGCCTGCTCGCCGCCTACCCCACCGCGCAGGATTTCGCCCGCGCCACGCCGCGGCGGGTGGCGAAGCTGCGCTACGATGACCGCCACCAGGTGGGCGAGGACCGCGCCGCCCGACTGATCGCGGCGGCCAAACGGTCCGTCGGCCAGCACCACGGTCCCGCCTACCGGATGCAGGCGCAGCACATCTGCCAGGACCTCGACCTCTGGCGCGGGCGCCTGGCCGAGATCGCGCACGATATCGAGGGCCTGCTCGACACCCACGAGGTCGGCACCTTGCTCACTACCATCGACGGCATCGGGCCGCACTCCGCCGCCCGCATCATCGCCGCGGTCGGCAATCCAGCGCAGTTTCCCAGCGCCGGCGCCTTCGCCGCCTATGTCGGGGTCGTGCCCGGCCTCGCGCAATCGGGCAAGCACAGCAACCGCCGCGCAGCCATCACGCCGATCGGTGACGCGGGGCTGCGCAAGGCGCTGTGGATGCCCACGCTCGGCGCCGTGCGGTGCAATGCCTGGCTGCGCGTGTTCTACGAACGCCTGCGCGCCGCCGGCAAGCCGGCCAAACTCGCGCTGATCGCGGCCATGCGCAAACTCCTGCACGCCATCTATAGCGTCGCCAAACACCGCCGGCCGTTCGAAGCCCACCTTACCCCGGGTTGAGCCCGCCAAACCGCCGCCGCAGCGCCGGCAGGGCAAACCGACCCCGCCCGCCACGGCCCGGCAGAGCGTTTCTTGGTTCGGCTGGGGGCCGTTTCTTCGTCCCGGCCTGACATCCCCAAGGCGCCGCGCACAGCCGCGGTCAAGGATGGCCCGCCCCTTCGGCGGGCCACCGCGCCCTTCGCGCGGCGCGCAGCGTCCTTGACGGCGGCGCGCACGGCGCCAGGCTCGGACAGGGCGGGGCCACCAAGGGGAGAGAGGCAAACACACCACACCGCGACGCCCAGCGAGATCGGGGCCAACTCCCCAAATGCCCAACGAACCGCAAAAAACCACTTGCTGAACGTGACGGTATCTCACCCCGCCCCTCTCCCCCCGCAAGCGCGGGTGGAGAGGGGGAAGAGCGGCGCCGGTGTTTTCCTCCCTCGGGCGCAGCGGCGGGCCGATGCGGGGCGTCTCTCCCGCCGCGCGGTCAGCCGAACAGCCGCGCCGCAAGCCCGGCGACGTGCCGGCCCTGGAACCGCGCGATCGTCAGTTCCCCCGCGCTCGGCTGGCGCGATCCATTCGGCGCGGCGAGGGTGGTGGCGCCGTACGGCGTGCCGCCGGCGACCTCGGTCATCTGCGTCAGTTCCGGGATCGCATAGGGCACGCCCACCACCACCATGCCGTGGTGCAGCAGGGTGGTGTGGAACGAGGTGATGGTCGTCTCCTGCCCGCCGTGCTGCGATCCGGTGCTGACGAACACGCTGCCGAGCGTGTCCACCAGCTTGCCCTGCGCCCACAGCCCGCCGGTCTGGTCCAGGAAATTGCGCATCTGCCCACTCATGTTGCCGAAGCGGGTGGGCGTGCCGAAGATGATGGCGTCGTAGTCGGCAAGCTCGGCGGGGGTGGCGATCGGGGCGGCCTGGTCGGCCTTGGCGCCGATCGCGGCGATGGTCTCGGCCGGCATCGTCTCCGGCACCCGCTTGACGGTCACCTCGGTGCCCGCGACCTCCGCCACGCCGGCGGCGATGGCGTGCGCCATCGTCTCTACGTGGCCCCAGGTGCTGTAATAGAGAACAAGGATCTTCGCCATCGCGGCTGCCTTCCTGCTGCGCCGCCGCGGGGTGCGGCGGACGGTCGCAGCGTTATCTGGCGGGACGGTTGAAATTGGAAAGTAGGTATCCCAAAGTAACCGTCATGTCCCTCATGTCCCCCGGCCCGAACGACCCCGGCCGCTCTCCCTGTCCGATGGAAGCCCTGCTCGGCCTGCTGGCGGGGCCGTGGACCACGTACATCCTGTGGGTGCTCGCGACCTCCGGGACGTTGCGCTTCGGCGCGTTGCGCCGGGCGGTGCCGGGTATCTCCGCCCGCCTGCTCGCCCTGCGGTTGCGCCGGCTGGAAGACGCGGGCGTGGTTGCGCGCACCGTGGAGCCCGCCGCGCCGCCCCGGGTCAGCTACGCCCTGACCGCCCGCGGGTTCGAGCTGGCGGCGGCACTGGAGGCGCTGAACGTCGTCGCCCGCCGCTGGTACCCGGATCAGGCCGAAGGGCCCCCGGCGCGGATCGCCGCGCCGGAGGCAGGAGATCAGATGGCGTCCCAGCTATAGACGTCACGCGTGCGTTCCAGCGGCGTCAGGCTGGCGCGCACCGCCGGCAGGAGGTGCTCGGCCATCTTCGCCGGCGTCCAGCCGTCGCCGCGATGCAGGATGCGGATCGGCCGCGGCTGGCTATAGAGGTAGATCTCGTTGCCCCTGGCGCCGAAAATCTGCCCGGAGATTTCGCCCGCCGCGTCGGAGGCCAGGAACGCCGCGAGCTGCGCCACCTGGTCGGGCCGGGTCTTCGCCGCGCGCGCGGCCATCTGCGCCTCCGACTGGCCCGGCACCGTCTCGATCATGCGGCTGAACGCATGCGGGCCGATGCAGTTCGATCGGATCTTGTAGCGTTGCATGTCCATCGCGATGTTGCGCGACAGCCCGGCGATGGCAAGCTTGGCCGCGCCGTAGTTCACCTGCCCGACGCTGCCGATCAGCCCCGAGGTGGAGGTCATGTGCACGAACGCGCCGCTTTCCTGCTTGCGGAAATGCGTGACCGCGGCGCGCGAGACGTGGAACGCGCCGTACAGATGCACCTTGATGACGGCGTCGAATTCCTCCGGCGACATGTAGTGGAACATGCGGTCGCGCAGGATGCCGGCGTTGTTCACGACGATGTCGATGCGGCCGTAGCGGTCGATCGCGGTCGCCACGATGCGCTGCGCGGCGTCCCAGTCGGCTACCGAATCGGCATTGGCAACGGCGGCGCCCTGGCCGTGCGCGGCCTCGATCTCGGCCACCACCTGTTGGGCCGGGGTGGCGTCGGCGCCCTCGCCGGTGACGGCGGCGCCGAGGTCGTTCACCACTACCTTGGCGCCGTTCTCGGCCAGGGCGAGCGCGATGGCCCGCCCGATCCCCCGCCCGGCGCCGGTGACGACGGCGACCTTCCCTGCCAGCATTCCCGCTTCCATGCTCGTTCCTCCCGTTGGTGCGGCGACAACGGGGCAAGGATGCGACACCGGCGGGGCGCTGTCATCCCGACCGGCCGGCCGGCAGGACCAGGGGAGGTCGACCGAGCCGCGCCGGCAGCGAATTTCGGCCGGTCATATTCCGCTGCGGCCTTCCGGCGGAAGCTGTGCTAGAGCCCGCCTAACCCGTTCTGCTGAGGAGACATCCGCATGCGCGCTTCCTTCGCCGTCGCCGGCCTGCTGGCGGTTGGCCTGGCCCAACCGGCCCTGGCCCAAACACCGCCCAGCCCAGACTCGATCGTCAAGGCGCTCACCCCGGGCGGGGGGATGGGCGCGACCACGCGAGGCATCCGGGTGGTCCACGGCAAGGCGGTCGGGCCGTCGGTCAACAAGGCGGTCGCACCGTCGGTCAACCTGAACATCGATTTCGCCACCGGCTCGGCCCAGTTGACGCCGGAGGCGGTGGCGACGCTCGATTCCCTCGGCCGGGCGCTCACCGACCCGACCCTGGCGCACGACCGCTTCCGCATCGAAGGCCACACCGACACGGTGGGCAGCGCCGCAACGAACCAGGCCCTGTCGGAGCAGCGGGCGCAGCGGGTGGCCGAATACCTGGAAGACAAGTTCTCCATTCCGTCGGCGCGGCTGAAGCCGGTCGGGATGGGCGAGCAGGACCTGCTGGTCCCGACCCCGCCGCAGACGCCGGAGGCCCGCAACCGCAGGGTCCGGGTGGTCAACGAGGGCGGCTGACGCGGCCACCGCCTTCCCTGGCCGGGGAAGGCGGTCCCCGTCACACCGTCACACCGTCACACTGTCACACTGTCACACTGTCGCGACGGTTACACCGTCGCCACCGGCGTCGCCGGCGATCCGACCGCACCCGGCAGGCGCAGCGGCGGCGCGGTCAGCAGGAACCGGTTGCGCCCGTTGGCGCGCAGCCAATCGGCCAGTTCCGTCAGATACCACATCTCCCCCAGGTACACCCCGAGCTTGAACAGGCAATGCGCGTGCAGCGGCAGGGACGCGCAGCGGTCATCGAGGCACGGCCGCGCCGGCGCGGCCTCGACCGCGTAGTTGTCGGCGAGCAGCGCCACCAGCCCGCTGTCAGTCACCCATTGCAGCAGCCGCGGATCGCGCCCGTCCAGCGCCGAGGTGGTGGCGAACAATACCTCCCGGTCCGGCGATTTCTTCATGTCCAGCAGCAGTTGCGCGAAACCGGTGCGCAGGCAGACGAAATCGCCGGGTTCGACGACGATCTTGTCCTTGGCCAGCACGCCCATCAGGTCCTCGTAACCGACGATCTTCCCGGAGCGGCCGAAATGCGCCTCGAGGTCGATCATCACCGCGCGGCCCTGGATGCAGGCTTTCGCCATCGGCTCCAGCCCCAGGTGGCGCGCGCCCTGCGGCGCCGGGTTGGGCGTCTGGGTGCCGTCGGCGGCGTAGAATACCGGGCCCACGATGTCGCGCCCGGCGCGGAAGCCGTTGTAGTACACGTCTTCGGCCACCCCGTCGCCGTCGGCATCGAACATCTGCCCGACGTGGGCGAGGCTGTCCCACTGGGTCGAGTACTGCAACGTCAGCAGCACCTGGTCGTCCGAGATGATATCGGTCAGGGTCGGATCGTCGCAGCGCAACGGGTAGTTCATGTTGGGCTTGCCGTCGCGCATCGTCGGCCGCAGCTCGGGCGGGTTGCGGCGCGGGTTCAGCACCGCACCGCCGGGGTAGTCGAGCGGCAGGGAGAGGCAGAACACCCGCCCCAGCCGCACCTCGGCGATGCCGGCCAGCACCTGCACCGGGGTCACGAGATTGAGCCGGCCCAGCTCGTCGTCCGGCCCCCAGTCGCCCCAGGTCGAGCCCTCGGGCCGCCGGGTCCAGCGCGCGGTCATCGCCATGTTCCTCCCCTTCCCTTCCTGGATCGTGGCCGCATCATGCGGGCGTGCGCGGCGGCCGCCAAGCGGGCCGGGCGGCATTTGCGCGCCGGCCTACCATTCAGTAGGTTCCTGCCCGCGCATAAGTGCCATGCTGAGGGAGCGCGACGACCATGGACGCCACCGCCGCCCGACCCGATCCCGCGACGGCCCCGCTCGCCGCGATCGACGTGAGCGATCCCGCGCTCTACCGCGACGACACCTGGCAACCGCATTTCGCCCGGCTGCAGCGCGACGCGCCGGTGCACTGGCAGCCCGACGGGATGTACGGCGCCTTCTGGTCGGTCACCAGGTATAACGACGTGCTGGCGGTCGAGGCGGACCACGCACGCTTCTCCTCCGCCGCCCGGCTCGGCGGGATCACCATCACCGACCGGGCGGACGATTTCCGCCGCCCGAGCTTCATCTCGATGGACCCGCCGCAGCACACCGACCAGCGCCGGGTGGTGGCGCCGGCGTTCACCCCCTCCAACCTCGGCGCGCTGGCCGGCACCGTGCGCGCGCACGCCGCCGACATCCTGGACCGACTGCCGCGCAACGAGACGTTCGACTGGGTCGATCGCGTGGCGATCGAGCTGACCACACGGATGCTCGCGACCCTGTTCGGCTTTCCCTTCGCGGAACGGCGCAAGCTGCCCTACTGGTCCGACGTCGCCACCATGGACCTGCGCGCCGGCGGCGTGGTAGATTCCGAAGAGAAGCGGCTTGAGATCCTGACCGAATGCCTGGAGGCGTTCACCGCGCTGTTCCGCGAACGCGCTGCCGCTCCGCCGGGTCCCGACCTGATCTCCATGCTGGCGCACGGGTCCGGCACGCGCGACCAGCTCGACCGGCCGATGGAATTCCTCGGCAACCTCGTGCTGCTGATCGTGGGCGGCAACGATACCACCCGCAATTCGATTTCCGGCGGACTGTGGGCGCTCGATCAAAATCCGGACCAGTTCCGCCAGCTGCGCGCCGCGCCGGGGCTGATCCCCGGGCTCGCGCAGGAAGTCATCCGCTGGGTCTCGCCGATCATCCACATGCGCCGCACCGCGATCGCGGATGCCGAGGTTGGCGGGCAGGCCATCCGCGCCGGCGACAAGGTGGTGCTGTGGTATCTCGCCGCCAACCGCGATCCGGCGATGGTCGAGGACCCGGACAGCTTCCGCATCGACCGCGCCCGCCCGCGCCAGCACCTGTCGTTCGGCTACGGCATCCATCGCTGCGTCGGCGCCCGCCTGGCCGAACTGCAACTGACCGTGCTGTGGGAGGAAATCCTGAAGCGCTTCCCGGTGATCGAGGTGATGGGCGAACCGCGGCGCATCTATTCCAACTTCATTCGCGGCATCGCGTCCCTGCCGGTGCGCATCCCCGGCTGACCCGCCACACGCCGATCCCCGGGGTCTGATCCCCACAGTCTGATCCCCACTGCGGGGGTGGCTTGACCCGCGCCGGCCGGGGCTTACGGTCCTGCCCCGAACCGTCCAGGGAGGACATCGCCCATGATCATCGAAATGCGGAGCTACGACCTCAAGCCCGGCAGCGTGCCGGCGGTGGAGGAGCGGTTCGCCGCCGCCCTGCCCGCGCGCACCAAACTCTCCCCGCTCGCCGCGTTCTGGCACACCGAAGTGGGGCCGCTGAACCGGGTCATCCACGTCTGGGCTTACGAGGACCTGGCGGAACGCACCCGCATCCGCGCCGAGGCGACGAAGCTTGCCGGCTGGCCGCCGCCGATCAGCGACTACATCGTTGCGATGCAGAGCGAGATCTACGTCCCCGCCCCGTTCTCGCCGCCGCTCGAACCGCGCGCGCTCGGCGCGATCTACGAGATCCGCAGCTACACCGTGGCTGCCGGCCAGATGCCGGGGATGATCGAGCGCTGGGCGCCGAAAGTGCCCGAGCGGGTGAAGCTGTCGCCGCTGGTGGGCGCCTGGTCGTCGGAACTCGGCGGCCTCAACAAATGGGTGCACATCTGGGCCTACAAGGACGCCGCCGAGCGCCAGCGCATCCGCGCCGAGGCGGTGGCCAAGGGCGTGTGGCCGCCGGGCTCGCCCCCGGGGACCTTGGTGAAGCAGGAGAACATGCTGGTGGTGCCGGCCGCGTTCTCGCCGCTGCACTGACCCTGCCGCCCAACCCCGCCCTTGCCGGAAGGGCCGGGGCGACCTGACGCGAAGCAACAGTGTGCGCGCCGCTGCTCCCCCTCCCGCAACGGGAGGGGGAGCAGCGGCGCCGCTTCCGTCGCGGGTTGCCGTCCGATCCCGCGGGGAGCCCCCCTTTCTGCCGGGGCGAGGAGCTCGTTCACCTGCCGGCGGACACCGTCACCGCGAACCCACGGCCGCTGACGTTGCCGAGCACCAGCCGATACGAACCCGCCGCCAGTGCGCCCGGCGTCGCCAGGGCCGGCGGCAAGGTGATGTCCGCCATCGCACCCACCGGCGCGATCAGCCCGTACGGCCCGGTGCGGAAGCGCTGATAGGCGAAGACGTTGACGATGGCCGCAGGCGACAGCGACGCGAGCGCGTGCATGTCCCACCGCTCCACCACCGTGCCTTTCGCGTCGGTCAGGGTCGCCAGCACGATATGCGCCGGCACCGCCGGCGTGCCGCCGTCGAGATAGGCGCGGACCCGCACCGTCCCGTCCGGGCTCAGCCGCGCCTGCGACAGCCCGACGTGATGGGCCGCCGCGCTCACCGGACCGCCATGGAACGGCGTCAGCACCGCGCCGCGGTAGTAGTTGTAGAACCCGACCACGAAGACGATCGTGAACAGCAGCGCCGCCAGCCCCGCGCGTTCCATCGCCCGCACCGACAGCGGCAGCGGCAGCGGCGTCGCCCCGCCGGCCCAGCGGAACCAGGCACGCGCGCCAAGGCCGGTGCGCCGCAGCAGCACCCGATCGACCGACCAGGCGCCGCCGCCGGCCAGCAGCAGGGTCATGCCCATGGCGAAATTCGCCGCAGCCATCGTCCACTCGTCGATGCAGGTCGCCCCCTGCCAGCCGTACATCGGCATCAGCAGCAGCGAAAACCCGATGGTCACCAGCGCGGACAGGCGGCTGAACAGCCCGAGCATCAGCAGCAGCCCGAACACCAGCTCGGCCACGCTGAACAGGATGATGCTGGCATAGAGCAGGTAGAAATGTTGCAGCAGGAAAGCGATGACGTGGTCGGTGCCGAACAGCGCCCCGGGCATCGCGCTCTGGAACTTGTTCGCCATCCAGCTTGCCGCATGCGGGTCGAGCTTCTGCGGCGCGTAGATCAGCCGGCGCGAGCCGCCGCCCCAGAAGATGAAGCCCTGGGTGAAACGGATCGCCGGCAGCGCCAGCGCGGCGAGCCACCAGCCGTCGGTCCGCCGTAGCGTCCCCGCATCGCCGGCGGGGCTCGTCGTCAGCACGGCATCATTCATGATGGCAAGCTCCTGTTTCTGTAGTACCGACCATCCTGCCCGATGCGCCATGCGGCACCTTGATTCAGATCAAATCTGACGGATGGCGATGCTTGACGGGTCGTGGCGGCCCCGCGCGCCATGCCAGGTGTGGTCGCAGTCGCGCGCGCAGGCCCCCGACGTTTGGATCTGGCGTCGAAAGGCCGCCCGCGCACAGCGGGGCTTCGCCCCGGGACGCGGTCCACGGTCACCGCCTTGCCTTGGCCTCCGATCCGTGCTTGAAGCCCGCCCTTCCCTGCCGGGGCGCGGCATCGCCCCGGCTATGCCCGGCATCCCCACGGAATTTCCCCGCGCGGGGTGCGCACCCCCGCCGACCGGCCGGGGCCGCGGGCCGAACCAGCCGAAGGGAGATGCTCATGCCACTTTATGAATGCGTGCTGATCGCGCGCAACGACGTCACGCAGCAGCAGGTCGAGGCCGTGGCCGACGACGTCGGCACCCAGCTCGAAGCCGACGGCGGCGCCGTCAAGAAGCGCGAATACTGGGGCCTGCGGACCCTGGCCTACCGGATCAAGAAGAACCGCAAGGGCCACTACATGCTGCTCGGCATCGACGCCAAGCCGGCATTCGTGACCGAGATGGAACGCCAGCTGCGCCTGAACGAGGACGTGCTGCGCTTCATGACCATCCGGGTCGAAGAGATCGAGGAAGCCCAGTCCGCCATCCTGTCGCGCAAGGCCGACGAACGCGAACGCGATCGCGGCTTCCGCGGCCCGCGCCCGCCGAGCCGCTTCGATTCCGGCCGCCGCCGCGGCGGCGAGGACCGCGAGGAATTCCGCGCCCGCGACGATTCCCGCGACGACCACCGCGGCCCGATCGAAGATTAAGCGGCGCAGGAGACCCATTCGATGTCCGATTCCACCGAGATCAATCCCGCCGCCCGCCGCTCCGCCGTGGGCGCCCGCCGGCCGTTCTACCGCCGGCGCAAATCCTGCCCGTTCTCCGGCCCGAACGCGCCGAAGATCGACTACAAGGACGTGCGCCTGCTGTCGCGCTTCCTGTCCGAGCGCGGCAAGATCGTGCCGTCGCGCATCACGGCCGTTTCTGGCAAGAAACAACGCGAGCTGGCACTGGCGATCAAGCGCGCCCGCTTCCTCGCCCTGCTGCCCTACGTCCTGGTCTGAGGAGCGCATCATGCCCGCCGTGGAACTGATCCTGCTCCAGCGTGTCGAACACCTGGGGCAGATGGGCGAGATCGTGAAGGTCAAGCCCGGCTACGCCCGCAACTGCCTGCTGCCGCAGCAGAAGGCGATCCGCGCCAGCAAGACGAACCGCGAACGGTTCGAGCAGCAGCGCGCCCAGCTCGAAGCTCAGAACATCAAGCGCCGGGAGGAGGCCGAACGGGTCGCCGAACGGATCGGCGGCCTCACCGTGACGGTGATCCGCCAGGCCGGCGAATCGGGCGCGCTTTACGGCTCGGTCTCGGCGCGCGATGTCGCCGAGGCGACCACCGACGCGGGGCTGTCCGTCACCCGCGACCAGGTGGTGCTGGCGCACCCGATCAAGACCCTCGGCCTCTCCCAGGTGCGGGTCGCGCTGCACCCCGAGGTGTCGATCCCGATCACCGTGAACGTCGCCCGCAGCCCGGAGGAGGCCGAACGCCAGGCCCGCGGCGAACGGGTGGGCGAGGCGGCGGATGAGGAGGAAGACGACGAGCAGCCGGAGCTGGACCCGGAAACCCTGTTCGAGCCCGGCGCCGAACAGCCGGAAATCTGAACCGGGACCCCGGCCCCCTGGCAATGCCGGCCCGCCGCCGCGGCCCCACCGCGGCGTCCTGGCCGGCCGACATTGCCAGCAGGGCGGGCGCGCTGCTACACGTTTGATCAGGCCGGAGCGTAGCGCAGTCTGGTAGCGCATCAGTCTGGGGGACTGGGGGTCGTGGGTTCGAATCCCGCCGCTCCGACCAATTCCA
>JABBNW010000144.1 GCA_019352115.1 Pseudomonadota bacterium
GGGCAAGAGCGATTCGCACCAGCGTCAAGGATTTTCCAAGTGCGAGTCCCCTGCCACGGGGAGCGGCCCCCCTACCCTGCCCCGATCGGCAACGCTACCGTGCCCGGCTCGGGCAACCCTCGCTCCACATTGCGGACGCACCGCCACGGCGGCGCTGGTCAGCGCACGGCAAGGCATTTTCGGCCGCGCCCATGCCGAGGGCCGCCATCGCGGAAGCAAATCTTGGCATGACGACGGCATCGGGGCGCCGTATATCAGCCCCGAGCCTGCCGCGGTGAATCGACCGCTGGGCGCGAGACGGTTGTCCGCGGTCCGGTCGACGCGGTGCTCCCTCAGACCGATGAAATCCGTACGCTGCGCCCCGGGGCCGCCCCCGCTCCAGGCGGAATATGGCGACCGTGCCCATCGACCGATGCACTTGGTACGCTCGAGACCGACCGATGGGCGCGGTACGACTCACCGATGATGGCCGTACGCTCCGCCGGAGTCGCACCGATGGTCCTGGTGCGACCAAGTCCGCCAGGACCGATGCGGAAGGTACGACTCCTAAGAGAGATTCCTCAGAAGACCCTCAGGGGCCGAAGCCAGGACTTTTCGCACGTTCATCATCGGTCGACTTTCGCTTTCCTGCGACTCGGGCCAGGGGCTTGCGAAAGTGGATGGTCGTGCGATCCCGAATCTGCTATGGACGACGCGGATCGCCAACTCTCTCTCGAGTCGCTGCTACAGGAGACATACCCATGCCACGTCGGGAACTTCCCCTCGGGCAGCAGGTCCACGCGGTTCTCCTCGGCTCCGGCCAAGGGGCGGCGCAGCAATATGCCACCGGTCTAGGGCAACCAGATCTGTTCGACCGGGTCCAGGCAGTCGCCCTGGAGGAGCCGGTCCCGAACTTCCTCCACTCGGCCCTGTGTGCGATGTCCCTTCCGGTGCGGCGTCCGTCCGACGAGACGGCGCCGATCATCCGCCAAGATGGGCAGTACACGCTAGCGATCACGCCGCGACCGGTGTTGCGGCTGATCGGTGGCCAGCAGAGCATGGCGGTCCTGGGGGTCCCTTATGGGTCCCTGCCCCGCCTTGTGCTGATCCACATCATGACTGAGGCCGTGCGCACGCGCTCGCGCCACATTGTCCTGGGGTCGTCATTCACCGACTGGATGCGACGCATGGGGTTCCGCACCGTCAGCTACGGACCCCGTGGTTCAGCCACCCTGATCCGCCAGCAACTCGACCGACTGCTGGCCTGCGAGTGGATGATCCGGTGGGACAACCAAACCCCGCAGGGTGAGCAGGAGTTTGCAGTCAAGGAAGTCAAGCTTTCCAATGACTATGCAGGGACCACCGGGAGCCGCGGCAGCTTCTCACGCGAAATCCTCCTGACTGAGGGGTTCTTCGAGCACCTCCGTGAGCATGCCGTGCCACTTGACGAGAATGCGATCCGCCAGCTTCGGGACTCGGCGACCGCCCTCGATCTCTATACGTGGCTCGCCTATCGCCTCCCGCGGATCAACAGGGCTCGTCCGGCCCTCCTCAGTTGGGCTCAGGTCGCTGTGCATTTCGGGAATGACGGGAACAACATCCGCAAGTTCCGACAGACTATCCGTGACGCCTGGGACCGGCAGGTTTCCGCGGTCTACCAGGACGCAAAGGTTGAGTTCGACACCAGCGGCGTGCGCCTGCACGCGTCCCCTGCCCCACTCCTGCGCCGCCCGATTCGGCTGGCGAGCGTCACGACCCTCGCGGCACCCGCGCTGCCTGCGGCGCCACAGCCATGCGCCGACGGCTTCCTCCCGGCCTTCCAGGCGGCGCTCGGCGAGGTGCTCGCGCGCGCTTGGCTCTCCGACGCAACCATCGAGGCAGCGGAGGACGGTCTGGTCCTCATTGCAGGGTCGCGGTTCAAGGCGGACTACATCCGTCAGACCTTCGGCGCCGATCTCGAGCGTGTCGCCAAAACCTGCGGCCTCTCCGCCGCGCCCGCCGTTCGGGCACGGCCGCGGCCCCCCCAATAACCCCTATATTCATGAAGGCAGGGCGTGGACAACTTCGACACCGCGAGCGTCGTCGAGGCGCTCTATAACCGCGCGATTGACGTCGTCGCCAAGCTCCGCGCGCGCGGAGACGTGGCGGTGGAAGCAGACGGCGCCGCGACACGACGCTCGCCGCGCTTTCCGATCTCGCGGGTCGCCGAACTCGTGGGGCGCACCGGGACTGCCATCCGGGAAGCGGAGAAGGATGGGCGCCTCCCTGTGGTGCCACGCACGCAGTCCGGCCGACGCATCGGCTATACACTTGCCGAAGTGAACGCGATGCGATCCGTATTCGGCACCCGGCCGTGGCGTGATTCGACGGACCCGATCGCCATCATAGCGGTCCAGAATTTCAAGGGCGGCGTCGGCAAGTCGACGGTCTCTGTCCATCTGGCGCAATATCTCTCCATTCGTGGATACCGCGTCTGTTTGGTCGATTGCGACAGCCAAGGTTCATCGACCACGATGCTGGGCTATGTGCCGGACCTCGACATCAGGGAGGACGATACACTTTACCCGTTCATCCGGAATACGGAGATGTCGAGCTTGGCCTATGCAGTGCGGGAGACGCATTGGGACGGGTTGTGGCTGATACCGGCGAATCTCCGCCTCTATTCAGCGGAGTATGAGCTGGCCGCACGGATTGCGCGTAGCGACCAGAGGCTGCTCAACCGGCTCGCCGAGGGCCTCACCTCCATTGCGGAGCATTTCGACGTTATCATCCTGGACCCACCTCCGGCGCTTGGCACCGTGTCGCTTTCGGTGATGCGCGCGGCCAACGCGCTTCTCGTGCCCGTTCCGCCGACCGTCGTCGACTTCACATCCACCACTAGTTTCCTCGCCATGCTGCACGAGAGCATCGGAGTGCTGGAGGAGCGGGGGCTCCCGATCAATCTCCGGTGGATGCGCTTCCTCGCGACCCGGGCGGATGAGCAGAAGTCCATGCAGCGCGAACTACTGCAGGTCATGCGCAACCTCTTTGGCGAGAGCATGCTGCGCACGGTGCTACGCGACAGCGCGGAGATCGATAACGCGTCGGCGCGCATGATGTCGGTCTATGAACTCGAGCAGCCGGTCACATCCCGCGAGACCTACCAGCGCTGCATCACCTATCTGAACGCCGTCAATGCGGAGATCGAAATGCAAATTCGCCTCACATGGCCCGGTCATGCTGCGCGCCTGAGGGCCGAGGGCATCCTCTGATCCGGCAGAGTTGCAGACCTGCAACTCTGGGGTAATCGGCTGATATTGTATAGAAATCCGTCCTGGTGGAGGGTAAAAAGGGGAGAGGTGGCGTGCGATGGGGGCGGCGCCGTCGATCCGTGTCTGCGCGTTGCTCGTAGGGGGAGGGGCGCCGACGTCGGGTGATGTTTGGGGAGTAGAGGTATTTCCGACCCGAGGCTGCGCTTGGGCGATGGGCCGGCGGGCAGTTGCGGGCCTGCAACTTGGGGCGAAGATCTTGGAAGGCAATGGAAATCCGACATGGCACAGGGCAACAAGGGGTTCGCGAGTCTGGTGACGGGGGAGGCGGCGGCAGTCGTCGAGCCGCGCCGTCCGCCGAGGACAGGCATCCTGGGGGCGCGGGAAAATCGCCTCGCCGAACTGGCTACCGGGGGAATCACGACCAGAACCGACGAGGCGGTCGACCCGGCAGTGTGCCGCATCTGGGACGGGCACAACCGCGACTACGCGGCCTTGAGCGAAGCGGCCTGCGCGGATCTGATCGCGAGCTTGCGCGCCCAGCGCAGGCAGGAAGTGCCCGCTATCGTGCGGCGGGTCTCCGACGATCCGAAATATAACTTCGAGGTGATCTGTGGCGCACGCCGTCACTGGAGCATTAGTTGGCTGCGCGCGCACGATTACCCCGACTTCAAGTTTATCGTCGAGCCGCGCGAACTTACGGACGAGGAGGCATTTCGGCTCGCCGATCTTGAGAACCGGTCCCGAAAGGACCTGTCGGACTACGAGCGCGCCACCGACTACGCTCGTGCGGTCGCTCGACACTACGAGGGCAACCAGCAGCGAATGGCCGACCGACTGCAGGTCACCAAGAGTTGGTTGAGCCGATATCTCGAGCTCGCGCGTCTGCCACCGGATATCCTTGCGTGTTTCGAGTCGCCCCATGTGATCAGAATCACGCATGCCGCAGCCATCGCGCCACTACTCAGCCACCCAAAAATCCGCACGCGGGTTCTCGATGCGACTGCCGCGATCGCATCTGAGCAGCAGGCGCGCGGGCGCGCTGGCCAAGCCTACCTTGCGCCAGCAGCCGTGGTGTCGCGTTTGGTGCAGGCCGGGCGGGAGGAAACCAAACCCGTCGCGCGTCAGGAGCAGTTCCGTGACGCGGCGGGACGAGTATTTCTGACCGCAGGCAGAAAAGGGAGGGCAGGAGTGGTCTTCTCTGTGCCCGCCGCGGCATCTGCCGACCGTAAAGCGATCAGCGCGGCGATTGACGAGTATCTCCGAAAGTTCGTGGGGTACCGATGATAAGGGTACGCCACAGGGGGGCAGGAAATTCAGATAGGTAAATAGGTTGGTGAATCTGCCAGCGCGCGCCCATGCCGCCGGCGGCTCAAAGACGGCGGCAGAGCGGTCGGCGATCGAGGTGGGGCGGGCGCGGGTGCAGATGAGCGTGGCGGCGTACTGCGGGGCGCTGGGCACCGGGTACAGCCCGTCGGGTAAGGTGGAGCTGCGGGCGGACCTTGGCCGGCTCGGCGAGCTGTTGAAACTGTGGCTGACGGACCGGGCAGGGGACCGAGGCGGCGGGCGGCCGGGCTTGGTCCGGAGGGGTAGGGCGACACGTGGTCGTGCCCTGGGGGTCCGTGGTGGACACGGCGGGCGCGGGTGAAAAGGTTGCGATGACCTGGACCCAGAATCTGGGGGTCGGAGAATCTGGCCTGGTGCTTCGAGATGGTGGAAGCGACGCAGGACCTTCGGGAGAGGTCGACAAGGGGAAAGTCTGCCTGAGTGCGGCCGGAAGTCGCGGATCAAGAGAGACCGTGCGGAGGTGTAGGGTGGTCATGAAGGGCACCGCCTGGATCCCTGGGAGGCGGGTCGATCTCGCCTCCGTCCGTGGGGTCGCAGCGCTTGTCCTGGGCAGGATTGAGCTGCCGCGGGTCCGGCTGCCAGAGCAGAGGCGCTAATGACGGGATCGTCGCCCAACGGGACGATAGTTTCGATGACGCGCTGATCGTGACGCTGTCCCTAATTGTCCCTGGGCCGGGCAGCCGGCACGTCCACCGCGGGGCGCCGCCGTGAAGGTTTGTCGCCGGTCGCATTACGGCACAAACGAAGCGACCGGCAATCGCCGCCGCGCGCGCCTTGCGGAAAGTCCGCGGCATGACACACCGGTCTGCGCCGTGGCGGCATTCGCCAAGCTGCCCCAGGGGAGAGACCCATGACCAAACAGCTGCATCTCGGTGCTTTCATGCAGCCCGGTCGGCATCCACACCGCCTGGTGGCGCTGTCTCGGGGCCTATCCGGACGCCAACTTCAATTTGCGCGACCTGGTGCGCTTCATCCAGACGCTGGAACGCGGCTGTTTCGATGCGTTCTTCATGGCCGACCACTCGGCGGTGCTGAATATGCCCATGGCGGCCCTGCGGCGCAGCGCCACCGCGACCTCGTTCGAGCCGCTCACCCTGCTGTCCGCCTTGGCGATGGCGACACAGCGCATCGGGCTGATCGCCACCGCCTCCACCACCTTTGAAGAGCCTTACCACGTTGCCCGTCGCTTCGCCTCGCTGGACCACGCCAGCGAAGGACGCGCCGGGTGGAACGTGGTGACGATGGGGGTTGCAGTGGGATGCCGAGCCACGCCGGCAGTCGCTTCAGCCGCGAGATCCGCTGGAAGGCGGTGGAACTGCGGATCGACCGGGACCGAAGGCGCCGGCCAGGCAAGCCTGAACGCATGATCGGCAAATAGCACCGGCCGATCCAATGGAATCCCCCATTATATCAAGCCTCTAGATCTCAAAGTAGGATCGGGGACCTAATCGGCAATTCCGGGACAGAAAACGCGGAATTATGTTATCCTAACCTGATGTTTCCCATTTCAGAGATCGGCAATGACGACCCCCATCGAATCTCCGTCCCGGATCGAGCCCTGCCTGCTGGACGAAACGACCGCCGCGATCGTCGATCTGGTCGCCTCCCTCGCCGCGGCGGCCAGCGCACTCGGCTCGCGCCTGCATCCCCGCTCGGCGGAAGGGCTGGCGGACCTCGTGCGCGTGATGAACTGCTACTATTCGAACCTGATCGAAGGCCACAACACGACGCCGCGCGAGATCGTCCGCGCGCTGGAAGACCGGTTCGAGAAGGTGCCCGAGCGCCGTAATCTCCAGCTTGAGGCACGCGCGCATATCCGGGTGCAGCGGGAGATCGATCGCCAGTTCGCCGCCGGTGCGCTGCCGGAGCCGGGTACGATCGAATTCATCCGCCATTTGCACCGCGCCTTCTACGAGGACGTGCCACCCGAGATGCTGGTGATCCAGGGCAGGAGCCGGCAGGTCACCATGGTCCCCGGCGAATTCCGCAGCCTGCCGGAGCACGACGTCGAGGTCGGCCGCCACCTTCCGCCCTCGGGCGCGGCGGTTGAGGCGTCCATGGTGCATTTCGCAGAGCGCTACCGGTTCGAGTCACTCGGCATGGGCACCCGGATCACCGCGATGGCGGCGGCGCATCACCGGCTGAACTACATCCACCCGTTCATGGACGGGAACGGGCGCGTCAGCCGCCTGATGAGCCACGCCATGGCCCTCAAGGCGGGTATCGGCGCGCATGGCCTATGGTCGGTCTCGCGCGGCCTGGCGCGCGGCCTTGAAAGCCGCGGCGACTACAAGCGGATGATGGATCACGCCGACATGCCGCGGCAGGGCGATCTCGACGGTCGCGGCAATCTCTCGCGCCGCGCGCTTGCCGAGTTCACCGCCTGGTTCCTGAAGGTGTGCCTCGACCAGGTGACCTTCATGAGCGATCTCTTCGCCCTCGACACGCTTGTCGATCGGCTGAAGCTCTATGTGGCCCGCCGCGACCTCAAGCCCGGCGCCTTCGTCATCGTCGAACAGGTGCTCCAGCGCGGAGAGCTGCCGCGCGGCGAGGCCGGTCGCGTCAGCGGCCTTGGCGAGCGAACGGCGCGCGATTTGCTCGCCGCCCTGGTGCATGACGGAATCCTCGGCTCCGACACGCCGAAGGGGCCGGTGTCGCTGCGCTTCCCGCTGGATGCCGTCGAGATCCTCTTCCCGAGCCTGTTCCCGGACACCTGACGAAGGGGAGGGGGAGATGCACGGCGAAAAGGGTGCCAACGCCGGAAAGAAAATGCATCGGCGTGGCGGAGCAAAAATGCATCAGAGACGGGCGCCGGAAGGCTGCGGGGACCTTCGGGCGTTTGGGCGGGAGGGCGTCCAAAGCTGACCCCGCGCACATTCCGTCTATTTTCTTGATGGAATGGGTCGTTTGGGCGTTCGTTGCGATCGGCTTCGAATATTGGCCCCCTATTTGCGCCATCATGATATTGATACCATTACAGACTCTGGCCTCTGACTGGGGTCGGATTTGGACGCCGATAGGGGGTCAAACACCGACGCCGGAACCCATCCTGACTCCGGGGTTCCGTTCCTTGTTCCGGCGGGGACTCCGGACAGAAATGCTGGTTGCGGCATGCCCGACCTGCCAGCATGCTGATCTGATGCCAGTCGATGATTCGCCCCCCTCCTCACCCAAGTCCGCGCCCACCGATCGCCGCATACCGACGCCATTCTCGTCCCAGGACCTTGGCCGCATTTTCGACGGCCGCGTGCTCACCCGTGGTCGCAGCCTGGGGCTGGCAGGCGGGGTCACGGTGCAGCTCGAGGGCGACACGATCTCCGGCGTGGTGCAGGACAGCGCCGCGCGATACCGGATCCGCCTCACGCCCGCCCGGCTAGGTCGCAGGGTGGTGTTTGACCACCACTGCTCCTGCGGCAACCGGGCCAGCGCCCATCTGTCCGCGGCCGGTTTTGCGGCACTCGACCACTTCCCCGAGCTACGCCAGCCGGAGCAACAATCGTTCTTCGACACGCTGGTCACGCCCGCGCCTTCGGCGCCACCGCCCACATCCGCGTCTCCACCGCTGCCGGAGCCTGAACTCCAGCCGCGGCCAGAGCCGCGCTGGCCCGTCTTCGAGTTGGCACCAGCCGACCCGCCGTATGCCTGCGTGGTGACGACGCTGCTCGTGGGTGAGCGTAATGGTGTCGCCGCTGCCATCCCCGCACAAATCGCAGCCGACGAGGCCATGCCCAGGGCGGCGCGCGACGTCGCACGCAGGTTGGGCGAAGCCGAGAGCCGGACCCACGTGCCAGCAGTGGATGTGGATGAGCTGCTGCGCCTGCTGGTGCGGAGCGGTCATGCCCGCTGGCACGCTGGCGGTCAGCGGCTCGAGGAGGGCGATCTTCGTATCTTCCCCAGCGCTTCCGCGGTCATGCTGCCGCCTCGGTCCGGCATCATCCTCGGTGCCAACGGCCCGTGGTTCGTGGACGCGGCCACAGGTGCGGTCGCCCGCATCCGTGTCCGGCCGCCGGTGCTAGCGCCGCGACCGGTGCCGGCGCACCCCCGGCGTCGTGCCGAGCCACCGCCGGCGAGTGAGCCGGTGATCGTCGAGCGGCCGCTGACGCCGGTGCTGCACCTGATCCGCCACCCGTGCCCCGATAGGCTCGGCCGTATCGAGAGCACGGATGGCGTGCTGGTAGAATTCGACTATGCCGGCGCGCTCGTGCCGTCCGATGACGATCGGCAGTTCTTGCGGGTGGAGACCGAGGCGGGTCCGGTCTTCGTGCGCCGGGACAAGGCGGCCGAGGCTGCTGTCCTCGACGCTCTGCGCCGGGACGGCCTGGTGCAGATGCGGCTGGAGGCCGGCCAGGCGCCCAAGGGACGCATCGTGTTCGCCTTCCACGGCCGCGACGCCGCGGAGGCCTGGCAGGCGTTCGTCGCCGAGCGCCTGCCAGCTCTGCAAGGCCTGGGTTGGCGCCACCGCATCGACGGCGGGTTCGGACCGCGGCTGGTGGAGGCCGTCGGCGACTGCGACGTCCGCGTGGCAGATGCAGCAGCCGGGCGATTCTCGCTCGATCTCGGCATCGAGATCGACGGCACACGCCAGCCGCTGCTGCCGATCCTGCTGCACCTGCGCGAACGCGGCGGCATGGCAGCCGCCCGCGTTGTCGATGGCGAGGTCACTACCAGCCTGGAGGACGGCCGCATCCTGAAGCTGCCGGCGGAGCGGACGCGCCGTCTCCTGGAGCTGGTGGACGATCTCATCGAGGCGGCAAGCCGCAACACGGGCGAGACGCTGGAGCTCGAGGCGGGCGAGGCCGCCAGCGTGCTGGACCTGGAGGAGTTGGTCATCGCCCGCTGGCAGGACGGCGCCGCCGTCGCGGCCCACATCGCGCGCTTCCGCAGCGTGGCCGAGATACCAGAGGTGGCTGTCCCGACGAGCTTCGCCGCCACCCTGCGGCCATACCAGCAGCAGGGCGTGAACTGGTTACAGCACCTGCGAGAGAACGGGATCGGCGGGCTGCTGGCCGACGACATGGGTCTGGGCAAGACCGCGCAAACCATCGCGCATATCGTGGTCGAGGAGGCCGCGGGCCGCCTTGACCGTCCGGCGCTGGTGGTCGTGCCGACCAGCCTGGTGCCGAACTGGAGTGCGGAGCTCGCGCGCTTCGCGCCGCATCTGCGCGTAGTCGTGCTGCACGGGCTGGACCGGCACGAGAAGCGCCGCGAGTTGGCCGGTGCGCATGTGGTGCTCACGACGTACATGGTCTTGGTGCGCGACATCGAGGCGATGGCGGCGCTGTCCTGGCACTTGGTGGTTCTGGACGAGGCGCAGGCGGTCAAGAGCCCGACGGCGAAGGCGACGCACGCGGTGTGCCGGCTCGAAACCCGCCACCGGTTGTGCCTCTCCGGGACGCCGATCGAGAACAACCTGGGCGAGCTCTGGGCGCTGTTCGCCTTCCTGATGCCCGGCCTGCTCGGGCCGCGGAAGAACTTCACCCGCCGCTTCCGCACGCCGATCGAGAAGGAGAACGACCCGGTCCGCCGTCGCCAGCTCGCCACCCGCATCCGCCCGTTCATCCTGCGCCGCACCAAGGTGGCGGTCGCATCCGAGTTGCCACCGAAGCACACTATCCTGCGCCGCGTCACGCTGGCACCGGAGCAACGCGACCTGTACGAGGCCATCCGCGCCACACTGCACGAGAAGGTGGCCAAGGAAATCGCCGCACGCGGCCTGGGGCGCAGCCAGGTCGTGGTGCTCGACGCATTGCTCAAGCTGCGCCAGGTCTGCTGCGACCCGCGGCTGGTGAAGCTGGCGTCCGCCCGGCTGGCCGCCACCTCCAGCAAGCTCGACGAGTTGCTGGAGATGGTGGGGGAGATGGTGGCCGAGGGCCGCCGCATCCTGCTGTTCTCGCAGTTCACCTCGATGCTGGACCTGATGAAGCCGGCGCTGGACGCGGCTGGTATCCGGTACGTAGAGCTGCGCGGCGATACGGCGGACAGGGCGGCGCCGGTGCAGCGCTTCGAGGCGGGCGAGGTGCCGCTATTCCTGATCAGCCTGAAGGCAGGCGGCCGTGGTTTGAACCTGACCTCGGCCGACACCGTGATTCATTATGATCCATGGTGGAATCCCGCCGTCGAGGACCAGGCCTCCGACCGCGCGCACCGGATCGGCCAGACGAAATCGGTCTTCGTCTATAAGCTGATAGCTGCCGACACGGTGGAGGAACGGATCCTGGAGTTGCAGGAACGCAAGGCGGCGCTGGCCAGCATCGCCTTCGGGGACGAGGGTTCGGGGTTGGCTGCAATGGGCAGCGACGATATCGAGTTCCTGTTCGGGACAGCTCCGAGGCGGCTGGCAGCCTGAGTGGCGGCCGATTGACGGGGTCGCAAACGTCACGGCCGTCCGAGCCTGTCCTGCCCGATCGCCGCTATGGGTGGGAAGTTGACGATCTGGTTATAGCGAGCATCCCAAAAAAAGGACATTCGGTCGTTGCTTGACTTGATCTGCACGGTCCCGCTGTGCCTTCCGACAATCGAAACATCGGTCGCGGCGGAGAACGCGCCGGTGTCGAGGAAATGCACGCGATTGGAGCTCGGGGCTGGGGCGGCCCATGCACCTCCAATCCGCAGGCTCCCGGCTTTGGTTGCACGCCGGTTCCGGCACAGAGTCCGGGGCGTACGTTGCCGTTCGCCTTCC